>PLKS01000178.1 GCA_003140665.1 Opitutaceae bacterium
CTCCCCATATTAGGGGCCCATGGCGAGCCGCACCTTGTAGGTCCGGCTGAACCCGGTGGCGGGGATCAAGATGGTATAGGACGTCCCCGCGGGATCGACCGAGAGCTTGATGTAATTCGCGTCCCGGTGGTTGGGGTCATGGGCAAAATTGGCGATGTAGGCGTCGGCGGTGTTGTCCTGCGGATCGCCGGGCCGCAGATTCTTGTGCATCTGGTACATGGCCTGGATTCCAGGGGAGGATCCCAGGGCGGCAAGGGTGGACGCGGCCGTGCCTTTTTCGGCGCCATTGTTCATGACCGAGACGGTCGGGGAGAGGCTGTGGATGAGGACCGGGTTGTTGCTGACGTTCAGGCCGTGATGATCGACCTGGTAGACGTCGACCTGGCCGACGCGATTGACCGGCGCCACCAGCGCGCCCTCCATGTTCCAGGTAAGGTCACCGCCGTCCCAGAAGCGGAATGCCCCGAACTCCAGCACCCAGGCACTGCTCAGGTCGTTGTCGGTAGGAGACAATTCGAGGTGCGAATTTTCCCCCGCAAGCGGGTTGGGAGGGGCACCCTCAGGAGGGTCGACGAAATGGCCGCCGCTGGCGACGCAGAGCAGGGAACAATGCGGGCTGTTCACCGCCTGGCGCAAGGGCAGCGCCAGCCCAGGGGTCACCCGATTGCGGCCGTCGGCCGCGAATGCGCGATAGGGCCCGATCATCTGGAGCCACAGGGCGTCGCTGGGGCTGTGGTCGGGGTCGTGCTCCGGAATGCCCCGGTCATAGACCTGGCCGATCGGCATCAGCGCCGCCAACTGGGCGATGCCGCCGTAATGATCGAGATGAAAATGCGTGGTGATATAGTAGTCGATCTTCGTCAGCCCGGCCACCGCCGCCGCCGTGTGATGGATGCGCCCGGCATCGCGTGTCCCCGGGTTCCCGGAATCTATCAGGATCGACTGCCCGGCAGGCGTGACGATGAGAGTGGAGCCCCCGCCCTCCACGTCATTCCAGTAGATGTCCAGCCGGTGATCCGCGGCGCCCGCCATCGCACGCCCCGCCATCAGGCCCCATGACATTGCAAGGAGAATCCGTGACCATGATCTCATGTGCGGGCGGCGGATGAAGTTCGTGCCGAGGGTCCCAAGAGGACAAGCGGCGATCCAGCACACCAGCGGGCGAACCAGGCATTGGCAAGGCCTCGATCCCTCCGGGGCGCTATGTCCGACCTTGCCCATTTTGTCCAACCGGTTGCCGATATTACCCGTTTACCGCCGCGCCCGGAACCCATTCAGTCCAGTGCGCCCCGTCTGACATCAGCCGCGCACCGGCGTGCGGCGGGCTCCAACCCCAGGCAACCGCTCGTGAAGAACCCCTCCCCCCCATGAATGAACCCTCCGGCAAGCGGCAAGGAACGCCGAACGAAGGCGACCAACGGCCCTCCATGGGCCGGCGTTCGTTTGTGAAGCGCGTCGCGGCGATAGGGGCCGGGATTGCGGCGCCCGTCCTCCTGGCAAGGAACTCCCGGGCACAGGCTGCGCAACCCGAACCGGCGTCCGGACCGCCCCCGATGGCCGCCGGCAAGAGCGACGTCATTGCGTCCGACGCCAAGACCGTCGTCGAGACCCCGTCGGGAAGGATCCGTGGATTTCAGCGCAAGGGGGTGTACGCCTTCAAGGGCGTTCCCTATGGCGCCTCCACGAGCGGCGCGAACCGGTTCATGGCCCCGGCAGCGCCGGAGCCCTGGACGGGAATCCGGAATGCGCTGCAGCTGGGACGCGCGTGCTTCCAGGCGCGGGCCTCCTCCACGCATTTCAACTTCGATGGAAGGAACCTGGCCCCGTCGGACGAGGACGCCTTTCTCCTGCACCGGGGAATGGGAATCCTGGTGCCCGGGGAGGATTGCCTGCGCCTCAACGTCTGGACGCCGGAAATCAACGGGCCGGGCCGGCGGCCCGTCATGGTCTACATGCACGGTGGAGGCTATGAGGGCGGCTTCGACAATGACCTCCTCTCGTACGACGGAGAGAACCTCTCGCGAAACAACGACGTCGTCGTCGTCACCCACAATCATCGCCTGAACGTGTTTGGATTCCTCAACCTGACGGAGCTGGGCGGCGCAAGGTACGCGGACTCCGCCAACGCCGGGCTGCTGGACTACGTCGCGGTCCTGAAATGGGTCCGCGACAACATCTCCAACTTTGGCGGGAATCCCGGAAACGTGATGATCTTCGGCCAGTCCGGCGGCGGCGGGAAGGTGATCAACTTGATGGCCATGCCCTCGGCCAAGGGCCTGTTCCACAGGGCCGCCTGCCAAAGCGGCCCATTCCTGAAGGCGCTCGAGCCGGACTACTCGGCCAAGGTGGCCGCCGGCGTCATGCAGGAACTCGGCCTGTCGAAGTCCCGGGCGGACGAGATCCAGAAGGTCCCGGTCGATCGCCTTGCCGGCGCCGCCGACGAGGTCATGAAGAGGCTGAATCCGCACGAACCGTTGGCTTTCGGCCATGAGTTCGGGCTGGCCGGCTGGGGGCCGACGGTCGACGGGAACATCCTCCCCCACCACCCCTTCGACCCGGGCGCCCCGCTGGAGTCGGCCGACGTCCCGCTGCTGACGGGCACCATACTCAACGAATCGGTGAGCGGCCTGGATCATGGCGAACTGGTGTCGATGACCGACCAGGAGCTCAACCGGAAGGTGCGCGCGGCGTTCGGCGACAGGGGGGACGCCATCATAGGGGCCTACCGCCGGGACTATCCCCAGGCGACGCCTTTTGGCATCTATGCAGCCATGGGAGCGGCTCCCTTCCGACGCCCTGCGGTGGAACAGGCGGCCCGGAAGGCCGCGATGGGAGCGGCGCCCGCCTATTCGTACGTCTATGCATGGCGAACCCCCATGCTGGACGACCGACCGGGCACGTTCCACGCCTGCGAGATCGGGTTTGTCTTCGACAACGCCGAGCTCTGCGACCACTACAGCGGGATGCTCCCGGAGGCGCTCGCCCTGGCGAAGCAGGTCAGCGGCGCGTGGGTCAGCTTCGCGCGGACGGGAAACCCGAATCACGCCGGCCTGCCGGACTGGCCCGCCTACACCGCCGACAGGCGCGCGACCCTGTTCTTCGACACACCCTGCAGCGTGCGAAACGGCCCCGAGGCCGAGGGGCTCCGCCTGATGGGGACATGAGTCGCGGCGCAGGCTGGCCTGCGCCCAAGCACCGCCGAGGGGCTGCGCCGCCCGGCAGGGCGGCTTCGGGCCGGCATCACCGCGTGGCCTTGCCGGGCGGCGGAATAAACGCCCGTTGCCAAAGCTCTCCCGTTTGCGTTCTTATCCCCTTGCCTTCGACCTGCCCCGCTTTCGACAACCGATGCGCCCATGAAGCCGCTTTTCAGGCGAACCTTGACCGGCGCTTTCGCGGGCCTGGCGTCGAGCTATCCCCTGGCAGCGACGAACGCGGCACCGCACGCAAGCCTGCTGGTCGGAATCGTGCTGGGAGCGGCATTCGCCGCCGGGCTGGGAAGGATCCGGGGGGCGTACGCGGAAGGAGCCATGGCCGGGGCCGCGCTCGGGATCCCGCTCTGGATCCTGGTGACCTGCATCGGCGTTCCGAGCCTCACCGTTGGCTTTCCACCGTTCGATGCCGACTCGATCCGCACGCTTTTTCCCGCGCTGGTGGGGTGGACGCTGTACGGTGGCTTGCTGGGGGTGCTGACGCAGGCGTTCAGCGAGGTCGTCGACCGGGTTGCCGGCGCGGAATCCGAACCCGCCCAAGCCCAGGGCCCTGCGTCGAAGAATGTCGTCATCCTTGGCGGGGGGTTTGCGGGAATGGCCACGGCCGCCGGGCTGGAGCAGGACCTTCACGGCGGAGGGCCGGTCTCGGTCACGCTCGTGAGCGACCAGAACGCGCTGCTGTTCACCCCCATGCTCGCCGAGGTGGCAGGAGGCAGCCTGGAGGCCAGCCATATCAGCACGCCGCTGCGCTCGTCGCTCCATAGAACCGAGTTTGTGCGCGGACTCGCGGAGGCGGTCGACTTCGAGCGGCGGGTCGTGAAGGTGTCCTGCGTGGGAGGGGCCCCCGGCACGGCCCGGGAAATCCCCTACGATCACCTCGTGCTGGCCCTGGGATCCGTCTCGAACTACTTCGGCGCGGACAACATCGAGCGGCATTCCCTTGATTTCAAGACCCTGCTGGACGCGAGCCGCATCCGCAACCACGTCATCGAGATGTTCGAGCGCGCCGACCGCGAGCCCGACCCGGAAACCCGCCGGGCGCTGGTGACATTCGTGGTGGCGGGGGGCGGGTTCGCCGGCGTGGAGCTCGCCGGGGCGATCAACGACTTCTCGCGCGGCATCTCGGCCGACTATCCGGCGGTCGCCTCCGGCGAGATTCGGGTCATGCTGGTCCATTCGCGCGACCGGATACTCCCTGAGCTCAGCGAGTCGCTCGCGCGCTACGCGCAGGGGCGGATGGCAGCCCGGGGCGTCGATTTCCGCCTCGGCACGCGGGTGCTGGACGCCCAGCCGGGCCAGGTCACGCTCAGCGACGGGGTCGTCCGCACGCAGACCCTGGTCTGGACCGCGGGGACGGCGCCCAACCCCCTGCTCAAGTCCTTCGGGCTCGAGACGGACAAGCGCGGGGCCGCCGTGGTCGAGAGCACGATGGCGGTAGCCGGGCGCCCCGGGGTCTGGGCGCTCGGCGACTGTGCCGCGGTGAAGGACGGGATAAGCGGCAAGGCGTGCCCTCCGACGGCGCAGTTCGCGCTCAGGCAGGGCGCTGCCCTCGCCCGAAACATAGGCTGCGCCCTGAGGGGCAAGCCCCTGGCCCCGTTTCATTTCGATTCGCTCGGCTCCCTCTGCGTGGTGGGGCACCAGACCGCCTGCGCCGAGATCACCCTTCCCTTCGCGCGCAGCCGGTCGCTCCGGTTCTCCGGTTTGCTGGCCTGGATGATGTGGCGCGGGATCTACATCTCCAAGCTGCCCGGGCTGGAGCGCAAGGCCCGCGTCCTGCTCGACTGGACCTTCGAGATATTCTTCCCCCGCGACATCGTCCAGACGATCGAGCCCAAATAGGACGAAACGGCATGCCAATCCCCGAAGCGCAAACGCCCTCCCTTCCCGCTGCCCGTGGAAGCGGAATCGATTGGGTGGAAATCCTGCTGGCGATCGCGGTCGGGGCTGCCGGGGGTGCTCTCGCGGCCGCAATCGGCCACTCCTCCATCGCCCGGCTGGGCTCGGCCGGGGCAGCCTTCGGACTTGTCTTTGCCCTCGCGCTGCGCGGAAAGGCGACGAGCCCCGGAGCGGGAATGATCTGGGGCCTCGGGGCCGGATATATGCTCTGGATGGTCCTCCCCGCGCTGGCCGTCATCCTCCATGGCGCCGGATACTCGACCGACGCGATGCTCGGCGAGTCGCGCGCCCGTTTCCCGGAGCTGGTCGGCTGCATCACCTGCATCGGCGCCCCGGTCGGATTTTGCCTGGGCGTCTGGGGCACGGTCCGCTCGAAGTCGGCCGGCGGGTTTCATTGGGGGCGCGCCATCGTGGCCGGGGGCGCGGCCGGCGTCATCGCGGCGCTCATCTTCACCCGATGGATGTACAAGGGCGACTTCTACCCGCTGATCTACGGATTTGGCAGGCTGGAGTCGCACTCGGGAGCCGTCGTGTTTCACTTCTTCGTAGCCTGCCTGATCGGCACCACCTTCGGCCTCCTTTTCCAGAGGGATGTGCGCAACCTCGGGTCCGCGATGGGATGGGGTGTCGCCTATTCCATGTTCTGGTGGTTCCTGGCGCACTTCACCCTTTTCCCGCTCGCGGCGGGCGCGCGGGTGGACTGGTCGTCGGATCGCGCGAGCCGGCTGTTTGGCCCGATCATCGGCCACATCCTCTTCGGCCTGATCCTCGGCATCATTTACGCCGGGGTCGACGTCGTCTGGACGCGCCTTTTCGTCGACTCCGATCCGCTCAACCGGAAGCGGCAGGGGCCCGGCGTGAACTTCCTGCTGGCGCTCGGCTGGGGCTCGGCCGCGGGCTTCTCCGGGGGCCTGGTTTCGCTGCCGCTGATGATGCACGCCGGAATGATAGGAAGGCTCGCGGGTCATGGCGCCGGGCTGCACCCGGTCTTTGGGGTCTGTCTCCACCTCGCCGTCAGCACGTTCATCGGCGCGAGCTACGGCCTCCTGTTCCGCGGCGAGACATCCAACGTGGTGTTCGGCAGCCTGTGGGGGCTGCTCTTCGGCCTGATCTGGTGGTATGCGGGGCCGATGACGCTGCTTCCGATCCTGCGCACCGGCGAATGCGACTGGACGCCGGAGGCGGCCGCCGCGCACCTTCCCTCCCTGGTCGGCCACCTCCTGTTCGGCCTCGTGACGGCAAACGTGTTCCTGGCCTTCGAACGCCGCTATAGGAGCTGGCTTCTCGAGGATCCCCGCTATGCCGCGCTGGAGAAGCGCCGCACCAGGCCGGTCGCCACCCCGGCCCCGGCCCTTTGCCTTTTTGTCATCGGTCTCGGGGTTCTCCTGCCGATATTGTTGTCCTGAGCCCAAAACGCACAGCCCTTCTTCCGGTTCGCTTTCCGCCGGCTGTCGGACGCCGACGACGCATCAAGGTCTTCCCGTTTTGCCGCTTTCGGACAAAAATCCGGGGCACACCATGAATGCCCCATTCCTCCGCATGCGGTTCCCCGTGGTGGGCCGCAAGCGGTCCCCCGAAGATTCGCCGGCCTGTGCGCAACGTGCCGCTTTCCTGGGCCGCCGGGACAAGAATGCGCCCCGTAAAAACATGTAGAATTCGTCATAGACGGCAAAAATGGAATTCAATCCAACTACGGTAGGTTGAATTCACTGCCGCGCATCCAGCTGCGAGGGCCGCGACACGATTGGGGCCGTGCGTTCGCGCCGTCGCCCGGGTCGACCTGCAGGACACAGCTGGAGGTCGACCGCGGGCGGCCCGGCGGCTTATTCCGCCGGAATCACTCACCCCTACCCCCATGAATCCAGATCTCCATCGAATCGCCGGCGTGGCCTTGGCCTCGGTCCTCCTGTGCATCGCGACCGGCTCCCGGGCCGAGACGAGCGCGGCGCCCCTGCTCCCGCGATTCCCGGACTTTGGCCAGCTGCCGCCTCCGGGCATGTACCAGAGCCGGATCTTCAAGCTCAGCCAGGATTTCCCGCAGGCGAAGCCCGAGACCGAGCCGGCCGTCCAGAACATCCTCCAGATCGACTACACCAAGGACTGGAAGAAATACATGGAGGCGGTGCGCGCCTACATCTACGAGGGCAACATCGAGGGCGGCAGCATCGCGAACGACTTCTACCTGGAGGACAACAAGGTCCGCACATGGTACCACGTGCCCTGGCAGCACTATGGCCCTTTCGGCCGCGAAGGCATCCATGGGCTGACAAAGGAGGGGCCCGTGTTCCCCTATGTCCTGTCGGCGTCGCAGCCCGGCCAATGGCAGACCTATGCCGTCGGCTTCTACAATCCCCCGGGCGGCTACATGATCGGGAAAGTATGGAGGGATGCCGAGAATCCGACGACGACCGTGATGCAGTCCGAGGGTTTCCCGATAGGAACGGTGGTGGCCAAGCTGCTGTTCACCACCGCCCCGGTCGGCGAGGTGCCGTTTCTCACCAATCCGATCGAGTGGCTGGCCTACACGACCAAGGAATTCATGCCGGTCACGTCCCCGCGGGTGATGAGCACGGTCCGGTTCATCCAGATGGACATCATGGTGCGCGATCCGCGCGCAAAGGAGACGGGAGGCTGGGTCTTTGGGACGTTCGTCTACAACGGCGCCCTCGCCAATCCCAACCTGTGGCTCAATGCCGTTCCGGTCGGGATCATGTGGGGCAACGATCCGGAGGTCACGAGCTTCTCCGACTCGAACCCCAGGCCGACCAAGACGGTCATCAATCCGGAACTCAAGCACACGATCATCAACACCTCGGCGGACCTTCCGCCCATGCACCTGGGGTGGGGCCTGCGCCTGAACGGTCCGGTCGACAACACGATGTCCTCCTGCCAGTCCTGCCACGCGACCGCCCAGTTCCCGCAGATCACGCCGATCCTGGCCTCGATGTCCACCAAGGATGGCAAGCCCCTGACGCCGAGCGATCCGGAATGGATGCGCTGGTTTCGCCGGGGAGGACGAAAAGGTGGCGTTCCGCTGGCGCATGAACGCCACGGACCAGGCGAGCGGGAACAAGGGATATGTGAGCGGGACCAACATCATCGTCTGGGTCGACGGCAAGGTCCTCTCGAACGACCAGGCCGGGGGCACGCAGTTCATTCCGCTCCCTTGAACGCGGCTCCCGAGCCCCGACGCGCCGGCTGACGGCCCCTGGGCCGACCAGCCGAAGCCGGCCGTCTGCGGCGGATGATCCCGCCGGAAGCCGCTAATGGCGCTTCCGCGTGCGCGAAGCAGGCGGCAGCCTTTTTGAACCCCCTGCCGTCCAGGTCCACGTGATCATTGATGAACTTGCCTTGGCCGCCTTCGACTTGGGTTTCTTGGACTTGGCACGGGTCTTTGCCGGGGCCTTTTTCTTTGAGGGCATTGTGTTATGTGTGGGTTGTGACCGCGTTTGCCTGTTGCGTTTGCAGCTCGACCGGCAACCGCGATCGATTGCCGCCGATGGAGCCGGAATCTCAGTACACCTCGTACACCTCGACGAGCGCCACGCCCGTGTCCCCGCTGACCCCCGACACCTGCGCCGTGTAGGCCCCCGGTGGCAGCGTGACGAGGATCGCCGAATCCAGGCTGCCGGAATCCGACCAGCCGAAGGCGCCCACCGCGGCCGCCTCGCGGGCGATTTGCGTGCCGCCGCCCCACCCGGCGTTGGTGCCGAGGAGGGTCGAGCCCGTGTAGAGCTGCAGGAGGGGGTCGGGCAAGGTGCCCGTGACGCCGAAGGGTACGAGCGCCGGGCCCGAGGCGCGGATGAGCACGGTCTTGGCGGTCGAGCCCCCGATGACGAAACCCGCGATGAGGACGTTGCCTCCCGTGCCGACCTGCACGCGCGCCGAGAGGTTTACCAGGCGCGGGGTCGCCAGGGTGTAGGAGCTGTCCGCCGTGGCATCGTAGACCTCCACCAGGGCAACGCCGGTATCGCCGCTTTCCCCGGCGGCCTGGGCGGTGTAGGCTCCCGGCGTCAGCGTCTGGAGGAAGGCCGCATCGTGGCTGGAGGGGCTTGCCCATGCAAAGGCCCCGACGCTGGCCGCCGCGGTGGAGATGGCCGAGCTGCCTCCCCAGGCGTCGTTGGTGTCCAGCAGGGTGGATCCCGAGTAGAGCTGCAGCTGCGGGTCGGGGAGCGTGCCCGTCACGCCGAACGGGACGAGGGCGGGACCCGAGGCCCGGATCAGGACGGACTCGGATCCCGTTGTGCCCGCCCCGCCCGAGACAAACCCTGCGATGAGGATGTTGCTCCCGGTGCCCACCTCGGCCCGGCAGGAGAGGTTGACGAGGCGCCCGACATTGGTCGTGGACGCCACCGCCAGGGTCGCGGTGTTGCTCTGCAGCGACCCGGACGCGTTGGTCGCTATGCAGTAGTAGGTGCCCGCGCTGGCCGCGGCCGCGCCGTTGATGACCAGCGCGGGTCCCGTGACATTGTTCACCCCGCCGCCGTCGGAAAGCGTGTGGCCGTCGAAGTACCACTGGTAGGTCGGGGTGGGCGACCCGTCCGCCACCGCGGCGAACACCACCGTGCTCCCGCCCGCGAGGGTCTGCGACTGGGGCTGGGTCCCGAAGGAGGGCGCCGCCGCGGTCGATGTGCCGATGGAGAGGGTGACCGTGTTGGACTGGGTGTAGCTGCCGTCGGGAGCGATGACGTCGGCGTAATAGCTGCCGGCGTCCGAAGCCTGGATGTCCACGAGCCTCAGCCCCGAGCCGCCCGGATTGTTGTCGTTGCTGATCGCGGCGCCGTTCTTGTACCACTGGAACGCGTCCTGGCCGCTGAAGCCTAGGGCAAGGGTCACGTTCGCCCCGAGCGGCGCCGTCTGGCTGGTGGGCTGCAGGGTGATCACCGGCGCGTCCGGGGCCGTCCCGCTCGTCACGATCTTGAAGCCGGTGAGGGCGCTGTAGACCGTGGAGGCGGACTGGTCCGTCACCGTCGTGTTGTTCACCGCCTGCACCGAGTCGAACTCGACGATGCCCAGATAGATCGACCCAGGCGCCAGGGTGCCTGCCGGGATGACGTAGGACGTGAATGGGGATGGATTGGTGGGGGTGATCGCCTGCTGGATCAGGCTCACCGTGCCGCCGTCGTAACCCCTGACCGTGATCTGCATGTGGCTTCCCACCCCGGCCGTGCCGTAGGACGAGAAGGTGTTGAAGGTGATCGTGGCGGACTGCGTCGAGTCGATGACGTAGTCGCCGGAGGCGTTCCACGTGCCGTTCGTGACCTGCGGCATGTTCGGGTAGCCGTCGCCGGTGAGGCTGAGGCTGAACGTCGGGTACCCGGTGACGTTGAAGGCATAGCTCCCGTCCGGAAAGGCGGCGTCCAGGTCCGCCTGCGTGGCATAGTACTTGTCGTACTCATACTTGCTGGTGGCCGTGTCGAGGACCAGCGTGGCGCCGGCCCCCCCGGGGGGGGTGAAGCCCCCGGGCAGCGGGGACTGGGCATAGAACTGGAAGGGGTTCGTGGGATCCGCCACCGGCGTGGCCACGCTCGTCTGGAGGAAGACATGCTCCTTCTGGCAGGTGATGTAGACCGTCGAGGCAGAGAACAGCGGGCCGGCAAGGGAGGCGGCCGCCGCCGAGAAGACAAGCATCCGTATGCCAGGGGCGTTCATCGGTGCTCTTTCTGCCCGACGCGTGCGGCTTGTCAAAACCGTTTGGGCGCCGGCCGCATCCGGGACACGATTCCCACCCGCCCGTCGGGGCCAAGAAGGGCTCGCCCGGGAAGGCCGGGACGCCACTATCAGCTGCGATGCACCCAACCCATCCCGCCAGGCTGCTCGCCATGCTGGCGCTGGCGGCCGCAATCGCGACCGCCGCCGAACCCGCCGCTTCGAAGCGCGCCATCACCGCCGAGGACCTGTGGTCCGTCAAGCGTCCCTCGTCCCTTGATCTTTCGAGGGACGGCGCCCGGCTCGTGTTCGCGCTCAAGGAGTACAACCTCGAGAAGAACAGCTCCGTCACCCACCTCTGGCTCATGGACACGTCGAGCGGCTCGACGCGCGCGCTCACCTCGGCGGAAAGCACCGACGCGGACCCGAAATGGAGCCCCGACGGCGGCAGCGTCGCCTTTGTGTCGAAGCGCGGCGCCGACGAGGAGGCCTCGCTCTACGTCATCCGCGCCGACGGCGGCGAGGCCGAGAGGGTCCTCGGGCTGCCGCTCCCCATCTCGTCCCCCCGCTGGCTTCCCGACGGCCGGCACATCGTGTTCGCGACCAGCGTGCTGCCCCGGCTCGCGGGCGACCTCGCGGCGACCCGGGCGGAGCTCAAGAAGCGCAAGGAGAGCAAGATGACCGCGAAGGTCACCGAGAACGGCTTCTACCGCTTTTTCGACACCTGGCTCACCGACGGCTACGCGACGCACCTGATGGTGGTCGACCTCGACACCGGGAAGACGACCGACCTCACCCCGCGATGGGACCGGGCCTTCCGGTTCGACGGGGAGAAGCAGTACGAGGTTTCGCCCGACGGCAAATGGATCGCGCTCTGCGCGGGGACCACCCCGCCGCCCTTCCGCGAAAGGGAGAACACCGACATCTACCTTCTCTCGATCGACCAACCCGGGACCGACTGGAGGAACCTCACGACCGACAACCTGGGCGACGACGCCAACCCGCGCTTCACCGCCGACGGAAGCGGCATCCTGTTTGGCCGCAAGCTGAAGTCCGATGCGGGCCCCGAGAACACGAGGCTGATGCGCGTGGACCTGGCGACGGGAAGGATAAGCCGCCTGTTCGCCGGCCTCGACCTGGCGCCGGAGGACTGGCACTCCTCCCCGGACGGCACCGCGCTCTACTTCCGCGCGGAGGACCACGGCCGCACGAAGATCTTCAAGGGCGCGCCCGACGGCGGCACCGTCGGGGTGGTGGTGGGCGACGGCACGAATTCCGAGCTCACCGTCGGCGCGAAATCCCTGTATTACCTCAAGCAGAGCTTCAGCCGGGCGGACGAGGTCTATTCCCTCGACCTGGCGACCGGGGCCGCCTCGGTGCGCTCCCACATCAACGACGCCCTCTTTGCGCAGCTCAAGCTCGGCAAGGTGGAGGAGCACACCTTCACGGGCGCGGACGGGGATCCGATCCTTCTCTGGCTCATCTACCCGCCGGACTTCGACCCGGCGAAGAAATACCCCCTGCTCCAGCTCATGCACGGCGGGCCGGCCACCATGGTCGGCGACATTTGGCAGCCGCGCTGGAATGCGCAGGTCTTCGTNNCGATTGGGGACATTTGGCAGCCCCGCTGGAACGCGCAGGTCCTGGTGACCCCCGGCTATGTCGCCTCATGGATCGACCGGCACGGCTCGACCGGATTCGGGCAGAAGTTCCTCGCGTCGATCACCGGCGCGTGGGGGGAAAAGCCCTTCGAGGACATCATGAAGGGGACGGACTACCTCCTCGCCAACTTCAGCTTCCTCGACGCCTCCCGCACCGCCGCGCTTGGCGCCAGCTATGGGGGATACATGGCGTGCTGGGTGTGCGGGCACACCGACCGCTTCAAGGCGATCGTCTGCCATGACGGCGCCCTGGACTTCACCACCCAGTATGCCTCGGACGTCGGCATCTACTGGCAGGAGGGCCCGATGGGCGGATCGCCCTGGAACCGCACCGCCGCCTATGACAAGGAAAACGCGATCAACTATGCGTCGCACTTCAAGACACCGACCCTCGTGATCCACAGCGGGATGGACTACCGGGTGCCGATCGACGAGGGCCTGGAGTTCTATGCGGCGCTGCAGGCGCAGAACGTGCCTTCGCGCCTTCTTTATTTTCCGGACGAGAACCACTGGGTGCTGCATCCCCAGAATTCCGTGTACTGGTATGGCGAGGTCCGGGACTGGCTCGCGCGCTGGCTGAAATAGCGGCGCCCCAGGCGGCGAAGGAGAGGGTCGACGCGGCCATTTGGATTGCGTCGAAAAGCCGTTTGGCCAGCGATATCCATGATGTACCACCGCCTGTTGCCCGGCATCGCGGGGGTTGCGCTGGCCCTGTCGGCGCTCGGCGCCGACACCGGCGCCGCGTCGGCTCCCGCTGCAGGGAGCCTGCAGCTTGTGCCCGCCTCCGACCCCCGCTTCAGCTACGATGGCCGGTTCGACTTCAGCGCTCCCGCGAGCCCGGTGGTGATTTGGGAGGCGAGCACGATAGGCATCGATTTTGAAGGCGACCGGCTCGACCTCCGGTTCGGCGGTGTCACCGGCCAGGTGTTCTTCAATGCGTCCGTCGACGGCGCCAGCACGGTCGTGGCGCTGCGGGAGGGAATGCCCGACCGCACCATCGCCCTGCCGGTCCCGGGGTCCGGCCGGCACCACCTCGCGCTTTTCAAGCGGAGCGAGGCGACCGCCGGGACCGCCCATTTCAACGGCATCGGGATCGCACGCGGCGGGATGGTTTTTTCGCCGCCCGCCCCCCGTTACAGGATGAGGATGGAATTCATCGGCGATTCCATCACGGTCGGGGCCTGCGATGAGGACGGGGACAAGGACCAGTGGGACGATCGAAGCACGCATGACGCCGCGTTCAGCTGGGCCGCCCTGACCGCGGCCGCCTTTTCCGCCGACTACGAGAATATCTCCGTGAGCGGCATCGGTCTGGCCACGGGCTTTGTCGACGTGCTCGACGGGCAGGTGTGGGACGGGGTCTACCCCACGGCCGCATCGGCGAGGGCGAACCTCGACGCATGGATCCCCGACGTGGTCTTCGTGCTCCTCGGGGACAACGACGACTCCTTCCCGAGGTCCCGCGGCCTCCCCTTCCCCGGCAACTTCGCCGAGAAGTATGTCTCGCTCGTGCATGCGATCCGCGCCGCCTATCCGAAGGCCTCGATCGTCCTCCTCAACGGCGCGATGTGGGCGGGCACCCACAGCACGGAGCTGGGAGCGGCGTGGACGGCCGCGGTTTCCAGCCTCGAGGCCAGGGATCCCGGCATCAGCCATTATGTCTTTGTTCACTGGACGTCGAACCATCCCCGGGTGGCGGACCACCGCGTCCTGGCGGATGAGCTGGTCGCCTGGCTCAAGGCGCAGCCGTTCATGAACGGCAGGTCGTAGGGGCTCGGGCCCCTCAGCGGCTCGGCGTCCCGTCCGGGGTCGGTGCCGCGGCGGGCGGGTCAAAAAGATATCCCCTGTCGCGGTTCGGGTCCTGGGATTGCGTCACGATCTTTCCGCTGGGGATGGCAAACTCCCCGGGTGCGAGGTCCACGTTTGTCTCGACGGTGGTCTCATAGGCCGTCTCCCCCATGGACCAGTACATCAGCGAGCCGGTCGAGGAGCCTATGGCAAAGCGCTCCACGTCCCCGCGCTGCGAGGACACCGTGACGATCTCGACCGCCTGGCTGCCATAGGTTCCGGCGCTCTCTGAATAGGTGCTTCCCGGGTCCATGGCCGCCTGCGACTGTGCCACAAAGGCGTGCTGCATCTCCGCAGGCGTGGAGTCCGACGTTGGGCCGGTCACATGGAAAGCGACCTCCTCGCTTCCTTCAAAGTCGGAGAGCTCCCAATCCCCGTCCTGGTTCGTGATAAAGCTTCGGCTGAGATGGGGCATCACCTTCCCGGAAGCATCGTAGTTCACCGTGTCCATCCTCAGCAGGTTTCCATCGGCACCGGTCCTCTGCCTCAGGTAGGTGAAGGTCGCCCAGCTCCCCGACGGCTGGCGCGCCGTCGTCACGATGCGGTAGGACTTCGCGTTCACGAGGTCCGCATAGGCCGAGCGCAGCTTCTCGAATGCGCGGCGGGACCTCTCGGCCGGATCGGCCGAGGCCGCCCCAACGGGGGGACTTCGCGCGGACACCGGGTCGTTCGCTCCGGCCGCAAGCGGGGCGGGAGGCGTTCCCTGCGGTTGCAAGGCCCTGGGGTCCGCCGGCTTCTGTCGCCTCAGGTAGAGAAGGCAGAAAACCAGCACGGCCACCATCAGGGCCATGATGGCCGGGCGTCCCGCCCCCGGCCTTGATGCTTCCGCGCGTTCCATGGATTGCTCTACCCCCGCGCCGGAGCGGCGGCAATTTCTTATGATCGGCGGTGCGGGATAGCTCGGCCCCGCCGGCGCCATGGACTTGCAGGCCCTCCCGGGCCGATCACCGCTGGAGGTCGCCGGGATTCTCCGGGATTCCCGGGTCGTCCAGGACCTGGATCGCCGTCGCCGGCCCGAAGTCCTTCCAGTCATACATCGCCCACACGACTTTCTTCCCATGGGTGATTTCAACCAGCTGGCAGCCCTTGCCGGAATCACCCCTTGAGCAGAGGATCGTGTTGCCGTTGGCGAGCCTGGCACAGGATTGGGAGCCGTGAAACACGATTCCCGGCGGCAGCTCGGACAGCCTGAATTCCCAGACCGTTTCACCCTTCGGGTTCACCTCCCGGGTCAGTTCGTCCTTTTCATCGGTGATCAGGGTGTTTCCGTTGCGCAGGCGCACCGCCGCCCAAGGGGAGCGAATTGCGTACGACCAGATTTCCGTGAAGTCCTTGTCGTATTCGACGACCCTGTTCATCTCGAGAAACGGGGCGAGATAGGTTCCGTTCGCGGTGATCCGCATCCGGCGGAACTGGCCATGCACCGTGCCCCGGTCCGTGAGGCTCGGAGCCGGCAGAGCGTGTTCCACCTCCGCCTGCCCCGTCTTCACATCGACGATCATGAGCTTCGGCGGCAGGCCGTTTTCAACCAGCAACACCCTGTCCAGCCCAATGGGCTGCACGGTGTGGATCTCCGTGCCCTTGGGCGCGTCCAGATGCCATACAACCCGCTTCTGGGGTGTCACTTCCTCGGCGTAGCTCATCCGGGAGAAGAGGATGTTTCCGTTGCCGAGCATCCAGATATCATCGAATTCCCAGCCCTTCCCGGTCGAGTAGGTCCACAGGATCCTTCCATCCCGAACCACGAACATCGTGTTGCAGCCCTCCCCGATGTAGAGCATCGGGTGCTGGGCTGGCCCGTTGCCGGGCAGCGCCGCCTGTGAAAGGGAAGGCGAAACCGTCCAGTTAGGCGGGTCGGAGGGAAGTTCGCCGGGGCCGACCACAGGTACGTCGGGTGCGGTGAACCGAGCCAAGGCGGCGAGCGCCGGCGTGGAATCCGAATGAAACCCATTCGCGTCCTGCGAATAGGCGGAACCAGGCGCATGCATGCAGGCCAGCGACAACAAGCCGGCGATTCCCCGGAAGAAGCGGCCGGGCGGTGAAGGCAATCGGTCCATGCGAGAAGGCCGTCCGGGGATGAGGGGATGCGCAACAGGCTTCAGATCTGGTCACTTGGGAAGATGCGCCCCCGGCTTGGGCGACGGAAGCCAGGCCCCCGAGAAATGGGCGCGCTGCAGGCCCCTCACCACCGGCTGGCAGTTTCGCATGAGGCGCCCGATCAGGCCGGAGCGATAGCATTCTATCATCAGGATCAGCGGGCCGTGGTTCAGGCCAAAATTGTGCTTCGACCTCCACTCCCGGTGCCCGGCCGAGTCGCCGACCATCGGATTGAACGAGACAGCGAACCCGCAGGGCCGGCTCCCGACGTCCGTCTTCATGAAGTAATCGATCGTGGGAAGGACGATCTCCGGCGCGAACGGAACGGATGCCACGGCGGCTCCCGCCGAGATCGTCCCGTCGTCCGGCCCAAAGGGAATCCCGCGCGCATGATAGCCCAGGAAGTTGATCCTTCGGCCCTTGACCCGCCGCACGAACGGCCCGGGCCCGTCGGAGGCGGTGATGCCCCAGCTCAGATCCGAGTGGCATTCGAAGCCCCGGGGATTTCTGCGGCAGTATTCCTGCTGGACATAGGTGGCTCGGCGGCTGTTTTCGAAATAATCGGACGACTTCGCCCTCATGAAGTCATCCTGGAGCCCGCGAAAATCGATCCAGGCATGCATGAATTGGTGGATGAAAAGCGGCCCGGCGTAGAGATATTCGTATCCGTAGACGCGCTTCCATCGGTAGGTTCGAGTCCATGCCCGATAGCTATCGTGGGACAACGGGTGTGTCGGTGAACCCAGGGCGAGGAGGTACATCGGCAATCCCTCGCTGTAGCCCTGCCACCGGTACTTGATGAAGCCCCTTTCGGGGGTATGGCCATGGCTCAGCGTCAGGGCGCCGTTGCAGGCCCAATCCCACTCCATCCGGCGGTAGATCTCGCCGACGCGCTCGCGAATCTCCCGCTCCTCGGCGTTGGCGCCGGAGAAGTATTCGGCCGCGACAAGCATCCCCAGGACGAGGAAGCCGCTGTCGACCGTGGAAAGCTCGCATTTCCACACCCGCGCACCCTTCTTCATGTCCAGGAAATGATAGTAGAAGCCGCGATGGCCGGTTGCACCGGCGTCGCCGCCCTGCGAGCTGGCGTCGAAGAACCTGACCGCGGCCAACGTGCGCTTCAGCGCCTCGCTCCTCCTCATGAAGCCGCGCTCGACCGCGACGACGTAGACCGCGAGCGCGAATCCCGTGACCGCGATGCTTGACGGGGAGGTTGACTTCGTCTTGTCGCGCACCAATCCGGTGGCCGGATTATATTCACGGGCGAAATAGGCGAACGACTCCTTCTGCAGCCGGTGCAGCGTCTTGTCATGGGATTGCGCCATTGGGCCTGATGTTAGGCGGCAAGCCTTCGGCGGAAACCTCAAAAGTGGGGAAAAGTGAGCGCGCGGATCCGCATCGGGACCTCCCTTGCCACGCCGGGGCTTGATCAGCCGACGGCCATGATGACGATGCCGATCGCCATGGCCGCCGAGGCGATGATTCGCCGACGGC
This sequence comes from Opitutaceae bacterium, assembly GCA_003140665.1. Lineage (GTDB taxonomy): Bacteria > Verrucomicrobiota > Verrucomicrobiia > Opitutales > Opitutaceae > Palsa-1447. Next base: position 17,855 of record PLKS01000178.1, read on the forward strand.
CCTCCACCTCCTTGAGGCGCCTCGCGCCGATGAAGGCGCCCATCACGATGCTGACCTCGCGGACCGGGGCGATGTAGCTCACGGGCGTGATGGCCAGCGCGGTGAGAACCAGGATGTAGGAGATCGACGAGAGTCCGGCAACACCGGTGGCCTCGAGCCTGTGCTCGCGCCATTCCCGCACGACCTCGGGCCAGCGTCGCGCGGCAAAGGGGGCCAGGAGGACGACGCCCGTGAGCGTCGTGCCGGCGTCGTAGATCAGCGGCGCGATCGCGAGCGAGGCGACGCCGCGCCGGTCCCACACCGTGTAGGCCGCGATGAAGACGCCGGTGGCGATGCCGTAGGCGATCGCGATGCGCGTGTGCCCCGCGCTCCGCTTGAGGAGCATCGGGCCTCCCGCCAGGAAAAAGATGCTTCCGACGATGATCAGGCCCCCGGCCATCGCGGCCGGCGTGGGCCTCTCTCCCAGGAGCCAGACGGCGGCGAAAGTCGAGAGGAGAGGCCCGGTTCCGCGTGCCAGCGGATAAATGAGCGAGAAATCACCCGTCTTGTAGCTCCGCTGAAGAAAGAGCGCGTAACCGGTCTTTAGAAGTCCGCTGCCGGCGATCCACAGGAGCGCCGCGGGCGGAAGGATCGGATGCCGCCAGATCCAGTAGGCAACCACGAATGGCGCGTAGAGGACCACGTTCACGATGCCTACAAGGGTGACAAATGCCAGGCCTCCGGCCGCCCGCTTTGCAAAGAGATTCCAGGTCGCATGCAGGAGGGCTGCGACGAGAACCAACGACAGGACGAAGACGCTCATCTTGGGTTCGCAGGATCGTTGACGCTGCGTCGCGCCCGCACAAGCCGGCGCCGCGTCAGGTTGCCCCAGAAGTCGCCGGGACTCGCAGTTGAGATTCGATCGATATCCCAGGAGCGGTGAGCCGGTCCGATCGCGCACCTCCCATACGGCGCGGCATCAATTTAATCTCCACGTCATCAAACAGATGTGCTTATGTCCGCGATCAAAGCATGCCAGAGTCTTCCTGTTCGTGTTCGAGGGGGAATGACAACCCTTGTCTCCCGGGCGCCAGGCCTTTTCGACGCGTTTTTTTGACGGGGAGCACGGTGGCGGCTAGGGTAAACGACCATGGACATAGACTCCCCGATTGGACTGAAGCTGTTGGCGGGGGCCAAGCTCGTGAAGGGAGTGGTCCTCGCGTGCGTTTCGCTGGGGATACTGGACCTGATTCACAAGGACCTTCCCGGGATTGCGCTTCACTTTGTCGAGGCCGTCCGGATATCACCCGAAAACAGGTACGTGGCGCTCGCGCTCGAAAAGCTCGGGTTGGTGGAACCCTCCACCCTGAAGCGCCTCGGAGCCCTCTCGGCGCTCTATGCGACGGTCCAGCTGACCGAAGGTATCGGGCTATGGCTCGGGGCGGCCTGGGCGGAATACATGGTGGTGATATCCACCGGGTTGTTCATCCCGGAGGAATGCCTCGGCATCATCCACCGCTTCAGCTGGCTCCGCATCTCCATCCTCCTGGTCAACGCGGTGATACTGACCTACGTCGCCAAGATTGTATGGGACCGGTACGAGCACAGAAAAAAGGCCCTCGCTGTCCCGGAAGGCTAGCACGCGAACCGTTGCGGCTGGATCACCTGCGGCAGAATATAGAGCGCTTCCCGCCGAAAATGTGCGAAAGATGGCACCGTCAGTTGACCCGTGAAAAACCTTCTCACCGCTTTCGTCGTCGTTTGCGCCGTGTTCTTCGTCTTCCGCCTGTTCAGGCGGCCGGTGAATTTCGCGCATGCGCCGGCGGACCTCGTGGTCACTCGGATTGACCCGGGCGGAGCCGTCGTCCGGGAGACGCTTCACCCGTACCAGACCCCGTATCTTGCGGTGTACCACGGCGCCGGCTGGTGCCCTCCCTGCCAGCAGTTCGCGCCCACGCTTGCCGAGTTCTACCGTTCCGCGGACAAGTCCAGCATGAAGTTCCAGCTTGTCATGGTCGACTACGACCAAAGCGAGGAGGACATGCTGGCCTACATGAGGCAGCACAAGATGGGCTTTCCAGCCGTGATGCGGGGATCGGCCGGGCCCTGGGGAAAGGCGACGGGCAGGGGCATCCCCAACCTCATCATCATCGACACCGCCACGGGGAAGGTGGTTTCCTCGTCCTATGACGGGGATTCGTTTGTGGGACCCGATGTGCCGCTCCAGGTCCTGGAGAAAATCGCCCGTTGATCGCACCCGCTCCCCAACCCCAACCATGCGACCCCCGCACATGAAATCCAGAATCGTCGCGACCGTCCTTCTTTCGCCCGCCGCCTCGATATTCGGGCAGGCCTCCCCTCCCCCCGAGACCGACACGTCGTTCATCGACGCCGCCGGGAGGGCTCATGTCACCCGGGTGGTCCCGGTGCCCACGACGGTGAGCCCGGAGGCGCAGGAGGCGTTGGCCCATCCGTTTCCCGACGTCGCCGACACCGACACGCTGGCGGTGGCGCGAGCAAAGGTTGACGCATGGCAGTCAGGGGCGGCCACGAAGGCGCTTTCCCTGTACCCGGTGAACATTAGCCAGTCCATGATCGCAGGGATTCCCGTGCGGGTGGTCACACCGCTGGCCATTCCCGCGGGCAATGCGCATCGCGTGCTGATGAATGTCCACGGGGGCGGCTTCAAGGTCGATTCCGGCTCCTTCACCGAATCCATACCGATCGCCAATCTCACGCAGACCGAGGTCGTGTCGGTCCTGTACCGGATGGCGCCGGAGCACCCGTTTCCCGCTGCGGTGGACGACGCGGTGGCCGTCTACACGGAGCTGCTGAAGACCCACGAGGCGCGGGATATCGCGATCTACGGGACCTCCGCCGGCGCCATCCTGACCGGCGAGGTCGCCGTGCGGCTGAAGCAGCTGGGCCTGCCGCTTCCCGCCGCCCTCGGCATATTCTCGGGAAGCGGCGACATGAGCCGGCTCGGCGACTCGCAGAGCTTTTTTTCGCTCCATGGGCTGGCCGGGCACCTCGCCACGCCGCTTCCGCTTTCCGATCCCGAGTATGTGGGGTCGACCGACCGGAGGAACCCGGTGCTCTCCCCCATCTATGCGGATCTGAAGGGCATGCCGCCGACCCTCTTTGTCGCCAGCACCAGGGATCTCCTGCTCAGCGGGACCGTCAACCTCCACCGCGCCTTCCTGCGCGCGGGCGTCGACGCCCGGCTGGTCGTGTTTGATGCGCTCCCCCATACATTCTGGGGAAATCCCAACCTGCCGGAGTCGAAGGAGGCCCATCAGATCATGGCGAATTTCTTCATGGAGAAGATGGGCGCGGGGCCGCCGTGAACCGCGGACGTCCCCGGGCGGATCGCGGGCCGGGAGCGTGACGGCGCTCAGAACAGGACGGCGTTGTTCCTTGGGTCGGTGAACAGCTCCTCGAAGCGCGGGTCTCCGTGCAGAGGGGAAAACATGGGCTCGCTCCGCAGGTACCCGACATCGACGCGGGAGGGGATGCGCAGCAGGCGGGTGAGCTCCGAGAGCGCGCGCTCCTTGTCGCCGGTCCACGCGTATATCTCGGCAAGATAATAACTGATGTACGTCCCGTCGATCGTGTCGCGGGACTCAGGAAGCATGTCGACCGCCCGCCGGCCAAGGCGCACGGCCTCGTCGCCGTGGCCGAGCAGCGCCTCCATCTGGCCCAGGTAGCTGTAGAGGCGCGAGTTGGCCGGCTCGAGTTCGATCCGGGCCCGCACTTCCGCTGGAAAATCAGCAAGCCGGGCCCGAGCCGCCGAGAGGTCGCCGTGCTCGGCATAGACCTCGGCCGCCTCCTCCGCCTGCAGCGCATGGTCCAGGCCGTCCTCGTCAAAGAAGGGCTGGAGGCCGTCCAGGCGCTTGAATTCAGCATAGTTCTCATCCGAGATCGCCACGCCCGTTCTGAAGCGGATGCCGCGAGGCGAATTCAACTGTTCCGGCGTGAGGCGGGCGAGCAGCTTGTTGAGCTCTTGGGTCGAGCCGCTGGACTCGCGGTACATGAAGGCAAGGCTGATCTCCTCCCTGAGCTGCTGCTCCGGCAGGAACGCGATCAGCCTGCGGTGCATTTCGGCCGCCTCGTCCCAGCGCCGGGCGTAGGTCAGCGTCTGCATGATGTTGCGCGTGTAGGCGATGTTTCCCGGGTCAAGCTCGATCGCCTTGCGCGATTGGACCAGCGAATCCGCCCAATGCCCCTGACGGCGGAGGATGAGGCCGAGCGAGGAGGGAACGGTCGGGTCATTCGGCTGGAGCCGGGCGATCTTTTCGTACTGGGCCAGGGCGCGATCGTAGTCCCGGTACGCGTAGTAGGCGTAGGTGCCGAGCGAGCGGATCACGTCCGGCGAGTCGGGCGCCAGGCGGACCGCGTTGGCGATGGCGGCGTCCGCCTCGGCAAGCCGCGCGGCGGTATGGTCGATTTCCCAGAAGACGAAGAGCGAATGTATCTCGGCCAGCGCGCCCCACGCGGTGGCAAAATTGGGATCGGCATCGACCGCGCTCTGGTAAAAGTCCTGGCTCTGCTTGAGCGCGACGCGGCTCCCCGAGGGGGAGCGGTTGAAGACGTCGCGGCCCTTCAGGAAGAAGTCATATGCGGCGAGGTTTTCCGTCGGGCGGCGTTCGATGAGGGTCTTCTCCTGCGGTGAGAGCGCGGCCGCCAGCGCCCCGGCGATCTCCTGCGAAAGCTCGGCCTGGATGGCGAAGATGTCGGTCATGTCGCGGTCGTAGGCCTTCGCCCACACGTGCTCGTCCGTGCGCGCGTTGATCAGCTGTCCGGTCACGCGCACCCTGTTCCCGGCCCGGCGCACGCTGCCCTCGAGCACATAGGCCACCCGCAGCTCCGAGCCGATCTGGCGAATGGTCTTGGTCGTCGCCCGGTACTGCATCACCGACGTGCGCGACACGACATGCAATTCCCGGATCAGGGCGAGATTGGTCAGGATGTCCTCGTGGATGCCATCCGTGAAAAACATGCTGTCCTTCTCCTCGCTCATGTTGTCGAACGGGAGGACGGCGATGGATTTCGCGTCGATCGGCGCCGCAGCGGGGGCCGCAGGATGCGGCTCGGCGGCGATCGGCTGGGGCGCCGGCCTGAGCGCGAACCAGGCGGCGGCGGCGACCGCGGCGAGGAGGCCCCCGATGAGCCACAACGTGACGGGAGCGGGGCCGCCTTTCCGCGCGGAGACTGATTGGCCTACGTCGCCCCGGACGGGAGCCGCGAAGGGTGCCTGCGGACCGTCCAGCAGCCGTTTCACGTGCTCGATGAACTGCGGCGAAGGCAGCGCGGCCGGGAGCCGCGTCCATTGGACGCGGCGAAATTCGGGGGGAACGGCGATGGCGGACTCGGGCGTGTCGTCAACCACGACCGGCACGAGGAAGGGAACACCCTCCATCAGGAGGTGGGTCTGCTCCACCGCCAGCTTCCACTCGAGGCGGAAATACCCTTTCCCGCGCTCCTCCGTCTTCTTGGAGATGATCGGGATGAAGAGCGCGCAGGCATCTATCTGCGTGCGGATCTTCTGGTCCCAGGCATCGCCTCCCCGGAGCTCGTTCTGGTCAAACCACACCTCCACGCCCTGGCTGCGCAGCGCCTCGGCTATGCGTCCGGCGGCGGCGGTATCCTCGCGCGCGTAGCTGAGGAACACGGCGCGATTGGCGGTCGAAGTGGAACTGGCCGGCATTTGTCGTTGGGCGGCGTAGGATGGCCCCGCCATCGCTCGGGTGACGAGCACAAATCCGAGGGCCGCGGCCGCCGTCAGCATTTGACCCTGCGGCAACACGGCCCGATTTTGGGGAGCGCGGCGCCTCCCTGGGACCACAAGAAGCGTCCATATATAATGATGCATCCGTTGCTGCGGCAGACCGCCCATCGCCCCTGGCCCCTGCCGGCGCGCAGATGGATTTGGCGCCAGTCCTGGCGGGACCTGGCCTTCATCCACTATCGCGTCGACTCAGGCCTGCTTCGGCGAAGGCTGCCGGAGGGCCTCCGATTGGAGGAATTCGATGGGTCGGCCTGGGTGGGGCTGGTCCCGTTTCGGATGTCGGGCGTCATGCTCAGGCCCTTTCCCGACCTTCCCGGCTTCTCGTCCTTTCCGGAACTCAACCTGCGGACCTACGTCGAGGCGGACGGGAAGCCTGGGGTGTGGTTTTTCAGCCTCGACGCTGACTCCTGGCCCATCGTGTACGGAGGGAGCAGGTTCTACGGCGTGCCCTATTTTCACTCCCGCATGAACCAGGAAAAGTTCGGCGGATGGTTTGAATATTCATGCCGGCGCCGGGACGGGACGGCCGGATTTCGGGGACGATACCGGCCCATCGCCGCGCCGTTTCTTCCCCAGCGCGGCTCGTTCGAGCATTGGGCCGCCGAGCGGTATTGCGTCTATTCGAGCCTTGCGCGCGATCAACTGGCCCGGACCGAGGTGCATCACCTTCCATGGCCGATGCAGCAAGCCGAGGTCGAGATACATGAGTCGAACATCCTGACCGCGGCCGGCATCTCGACCGCGGATGAAAAACCGCGATGTCACTTCTCGACCGGCGTGGATGTCCTGACATATCCCTTGGAGAAGATGGGCCATAACTCCTTGCGCCAAGGGTCAGGTGGCGGATCGGCGCTCCTCCTTTGCCTCGGACTCGCCTGCATCAGCCAAGGGATGTCCGCGGGCGACCGGCCCGCGGACTACAAGGGAACGCCGTTTCATGACAGCGTCCATCAGGGGGGGCCGCAGAAGATACCGGGACGGGTGCAGTGCGCCTATTTCGACCTCGGAGGCGAGGGTGTCGCGTATCACACCACGGACACGAGGAACCAGGGCAGCGGCATGCTGAACCCGGCAAACGGCTCATACCTGAACGAATTCCGGATGAATGAGGCGGTCGGGACTTCCTACACGAAGTTTCACGACGCGATCGACGACAATCCCTTCAGCCTTGTGCGGCCGCCCGAGGGACAGCTCTACGTGGGTTGGACGAGCCCGGGGGAGTGGTTCAGAATGACGGTGCAGGTCGAGCGCGCCGGAGTGTACGCGGTCGATCTGCTGTACACATCGAATCGAGGGGGAAGGATTACCCTGGAAGTGAACGGCAACGCGCCACCCGCGGCGATCGACATCATCTCCACAAAGAACGCCGCAGAAACCGTTCCGTGGCGCCAGTGGCACCATTGGAACCTGATGAAGGACATCGCCGACGTGTTCCTGCCCGAGGGAGTGAGCGTTCTCACCGTCCATATCGTATCGGGGGGCAACATGAACTTGGCGTACCTCGATTTCGAGCCGAAGACCTAGGAAGATCGCATCACATCCCGGCACGGTCCCGAACCGCCGATACCGAGCCGGAGACGGCTCGCGCGAACGCGCACGGAGCCTACAGCCGCGCGTCGGAATTCCCCGGGGAATTCCCTCCAATCCGCGCGGATTGATTTTCTGGCCGCAGGCGGGCACCCACGCCGTGTCCGTCTCGATTCCACCGTCGGCATTTTGCTCATGCGCCGCCAAAACCATTAAATAGTGCGCATTTGCGTGCACGGTCAGGTTATGGATTCGAGTCCGGGACCCGGGGTTGCTCGTTCGATTCCCGAAAGCAGCTGACCGTGTGTTTCCTAATAGATTATTATTTGGCATAATAGGTAATTATACCGGGCGCCGAGACGACGATTTTCCGCATCGATCCCGACGCCCATTCGCCCCATTTGGAGCCTGCAAAGGAAGTCCAAAATGACCGGTTGCAAAAGCAGTGTTAGATATAAAGTGCACAAAAATGTTGACAGTTAATTTGAGCCCTCACTAGACCTCGACGTGCACAGGGAAGAGCTTCGCTCGGGCCCTATGACACCCATTACCCCAAGGCATACCCGGACCCCATTGACGATCCGTCGCTCCCCGCGGCGGACGCGCAAGCAATGGGACGGAGCATGCCCGAACCCGTGAATCCACAACCAGGAACTACACCGTGTTTCTACCAACACCCCAACCCAAGATGAAAATGATCCCAGCCCAGTCCACAGCCATGCCGCGCCTCGCAGCGGGCCTCGCCGCTCTCGCTGTATTGGCTTCCCTGTCCCTGCAGGGCCAGACGCCTACCCCGACCCCAACCCCGACGAGCTCTCAATCCACGGCGTCGACGGCGGCCGCGGTCCAGCTCGATCCGTTCACGGTGAGCACGTCACAGGACAAGGGATATTCAGCGACCAACGAGATATCGGGCTCGCGCGTGGACACCCCGATAAAGGACATTCCGATTTCGATCGATGTCATCACGTCGCAGTTCATCTCGGACATCGGCGCCACCGACCTGCGGAGCGCCCTCGCCTACCAGTCGGGCATCATGACCCGCACGCAGAACGACCTTGAGAACACGGGCGGCACTTTCGGTTCAGCCTACGGCCAGGGCGGCGTCAACAATCCGCAGGGCGTGACCGCGAATACCGACCAGTCGCAGTTCAAGATCCGCGGGTTCATCACCGACAACACCCTGCGCGACGGCTTCCTGCGGCTCACCGGGGTCGACACGGTCAACCTCGACCGCATCGAGGTGGTTTTCGGGCCGAACGCCCTCCTGTACGGCACCGGCAACTTCGGCGGCGTGGTCGACTATCTCCCCAGGCGGCCGATGGACGTCCAGTCGGGATCGTTCAGCGCCTCGTTCGGAAGCTATGATTTCGAGCGCGCGATCCTGGACGTCACGGGACCGATCAGCGGGGCGAACCATCTCGATTACCGGGTGGATGCCGCCTACGAGGACACGGACTCGCAGGAAAGCTACTACAAGGAGCGCCATTTCTTCGTCGCGCCGCAGATCTCGTGGAGGCCGTTTGAGGGCACCTATCTCCTGGCCGACTTTGAGTACGGCAAGGAGTTCCAGGACGGAACGGGCTTCCAGGCCTTCAGGGCCGTGACGGCGACCAGCAGCGCCCTTCCGACGAACAACGATCAGTTCGAGGCGGTCGGCTTCTACTATCCGCCCGGCAGCGACCCCAGGTCGTTCAACATAAGCGGCCCGGACGCCTTCGTCGACGACCAGGACAAGAACCTCGAGCTCAAGGCCACCCAGCGGATACTCAAGGAGACGAATGTCTGGCCCAGCCTGGATTTCCTCGTCGCCTGGAATCGCTCGAACGCCAACGAGCAGACGCGGTCCGTCAACGGGGAGATGGAGGTCGACACCGACACCACGAACAACGGATACGCGCTCGGCGAGACGGTCATCACGAGCCAGGCTGCCAACTCGATCAACGGGCAGGGGACGAACAACGGGAACCTGGTGTTCGGGTCCGTGGCCAACTCGGTCGATGCCTACCAGTGGGACGAGACGTTCGCGAACACCGAGCGCGACCAGACGAGGGTCGAATTCGTGGCGAAGAAGACGCTCTTCGAGGGACGGTGGTTCCAGTGGGACAGCCAGGTCCTCGCGGGATATTCCGATCTTTACCAGCAGACCTATGATTCCACCGGGGGATCGACCGGGAACAACTACAAGAGCCCGAACGCTCTCAATCCCATCATCTACGGGATCCAGGGCGACGGCTCGCCCGATGTCCCGGAGACGATCACGATCAACAACGAGACCAAGAACTGGGACAGCGCCTATTACCTGAACTATTACGCCAAGCTGTTCAGCGACCGGGTCATCCTGATGACGGGCGTGCGCCGGGACACCAACACCTCCTGGGACAACGCCACGCTGAGCAATCCCGACGCGGGCGTCGAGTCGGCCAGCCTCACCAACAAGACCTACCAGAATGGCGTTGAAGTCGAGGTCACCAAGTTCCTGTCGCTGTTCGCCCTGAAGGCGGGGGGCGTCGAGCCGAACTTCGGCGGCCTGAGGAACGCCGAGACGGGAAGCCCCGTGAGCTCCAACACCGGCAAGAGCAACGAATACGGCATCAAGTTCGACGCGTTCCATGGAAAGCTGACCGGGACGATCAGCAGGTACACCATCTCCAAGACGTCCTGGTCCGCCGAGCCCTTCTACGCGCCGGCGCCCCTGGGCCATCCGCGCTTCAACCCGAACAACCCCATCATCTACAACCTCAGCGACGAGGACAATCCCGGCCAGGGCATGATGCCCAACAACGCCGTGGTCGGCGGCATCACGTGGCCGGCCGCCAGCGACGGTGCCCTGAGCGGTTCCGCGCTCACCGCGAACCTGGCAGCCGGTGGCAACGGCCTTAGCGGCGGCAACAACACCGGGCCGTCCGTCACCGCGTTCAACGCGGCCGTGGCGGCCGGGTCGGTCTACGTGTCCAGCGCGGGCATCGGAACCCCCCAGGTCTACATCAATGCCAGCACCCCGACCGGCGCCGCGTACCTCAACTCCGTGTTCGCCGCCAACAACGAAGGGCAGAACGGCGGCTGGCCCGGCTGGATGTACGCCGGAATGGACGCCGGCCCGACGACGCCGAGCAACCACGATGACAAGCTCCTCAACAACGCGAACCAGGACGCGGCCGGGTTCCTCAACACGGGACTTGGCGCCGCAGTCCAGGTCATCGACCAATCGAAGGGCTACGAGGGCCAGATCCTCTACACGCCGAACGACAGCCTCCAGTTCGTGCTGAACGCGAGCGTCGACGCGACCGTCACCCGGATCAACAACGGCACCTGGCCGAAATACCCCTTCCCCCAGGACATGTGGGCGTCATGGTACTTCGCGAACTTCGGCGGCGAGGAGGAGCCGTTGACCACGGCCTACAAGAACCCGGCGGACACCTCGACCTACGTCAACAACACCTTCCCGGGCGACGACTCGCCGAAGTACTCGGCCTCGCTGTTCGCGAACTACAAGTTCAACGGCGCGCTCCGGGGCTGGACGGTCGGCGTCGGCGGACAGTGGCACTCGCAGGAGGAGTATTTCTCCGGCATCACCCACGGATCCGGCCAGATTGAGACGAACGCCGCGGGCCTGCTCATCGTGGCCTACGCTCCCTCGGAGTTCTTCCTGAACGCGTTCGTGAAGTACGACTGGAGGAGCTGGGGGTACAGTCAGTTCATCCAGTTGAACGGTTATAACCTGACCGACAACAACCAGTTGTATGGGCTGATATACAACACGCCGATCACCGGCAAGATCACCTACGGGATCAAGTTCTGATTCGCCTCCAACCAGCGAAGGCTAGCACAGCGCACGCGGCGATCGCCGTGTGCGCTTTTTCTTGGGGCTCGGGCGCCATTCCAATTTCGTTTTGCGCGAACAATGAATTCGTCGCAGTACCGGGATCGGAATGACCCGCAGGCCAAACAAGGATCGGCAGCGCGCGAAACCCGCGACGGCGTCTCCGCCCCGCGCGGCGCCGGCTGAACGCGGTGCCGGCCCCGCCGGGCCCAGGTGGCGCCGGGACTGGATTCCCTGCCTCCTGCTGGCGGCGGCCGCGCTGGTCGCCTACCAGAAGGTGTGGCATGCCGGCTTTGTCTGGGACGATGACGCCCACGTGATCCGGCCGGACATGCGCCCGCTCCACGGGCTGTGGAGGATCTGGTTCGAGCCGGGCGCCACCCAGCAGTACTACCCCGTCCTCTACAGCGCGTTCTGGCTGGAGCTTCGCCTGTGGGGATATTCAGCGCCGGGGTATCACGTGGCCAACGTGGCGCTGCATGCGGCGGCCTCATGCCTCCTGTACCGGGCCCTGCGGCGCCTCTGCGTGCCAGGGGCGCTGCTGGCCGCCGCGGCGTTCGCCCTCCACCCGGTCTGCGTCGAATCCGTCGCCTGGATCTCGGAGCAGAAGAACACGCTTTCCGCCGTCTTCTACCTCGCGGCCGGCCTCGCCTATCTCCGGTTCGACGAGGAACGGCGGCCCCGCTGGTACGCCTTCGCAACGACGCTGTTTGTCCTCGCCCTGCTGAGCAAGACCGTGACCGCGACCCTCCCCGCCGCTCTCCTGGTTGTCCTCTGGTGGAAGCGGGGACGGCTTGCGTGGAGGAGCGACGGGTGGCCGCTCGCGCCCTGGCTCGCGCTGGGCGCGGCGGCGGGGATGATGACCTCCTGGGTGGAGCGCGCGTTTGTCGGGGCCGGCGGCGCCGCATCCGGGCCGGGCGCTGTCGAGCGGTTCCTGGTGGCGGGCCGGGCCATCTGGTTCTACCTCGGGAAGATTTTCTGGCCGGCCAACCTTGTCTTCATCTACCCGCGCTGGACGATCGATGCGCGCAGCTTCTGGCAGGTCCTCTGCCCGGCCGCCGTCCTCGCGGCGCTGGCCGCGTTGTTCGCCCTTCGCCGCCACTCGCGCGGGCCCCTCGCGGCCGCCCTTCTCTTCACGGGAACGCTTTTCCCCGCGCTCGGGTTCATCGACGCCTATCCCTTCCGCTTTTCCTATGTCGCCGACCATTTCCAATACCTGGCGGCGGCGATGATGCTGTCGGCCTCGGCCGCCGCCTTTGCGCTCGGCGTCAGCCGGCTCCCGCCGGGATTCCGGGTTGCGGCATGGTCCGCGGCCCTCTGCGCCGTCGCGGCGCTGGCGTCGCTGACCTGGCGGCAATGCGCGATGTACGCCGACGTGGGGACGCTTTGGCAGGAGACGATCGCCAGGAATCCGGGCTGCTGGATGGCCCACGACAATCTCGGCGTGGCCCTGATGGCGGGCGGCCAGCCGGACGAGGCCATCGCCGAATACCGGAAGGCGCTGGCGATCGATCCGGGCATTGCGGGAACGCACAACGACCTCGGGCTCGCCCTCGCTGGAAAGGGCCGGATGGACGAGGCCATCGCCGAATATCTCAAGGCCCAGGAAATCGAGCCGGGAAACGCCGAGACACACAACAACCTGGGCACCGCCCTCCGGAGGGCGGGACGCATGGACGAGGCCATCGCCCAGCTCAGCTTGGCGCTGGAAATAAGGCCGGGCGACCTCGGGACCAACTTCAACCTCGGCAACGCGCTCCTCCAGGCGGGCCGGGTGGACGAGGCGATCGTGCGCTACAGGAAAGCCCTGGAGATCAGCCCGGATTTCGCCGACGGCCACAACAACCTGGGAAATGCCTTCCTGCGGACGGGGAGGTGGGACGAGGCCATCGCCGAGTACAGGAAGGCCCTCGCGATCGAGCCCGCCCACGCTAGGGCGCAGGCCAACCTGCGGACGGCCCTGTCAAAAAAAGCGGGTCATTGAGGCTGATGGCCGCCATCCCGACCGGCGCCGGCCTCAGTGGGCCTGGCCGCCGAACCGCTTCCGGTAGATGCCGATGACGTCGTTGATCGCCTGGATCTGCCGCCCGTTGCCCTCGATCCTCGCGACGTCCCTGGCGTGGGCGAGCTCATCCAGCATCTCCGGGCCCCGGCTCAGGTCGGCCAGGCGGTGGGCGAGGTCGAGGTGCTGGGCGGCGTCGAACGGGCCGCTCACCCCCAGGGCGCGCAGGCTGTCGGCCGCGCTGCCCGGGTCGTCCTGTGCGGCGTAGATCCGCACGAGGCGCTCGTTGTTGAAGTAATCGTCGGGCTGATGGGGGCGCGCCTCGAGGCTCAGGGCGTCGGCCGCCTCGTTCCGGTGCTCCTGCTCGAGCAGGTGGACGAGCATCTCCAGGGCGGCCATCGCCGGGCGGCTGGCGGGGTCGGCGTCCCAGATCCTGCGCGCCTCGCGCTCCGCGCCCTCGTCGTCCCCGGCGCGGACGAGCAGTTTCGCATATTCCAGCCGCAGATAGGGGTTCGCGGGCGAGCGTGCCAGCTCGCGGCCAAAGAACTCCTTCCCCTTCTCGAACTGCCGGGTCGTGCCCCATAGGTCGACCAGCGCCCCGCCGGCGACAAAGTAATCCTTGTCCAGGTCCAGGGACCCGACGAGGAGCGCCTCCGCCTCGTCGTACCGCCCCAGCCGGACAAGCACCTGGGCCTTGCGCCTGGACAGGTCGGCGGACCGGGGCTCCAGGGCCTCCGCGCGCTCGAGGAGCGGCAGCGCCCGATCCGGGTTTCCCGCGTCGGATTCCATGGTCCCTAGGCGCATGGCCAGGGGTCCGTTGCCCGGGTCGAGCTGGAGCGCCTTTTCCACCGCCGCGAGGTCGGCGGACTTCGCGCCCGGCGCGGCGAGCTCGGCATTCGCGAGCTCGACCTCCTTTTTCAGGATCGCCTGGTCCTCGGTGAACGTGGACTGGTTCGTGAAGGGGGGCCTGAGCGTCAGCTGGACCATCACCTGCAGCATCCTGAGCCTGGCATCGGGGCTGTAGCCGAGCGCGGCGGCGCAGCCCGCGGCATCCAGGCCGCCCCCCTCCCCGGCATTCGCGCCGAAGAGCTGCCGGGCGCACGCGTCGGCCAGAAGGCGGCCCATCCGGAAATTGCCCTCCCAGTTGAAGTGGACGTGATCGAACAGGATCCCGCGCCCGGCAGGCGGCCCCGTCGACTCGGGGTCCGAACCCATCTCCCGCGCAGCGTCCACCAGCACCACCGAATCCCCGGCTTCCCGGGCGACCCTGCGGATGATCCCGTTGAGGCGGGCGTCCGGGCGGAAACGCAGGGCGTCCCAGTGCACGGCGTCCAGATAGTGCCCGCGGGCCACCGCCGGGTCGCCGAGCTCCTCCGCAAGCCTGCCAAGCCGGAAATGGGTCTCGGCGAATTCGGGATCGATCCGGGCGGCCTCCTGGTAGCCAAAGCTTGCGCTTCTTGCGTCGCCCAGGTCCCAGGCGATCGTCCCCGCGTCAAAGGCCGTCTTCCATGCCTTCCTGTCCTCCGGGGGCAATAGCGCCCGGTTGAGCGAGATGAAGGGGGCGTTGTCCCTCAGGTTGGCGACGACGGTGGAAAGGACCGTCTTTATCCCCGCGCGCCCGGCGAGATCGACGATATCGCGCAGGTTGGCCGAGAAATTGCGGTAGACGGCCTCCAGCCTCGGGTCGTCGCCCCGGACCGAGTCGTTCGAGAAGGTCTCCATGCCCCTCCAGTCCCTGGCCAGCACCGCGGACGGGCCAAGCTTGCAGAGGAGCTTCGTCAGGAGCTCTCCCGTGCGCGTGCCGCGAACCCAGACGGAGGCGCGGATGGACCAGAGGGGCGGCGCCGCGGACAGGTAGGCGCAGCCGGGGCCGTAGGGGCCGACCACCTCGTTGTTGCCCATGTAGACGACGAGCAGGTCGGGCTCAAAGTCGGCGGCCTGCCGCACGGCCCGGTAAACCACGTGGGAGTTGATGGCGGTGATCCCGAGGTTGAAGACCTCGAGGGTCCTCCCGGGGTAGCGCGCCCTCAGCTCCGCCCCCAGCTGGGCCGCAAACCCGAAGTCGGGATCGGGCATCCCCTGCGCCGCGGATTCGCCCACGACAAAGACGCGGATCGCGCCCGGCTCCTTGTGCCTGCGGATCCGGAAATTGAGCGGCTGGATCCCGAATGTGGCGGGGATGAACGCCGCGGTGAAGTTCGGGTTGGTGCGGTAGAAGCCCGGGAGGTCGTCGGGGATGAACAACTCGGTCGGCCTGCCATAGCCGGCGACGCGCAGCGCGCCCTCGAGCGCGCAGAAGAACGCCACGGGAGCCGCGACAAGCAGGAGGAACCGCGGAAACAGGGTCGATGCCGGCCGCCGTCGGGTGCGCCCCGAGGGCAGGTCAGCGAGGGTTGGGGAGGCCATCGGCGAGGCAGGGCCCCAGGCAAACCTCCGGCTCGGGCGGGGCTGGGTTGTCGGGTGGAAAGGGGATGGGGATCGGCGCGCGCGTTGCGTTCAAGTCGGTGCCAACGGGTCGCGGCAACGGTAGCTTCCGCAGCCGCCAAATAGAAGGCTTTTCGTCCTTGTAGAGAGGGTGCGCCAAACCGAGAATTGCCCCGGAAATGCTTCACGTGATCAGGCAGCCAACGGCTGAAGTGTCCTCTGACGCGCCCCCGGTCGTTGCACGGCGTTCCCCCCTGTGCGGCGCGCGCGCGCGGCCCGAGTGACAGCCGGCCGCACGCGTCACCCGTTCCCCGGGCGAATCATCCTCCGGTCCGTTTTCGTGCGTGCGGCATTTCTCGCGCTGCTGCCGTCGCTGGCGGCCGCGGATGCCACCCCGGCGGCGGCTGCCGAAAGCGGTCCGGCCGCGTGGTGGCGCCAGCTTCATGTCCGCGACCTCGGCGGGGCTCCGCTCAATCCCTCCGGGCGCTGGTACGTGGTCGTTTTCCTGGGACAGGACTGCCCCGTCTCGAACGCGTCGATCCCGGTTCTCAACAAGCTCGCCGCGGAGTTTGCGCCCAGGGGATTCGCATTCATCGGGGCCTACGTGGATCCGACGGCGGACCTTGGAAGCCTCCGGACCCACGCGGCCGACTATGCGATCGGCTTTCCGACCGCCGATGACAGGGATCACCGGCTCGTGAGCGCCGCCGGGGCCACCTATACGCCCGAGGTCGCCGTGTTCTCCGCGAGCGGCCCCAAGCTTTACGGCGGCCGCATTGACGACCGGGTCGGCGACAACGGCGCGGCGAGGCCCGCCGCGGCCCACCAGGAGCTGCGCGACGTTCTTTCCGCCCTCGCATCGGGGTCGGCGGGGCCGTTCAAGGGGAAAATGGGATACGGCTGCGCCATTCCCGAGGCGGTCCGGCAATGAGGCGGATCGCCATCCTCCTCGCCGCGGGCGCCGCGTCCGGCGCGCGGATGCTGGCCGACGGGCCGGCCGGCGCCTCGTCGCCGACGTGGGCGCGGGACGTGGCGCCCATCCTGATGAACCACTGCGTGGAGTGCCACCGGCCCGCCGAGGTGGCGCCGTTCTCCCTCCTCTCCTACGCGGACGCCGCAAAGCGCGCGCGCTTCATCGCGAAGACGGTCAGGGCCCGGGTGATGCCGCCCTGGTCGCCGGACGGGCCGAGGGGGGCGTTTGTCGACGAGCGGCGCCTTGACGACGCTGAGATCGCGACCCTTGCGCGCTGGGCCGAGACCGGGGCGCCCGTCGGGAACCTGTCCGCGGCCCCGAGCCCGCCCCCGGCTCGCGAAGGCGGATGGCGCCTCGGGGCGCCCGACCTGGTCGTGCGGATGCGGCACCCCTTCACGATTCCGGCGGGCCCGGAGGACACCTACCAGGTTTTCCCGATCCCGTTTTCCCTCGACGGGGTGCCGGCTGCGGTCCTGTCCCGGGCGCGCATCCCCGACACGGACGTCCTGGCCGTGGCGGANNGCGGCAGCGCGAGGCGGCCGAGGGCGGCAACGGCTACGCAAGCTTCGGCACGCCCGGGTTCGTGCCGGCGGCATACCTTGGCGGGCGCGTGCCCGGCACGACACCGCGCTTCCTTCCGGAGGGGATCGCCGCCGGCGTCATGCCGATGTCCGGCGACGTCGTCCTCCAGATCCATTACCATGCGACCGGAAAGGCCGAGTCCGACCAGACCGAGGTCGGGATCTATTTCATGCGCGGGCCGACGGCGCGGATGATGGACTCGCTCTTCCTGCGCAGCTTCAAGCTCGATATAAGCGCGGGGGACGCGGCGTACGTGGTCGAGGACTCGATCGAGGTCCCGGCCGACTGCATCCTCATGTCGATCTTCCCGCACATGCACCTGCTCGGCCGGGAGGTGCACGCCAGCGCGCAGCTGCCGGACGGCTCGGTCCGGACCCTGATCGACATCAGCCGGTGGAGCTTCCGGTGGCAGGACCACTATTTCTACCGCGAGCCGTTCGTCCTGCCGAAGGGAACCCGC
>PLKS01000034.1 GCA_003140665.1 Opitutaceae bacterium
AGCCGGATCCTCGAGCCGGTCTCGCATGGCGACGCCCCCTGAGCCGCCCGGCGCTTTGGGGTTGCGCAGGAAACCAACCTTGGCAATATCGAAGCCGGCAATGGATTCTGCCGTCCCGGCCTCCGGGTAAACCGCCCGATCTTCCGGGCCGATGACTCCTACTGCGAGCCAACGCATTGGAATCATAATGACCCTTTACCTCTGGATAGCGATCGGGAGCGCCCTGGGCGGGACCGCGCGGTTCGCGCTCTCCGGCTTCGTGGCGCGCGCCTTCGGGGAGACGTTCCCGTGGGGAACGCTCATCATCAACGTCACCGGCTCCTTCGCCATCGGCTTCTTCAACACGCTGACCGGGCCGGACGGCCGCTGGTTCGTGAGCTCGCAGGGCCGCCTGTTCTTCATGACGGGCATCTGCGGCGGCTACACCACCTTTTCCGCCTTCAGCCTGCAGACGCTCAACCTCGCGCGCGAGGGTGAGTGGCTGCACGCCGGCGGCAACATCGCCGGTTCCGTCGCGTTGTGCCTCCTGGCCGTCTGGCTCGGGCACCTCGCGGCGGCGTCCGTCAACTCGCTGAAAGGATCCTGACCCATGGAAATTCCCCAAGAATCCCGCCTCCTGCGCATCTTCATCGGTGAATCCGACCGCTGGGAGCACAGCCCGCTCCATGAGGCCATCGTCCTGAAGGCGCGCGAACTGCACATCGCGGGCGCCACGGTGCTGCGCGGCTCGATGGGCTTCGGGAAGTCCAGCCGGCTGCACACGGCCAAGATCCTGAGGCTGTCCGCCGACCTGCCTCTCATCATCGAGATCGTCGACAGCGAGGAGAAGATCAACGCCTTCCTGCCCATGCTGGACAAGATGATGGGAGGCGGCCTGGTCACGCTGGAGGAGGTGCGGGTGATCCACTATCGCAACGGCCCCGGCGGGGGACCCCCTGGCACCGGCAGCCCGGCCTGAGGGCCCGCGCGCCGTTTCCGGCTTGGGTCGCGGCACGGGGCTGGCCAATCTCGGCCCATCCCCGGCCGCCCCATCCGAACGAACATCAGAGATCCCCGCGTTCCGTCCGCGCCGAAAAGGCCGGCGACGGGCGCTCCTGAAAGGCCGCGCCCCGCGCGGGCGCCATGACCCCGATCACCTATGCCCGGAACCTGGCGCGGCTGCTTTCCCCGTATCGAGGCACGGCGGCGCTGGTCGGCGTCCTCCTCGGGGTGGACGTCGTCTTCAGCGCGGCGTGGCCCCTGAGCTTCAAGTACCTGATCGACCGGATCACCCGCGCCGGGGACCCGAGGTTCCTTACCATCGCCGTCACCGCCCTCTTCGGCGCCGTCCTGGTCGCGTCCGTGGCGGCGGTGATGCGCGACTACGGCTACGCCGTCCTCGGGTCGCGGGTGCTGCGGGACGTCAGGCGGGCGGTCTTCGGGCACCTGCAGAAGATGTCGCTCGCCTTCTTCCTGCAGAACAAGGAGGCCGACCTCCTGGCCCGCTTCTCCTCGGACCTCGCCCTCCTCGAGGGCGCGATCACCTCGTCGATCGCCGGCTTCCTGCTCGGCACCGCGGGGATCGCGATCAGCGCCGCGCTCCTGTTCTTCCTGGAATGGCGCCTCGCGTGCCTGACGGTGCTCGGGCTGCTGCTCTGCGTCCTCCTGCCGCGGCCCCTCGTGAGGGCGGCCTCCGAGGCCAGCTACCGGATAAGGCGGCTCGAGTCCGACGTCGGCGTGGCGGCGCAGGAGAACATAGGCTCCCAGCCCGTCATCAAGGCGTTCGGCCTCGGCGAGCATTTCACCGGCCGCTTCGAGCGGATCACGGAGATCCTGGCCAGCCAGTCGATCCGGTTCAAGTTCCTCACCTACCTGGTCGAGCGGGTGCCCAACGTCATCATCATCATCTTCGAGGTGCTGGTGGTCGGGCTGGGCCTCCTCATGGTGGCCCACGGCCAGCGGACCCTCGGGACGATCATCGCGTTTCACGGCGTCTTCCTGAACGTGGTCTACTCGGTCCAGACGCTCACGATGGTGATGCCCGGGCTGCTCCAGTCGGTCGGCGGCATGCAGCGGATCGAGGAACTGATGGGCGAGGCGCCTGGCATCTTCGACGCCGCGGGCGCCGCGCCCCTCGGGCCCCTGCGGGACGGCATCCGGTTCAAGGACGTCTCGTTCAGCTACGGGGGCCCGCAGCGGCAGATCGAGGCCGTCACCCTGTCGATTCCGCGCGGCTCGTTCGTCGCATTCGTCGGCGCGAGCGGTTCGGGCAAGAGCACGCTCTTCAATCTCCTTCTGCGGTTCTACGACCCGGCGGCCGGCTCCGTCACGTTCGACGGCACGGATGTCCGCGAGGCGACCGTCGCCTCGCTTCGCGGGCACATGGGCGTCGTCTTCCAGAACAACCACCTCTTTGACATCAGCCTGCGCGAGAACATCCGCATGGGCTGGCCGGCGGCGCGGGACGAGGATGTCGAGGCTGCGGCGCGGCAGGCGGAGATCCATGACTGGATCTGCACGCTGCCGCAGGGCTACGACTCGCCCGCGGGCGAATCCGGCGGCAAGTTATCGGGCGGCCAGCGCCAGCGCGTGGCCATCGCGCGCGCCCTCGTGCGCCAGCCCTCGATCCTGCTGCTCGACGAGGCGACGTCGGCGCTGGACCCGGCGGCCGAGGCCGCCATCAACACCACGCTGCGAAGGATCGCCGTGGGCCGCACCGTCATCTCCGTCACGCACAGGCTCTCGTCGGTCCAGGACGCGGACTGCCTCCACGTGATGGAAGGCGGCCGCCTTGCGGAATCCGGCGCGCCGCAGAAGCTGCTCGCCGCGGGCGGCGCGTACGCGAAGCTGTGGCGGCGGCAAAGCGGCTTTGTCGTGAACGAGCAGGGCGATGACGGCGGGGTCCGCCCGGACCGCCTGAAGGACTACCCTCTGCTCAGCCAGCTCGACCCTCCGGCGCTCGGCGAGCTTGCGGGCCTCTTTGTCTCGGAGAGCTATCCGGCCGGCCAGAGCGTGGTCGTCCAGGGCGAGGTCGGCGACCGTTTCCACCTGATCGCGCGCGGGCGTGTCGAGGTGCTGCGCGACCTGCCGGGCATGGCGCCCGAAAGGATCGCCGTGCTCGGCGACGGCGACTACTTCGGGGAGATCGCCCTCCTGGGGCGGGTGCCGAGGACCGCCACGGTGCGAACCCTCGCCCCGACGCTCCTCCTGTCGCTCAGGGACCGGCATTTTCAGCTGCTCCTCGAGCGGCATCCCGAACTCAGGGAGCGCCTCAGGCGCCAGGGCGGGGCCGGCTGAGCGCCCCGGGAGGCGGCCTCCGCGGCGCGGTCGGCACAAGGACCCTGCAGTAGAACACCCCGTCGTCCCCGTCCCGGAAATAATCGGGGATCCGCCCCATGACCTCGTAGCCGAGGGCGGCGTAGAACGCGCGCACCGGAGCATAGTCCGGCCGCCCGCTGGTCTGCGCCGCAAGCCTGCGGCCGCCGTGGCGCATGACATGGCCCTCCGCATGGGCGACCAAGGCGCGCCCCACCCCGAGGCGGCGCGCCGCCGGATGGATGCACAGCCAGTACATGTCCCACGAGCTCTCCGTCAGCGGCACAAGGCCGACGCAGATGTAGCCCTGCAGGCGGCCCTGCTCCGCGGCCCCGAACAGCGCATAGTCGTCCGGCCTGCCGGATGCGATGCCCTCGTCGAACACCTCCAGGGCGACGCTGATCTCCTCCCGGTTGAAGCCGCCGCAGGTCTCAAGCATCTCGGCGATCATCGCCCGGTCCCCGGCGGTCAGCGGTCGGATCAGCATGCCCAGTCGACCTGCGCCCGGACAAAACGCTCCCAGGGCCAGCCCGCCGCGATCGCGGCGTCCCGGATGCCTCCGCTCTGTCCCAGCGCCGGGTTCGGGTTCACGTCCAGGACGCGCGGGACGCCGGACTCATCGAGCCTCGCATCGACCCTCATGTAGCCGCGGGCGCCGACGGCCGACCACACCCGGGCCGCCGTTTCCGTAAGCGCGCCGCGCAGCTCCGGGTCGATCCCCGTGGAATACGAGATGGGAGAGTCCCGGTAGTCGCTGCTTTCCGGGAGCCACTTGGCCTCGTACGTGACCAGCTCCAGCCCGTTGGCGAACACCGTCTCTCCTATCGAGACATGCTCCGCCCGGTCCCCTCCCCACACCGACACCGCGAATTCCCGCCCCGGGATGAACGCCTCCACGAGGGCGCGCGCGGGCACGCGCCCGATCGCGAGCCGCAGCTCCTCCGGGTCGCGGCAGATCGAGCCCCGGAAGATCCAGGCCGATCCGTCCTCCTCGGCCGGCTTCACCATGCAGGGAAAGCTCCCGCTCCCCGGAACGGGGATCCCCGCGGCGGCGAGGAGCGCATTCACGCGGTCCTTCACCCGGCAGAGGGCCAGCGTGGGGCTGCGCGCCCCCGTGAAGCGCACCCCGAGCGACTGCCACAGGGCCGCGGCGTGCGCCTCGAGCTCGGGACGGCCGAGCGGCGCCTCGCACAGGTTGAAGACCACGTCGGGCCGGTGCTCCCGCACCAGCTCCGCGAATTCCTCCTCGCGTCCCTCGACCGCGCGGGTGACGGCGCCGGGCAGCGCCGACCCGACCGCCGCGGCCGCCTCGTGCAGGTCGAACTCGCCCGGGATCCGGCTGCCGGCTCCGGTCGCCGGCGGCAGCGTGTGGGCCACGAGCACCTTCATGGCCTCGCCACGGCGCAGCGCCTGACGGCCTCGAGGAAGATCCCCTGCACCAGCTGCCGGTGCGTGATCGCGTGCCTCGACAGCAGGACCATGTCGCTGTTCGCGGAGTTGAGCCCCGGCAGCGCGTTGCATTCCAGGAAAAAGAGCCGGCCCGAGCCGTCCAGCCGGAAGTCCATCCGCGCAAAGTCCCGGCATCCCAGCAGTCGAAAAGCCTTGATCGCCAGGTCGCCGATCTCCGCGACGGCCGCCTCCCCGAGGCGCGGCGGCACATGGTAGACCACCCTTCGCCGCCAGTCGCGCTTCACCTCCAGCGAGTAGACAAAACGCGCGCTGGAGCCGACGGGCTCGATCTCCATGATCCCGAGGATCCGCTCGTCCGGGGTGTTGCCGATGATGCCCACCGTCACCTCGGTCCCGTCGACAAACTCCTCGACGATGGCGGGGCAGCCGTACTGCTCGCGCAGCCACTCGCACCGGCGCCGCGCCGCGAAGGCGTCGTCCGCGATCGGATCGTCGCGGATCCCCTTGCTCGAGCCCTCGTCGTTGGGCTTCACGATCACGGGATAGCTCAGGTCGCCGAGGCCGGGAAAATCGGACTCGCGCTCAACCAGGACCGCCCGCGGCAGCCGCATCTCCGATCCCACCACGCGCCGCGCCATGGACTTGTCGAGCGTGAGGCCGAGCGTCAGCAGGTCCGAGCCGCTGAAGGAAAGGCCCATGAGTTCGCAGACGGCGGCCGGTATCGCCTCCCTGCAGCGGCGGCCCGCGCCCTCGGCTATGTTGAAGGCGAACTGGAAGCCGCCCGCGGCCAGCGTCCGGGGAAGCGACCGGTCCGCCGCGACCGGAACCACCCTGTCGACGAGCTCCTGGAGGGCGTCCTGGATGGAGGCTATCGTCTCGTCGCAGTCGTATTCCTCGAACAGGTCGTCCGGCTGGCCGTTCGCAACGATCCCGGGTCGGGCATTGTGCAGCAGGGCCACCTTCCAGCCACTCACATCCGTCGCGGGCGGGTGGATCTGGGGAATGAGATGTGGGGGCAGAACCATTGTCGCTGCTCGAATGACGGTGCGCGATTTAGAATGCCGCTCCGGCATCAGGCAATATCCTTCGGGCTCCCGAAGCGCTCCCGTGGCCATGGAACCCTCGAGGAGCCGCGTTCCTTAGGAACGCTTCCTGAAAGGCCAGAGCATCTGCGCCCACCCCGTCGTGCGAACCCTCTCGTCCATCCCATGGCGCGGCGGGCGCTGCCCCTTCGGCAGGTGCATCGTCCCGATGAGCTGGGAGGGTCTTGGTGGCACTGCCAGGGATGCTGCAGGACCCCGGTTGAGCCTTGGGCTTTGGGCTGGCTAGAGCCCGGGCACCCCCCCTGCGTCTGGCCCAGAGCCAAGCTTCATGCCCGACAGTCCCTCACCAGGGTCCCCCAAAGGGGCGGTCTTCCTTAGCTACGCCTCTCAGGATGCGGAGGCAGCCAGGCGCATCTGTGAGGCACTTCGCAGCGCAGGGATCGAGGTGTGGTTCGACCAGAGCGAGCTACGGGGCGGCGATTCCTGGGACCGGAAAATCCGACGGCAGATCAAGGAGTGTGCGTTGTTCGTGCCTGTGATTTCAGCGAACACGAACTCCCGTCAGGAGGGCTATTTCCGGCTGGAATGGAAGCTGGCGGTGGACCGCTCGCACTTGATGGCTGAAGACGCCCCGTACCTCTTCCCGGTGGTCATCGATGACATCCCGGACACCAAAGCGCGAGTACCGGACAAGTTCCGAGACGTGCAGTGGACGCGGATCAACGTAAGAGACACGCCGCCGATGCTTGCCGAGCGCGTCAAGCGGCTATTGAGCAGGTCGGACGAGGAACCCGCCCACCAGAGCCCGGTAACGGGCGCTTCCAAGTCTGTTTCGCACCCGGCCGAACACTTCCGCCCGTGGCTCCTTCCGGCCATTGCAGGCGTGATCGCGTGCGCGGCAACGGCGATCTGGCAGCCGTGGCGCAAGGGCGAGAAGACAGCTGCATCGGTTCCCGCCGCCGGGCCACAAGCCGAGATCAACCAACTGCTCAGCCGCGCCACAGCAATGACCACCGTAGACGCAACGCTCGACGATCTTTCCAAGGAGGATTATGAGACCGCAGGCAAATTGATTGAGCAGGCCAAGGCCCTGGACCCCCTCAATGGAGAGGTCTGGGCCATGGAGGCAATGAATGACGTCAATTTCGTCCGGCATGTCCTCGGCACCCCGCAAGCGCACAAGGAACGGGCCGCAACCGAGGCGGCTCGTGCCATGGAGCTAAGCCCAAACTCGTATTCTGCGCGCCTGGCTCATGCTCAGGTGATACTATGGGTCGTCGCGCCATCCGGAGGCCGAACATCTGGCGCGGGAACTGGTCTTGGAGAAACCCGACGACCAGGAGGCCCAGGTGACATTGGGCGAGGTCCTGAACTCTGAGGGCCGGTATGGCGAGGCCGCCGACTTTTACTTGAGGGCGAAGCTGCCCTACATGGCGGCTTGGTCCTATTATCGCAATAGGCAGGCACCGGAGGCCAATGCGGCTGCGGATCAAGCGTTGGCAATGAAACGGTCCGTCAAATACCTGATGCTCAAGATTGAAGTGACCATAGCACTCGAGGACAGGAATGCTGCCCTCTCTTTGATCGCCGAGATTCCTGCATCGGCCTATACAGACGACCGTACGGCATCGTCCGTGGTGAATGTCGCTTTGTCGTTAAGCGACTCCGAAAAAGTCCTGGAAATTCTTCGGTCTACCCGAGTGATTGGTTCGCGGGGTTTATTCCGAGGGCGCGGTTCGCCGGCTTTGCCCACATGATAGCCGGAAGAGCTGACGCGGCCCGCGCCGAATGGACCGTCGCCTTGCAACAGATTGAGCGAAAGCTCAGCGATGATCCCAACAATACCGAGCTCCTTTACTACAAGGCGGAAATGCTGGCCTACCTGGGCCAGCGTGAGGAAGGAGCGCAGGCTCTCCGATTGCTCCAGCAACTGCTGGGGCAAGATGACACGTCCGTCACAACGCAAAACTTCGACCTGCTCCTAAGGCTGGGTCGGAGAGATCCCGTCATGACCTGGCTTGAAGACGGCCTGAAAAACCCCAAGGAAAACTTCCGCCTGCATCCCGATGCCCGCTTCAGCTACGGGTTCGAGCCGCTGCGAGGCGACCTGCATTTCGAGAAGCTCCTTCGCGACACCCTACCCAAGTACGCAAAGCCATTCGACGAGACCGCCGTCAAACCCGCGCCGGCGCAGGAGCCGGGTCGGTGAAGGGTTAGGCACTTTGATACAGGCGGCTAACGAATGCCGGGGAATGGCGTGCTGAAGCCGGTGAGGCCGGACCCGTCATCAATCCTACAAATGGCTGCCCGGCCTGGATTCGAACCAGGACTAGGTGAGTCAAAGTCACCGGTGCTACCATTACACCACCAGGCAAAAATTGGGACTGAGGAACGTGCCGCCCCGACCTTAACGCGGTCAAGGGCGGAATCGAGCCCCTTTGCACTGGGGAGTTGACGCCGTATTTGCCAAATTGTTTCATTCGTGCCCATGCACGCATCCCTACCCGTGGACCCCAGGGTGAAGTACAAGCGCATCATCCTCAAGCTCTCGGGCGAGCTGCTGCGCGGCGAAAAGACTGGCGACCCGATCGACGCGGAGGCCCTCGAGCGCACCTGCAAACAGGTCAAGGAAATCCACGACCTCGGCGTCCAGATCTGCGTCGTGATCGGCGGCGGGAACATCTTTCGCGGGCTGACGGGCGAGAGGCGGGGCGTCGACCGGACGACCGGCGACTACATGGGCATGCTCGCCACCGTCATCAACGGCATGGCGATCATGGACCGCCTCGAGAAGATGGGCGTCATGACCCGGGTCCAGAGCGCGATCCCGATGAACCAGATCGCGGAGCCGTTCATCCTGCGGCGCGCCATCCGGCACCTGGAGAAGGGCCGCGTGGTCATCTTCGTGGCCGGGACCGGCAACCCGTATTTCTCGACCGACACGACCGCCGCGCTGCGCGCCTCCGAGATGCACGCCGACATCATCGTGAAGGCGACCAAGGTTGACGGCATCTACGACAAGGACCCGAAGAAGCACGCCGACGCCGTCAAGTACGACGACATCAGCTTCATCGACGCCCTGAAGCAGCGGCTCAAGATCATGGACTCCACCGCCTTCTCCCTCTGCCTCGACAACCACGTGCCGATCCTGGTCCTCGACCTGCACGAGGAGCACGCGATCCTGCGCGGCGTCACCGGCAAGAAGGTCGGGACGCTCGTCCACGGCTGACACCCCTTTCCCAACCCCCACGCCCCATGTCCCATCCCCTCCTCACCGAAGCCAACACGAAGATGAAGAAGGCGCTGGATTTCACGCTCCATGAGTTCGCGTCGATCCACACCGGCAAGGCGACCCCGGCGATGGTCGAGGGCGTCCTGATCGAGGCCTACGGCTCCCAGATGCGCCTGAAGGAATGCGCCGCGATCACGACCCCCGACCCCCGCCTTATCCAGATCCAGCCGTGGGACGCCAGCCTCGTGAAGGCGGTGGAGAAGGCGATCCAGACGGCAAACCTGGGATTCAACCCGCATGTCGACGGAAAGGTGGTTCGCGTGCCGCTGCCGGACATGAGCCGCGAGCGCCGGCAGGAGTTCGTCAAGACCGCCTCGCGCATCGCCGAGGAGGGGCGCGTCCACATCCGCAACGTCCGGCGCGACATCCTCGAGTCCGTCAAGAAGGCGAAGTTCCCCGAGGACGAGACCAAGCGGCTCGAGAAGGACGTCCAGGCCGCCACCGACAAGGCGATCAAGGACATCAACGACCACTTCGCCGCCAAGGAGAAGGAGCTTCTCGCAGTGTGAGCGGCGGCGGCATGCTGACGCCCCGCAAACGGCCGGACCGGATCATCGTCAAGCTGGGCACCGGCCTGCTCACCTCAGGCGCCGGCCGGCTCGACACGGCGAGGATCGCCGGCGTCTGCGCCCAGATCGCGGCGGTCCGGGCCTCCGGGACCGAGGTGATCGTGGTCTCGTCGGGCGCCGTCGGCCTTGGGATGGGCCGGCTTTCCCTGGTGCGGCGCCCCCCGGAAATGGCAAGGAAGCAGGCCCTCGCGGCGGTCGGGCAGAGCCTCCTCATGGAGACCTGGCAGGCGGGGTTCGCCCCGCATGGCATCACGGTGGCCCAGGTGCTCCTCACCCACGAGGATCTGCGGGCCCGCGACCGCTACCTCGGGGTCAGGGAAACCCTTGCGCAGGTGATAGGATACGGGGCGGTCCCTGTCATCAACGAGAACGACGCCGTGAGCGCCGCCGAGATCAGGTTTGGCGACAACGACACGCTTTCGGCCATGGTGGCGAGCCTCGTGGGCGCGCGGTTCCTCATGATCCTCACGACGGCGCCCGGGCTCATCGACAGGAGGGGCACGGGCCGCGTCGTGCCGGTCGTCGAGAGGATCACCCCCGAGATCGAGGCCATGGCCGACGGGACGACGAGCGAGACGTCGGTCGGCGGGATGGTGAGCAAGCTTTCCGCGGCCAGGATCGCGACAAAGTCCGGCTGCGGTGTCTTCATCGCGAACGGGGCCGAACCCGACATCATCCTGCGCCTCCTGGCGGGCACGGGCCCGGGGACCTTCTTCGTCCCGAGCGGCCTTCCCCTCGAGGCGCGAAAGCGCTGGCTCGCCTATTTCCAGAGGCCCTCCGGCACGATCATGGTCAACGCCTGCGCCGTGCCCGTCCTCAGGGAGCAGGGCCGCAGCCTGCTGGCCGTGGGGGTCACGGGCTCGACCGGGGGATTTGCCGCGGGCGACGTGGTCGACATCGCCGGTCCCGACGGCGCCGTCATCGCGCGCGGCAAGTCGGCGTTCGGCTCCGACGAGATCCCGGCCCTGGCGGGAAAGAAGGGCGACCAGGTGCGGGCGCTTTATCCCTCCCGGCGGAAGATCGAGGTTGTTCACCGCAACGACCTCGCGCTCCTTTGAGCGCGTTCGCCGAGCTCCGGGGGATGACGGGCCCCCAGTGGAGGGCCTTCATCGCCGCCTACCTCGGCTGGATGCTGGATGCGTTCGACTTCTTCCTGCTGGTCATGGTCGTGCGGCACGTCGCCGCCACCTTCCACACCGGAATCACGGCGGTCTCGTTCGCGATCTTCCTCACGCTCGCGATGCGGCCGGTCGGCGCCCTTCTCTTCGGGATGATCGCGGACCGCTACGGGAGAAGGCCGGCGCTCATGGGGAGCATCCTCCTCTACGCCGTGGTCGAGCTCCTCTCCGCCTTCTCGCCGTCGCTCGGCGTCTTCCTGGCGCTGCGCGCGGTCTTCGGGATCGGGATGGGCGGCGTCTGGGGCGTCGGCGCCTCGCTTGCGATGGAGTCGGTTCCTCAAAGGACCCGCGGGCTGCTGTCGGGAATCCTCCAGGAGGGCTACCCCGCGGGATACCTCCTTGCCGCGCTCACCTACGGGCTCGTGTTCCCCCATTTTGGCTGGCGGGGCATGTTCATCGTCGGATCGCTGCCGGCGATCCTCGTCCTGTTCATCAGGGTCGGCGTCAAGGAATCGCCTGCCTGGATCGATGAACGCGCGAGGCGCGGGAGCGGCGCCGCCCGGAGCACCGGGGGCATGTGGCAGACGCTGCGGACGCGCTGGCCTCTCTTCCTCTACATGGTCGCGCTCATGACCGCGTTCAACGCCTTCAGCCACGGGACCCAGGACCTGTACCCCAGCGCGTTCCTGGAAAGGCAGCGCGGCCTCCCGCTGGAGACCGTCACCCGGATCGCGATCATCTACAACATCGGGGCGATAGCTGGCGGCATCCTCTTCGGCGCCCTCTCGCAGTGGATCGGGAGGCGAAAGGCCATCGCGGCCGGCGCTCTCCTCGCGATCCCCATGATCCCCCTCTGGGTCGGCCACGGGTCGGCCGCGGGGCTGGCCGTCGGCGCCTTCCTCATGCAGTTCGCCGTGCAGGGCGCCTGGGGCTCCGTGCCGGCGCACCTGAACGAGCTCTCGCCCGCCTCGGTCCGCGGCACGTTCCCGGGCCTCGCCTACCAGCTGGGAAACTTCGCGGCCGCCTCCGTCGGCCCGTTGCAGGCCATCGTCGCGGAGCGGCGCGGCGGCGACTATTCATTCTCGCTCGGCTGGGTGGTCGGCGTCGGGGCCGTCGTTCTCGCCGTCCTGGCCCTGCTGGGCCCCGAGGCGCGGGACGCCGAGCTCGCCTCCGGCGCCCGTTAGGGGCCAACTGCGACCTTCATGGATTTTGTCCTCGGGAACCATCCCGCGCCCGACTCGGTCCCGCTGATCGACTTTCGCGCGCAGCTCAACGACGAGCAATACGGCGCCGTGACGGCCGAGCCGGGCCCCCTGCTCGTCCTTGCGGGCGCGGGATCGGGAAAGACGCGCACCCTCACGTACCGCGTCGCGTGGCTTCTCTCGAAAGGGGTGCGCGCCGGCGAGATCCTGCTGCTCACCTTCACCAACAAGGCGGCGAAGCAGATGCTCCACCGCGTCGAGGAGCTGACCGGCATCGAGCCGAAGCGGTTCTGGGGGGGGACCTTCCACTCGATCGGCCACCGGGCCCTCCGGATGTTCGGCGAGTCGATCGGGCTCGCAAAGACCTTCACGATCCTGGACGCCGAGGAGGCGGAGCGCCTCCTGAAGCAGGTCGTCGACTCCCATGACAAGTCGTTCTTCAAGGACAAGACGCACCCCAGGGCGGGCCCGCTCTTCGGGATCATCTCGCTCGCGCGCAACATCCAGCTCGATGTCGAGGCGACGGTTGAGAAGCATTTCCCGCACTATTCGGACATCCGGGACCGCCTCCCGGCGTTTGCGAAGGCCTACGAGGCGAAAAAGCGGGAGCAGAAGGTCTGCGACTACGACGACCTGCTCGAGCACTGGCTCGCGCTCCTCAGGCAGGCCCCCGAGGTCGCCGAATACTTCTCGCACCGGTTCAGGCATGTCCTGGTCGACGAGTACCAGGACACNNGTGGGCGACGACGCGCAGTGCATCTACTCGTGGCGCGGCGCGAACTTCGAGAACATCATGACGTTCCCCGACCGGCATCCCGGGACCGCGATCCACAGGATAGAGACCAACTACCGCTCGACGCCGGAGATCCTCAACCTGGCGAACGGCGTCCTCATGGCCCAGCCCAAGGGGCGCCACTTCGACAAGGAGCTCCGGGCCGCGCGCGGCCACATGGAGAAGCCCTACGTGGTCCAGGCGATCGACGACCGCGAGCAGGCCGAGTTCATCGTGAAGCGCGTGCGGGCGCTCCATGACGACGAGGGAACGGCGCTCTCCAACATCGCCGTCCTCTACCGCTCGCACTTCATCGCGGTGGAGACCCAGATCGCGCTCGCGCGGGCGGGCATCCCCTACCACATCACGAGCGGGGTCAAGTTCTTCGAGCGGCAGCACATACGCGACCTGGTCGCCCTGCTCCGCTTCGTCTACAACCCGGCCGACGGCCAGGCCTGGGAGCGGATCGCGGTCCTGCTCCCGAAGGTGGGCGAAAAGGGCGCGCAGAAGATCCACGCCGCGGCGCTCGACCACGCCCGCAGCGCCCAGAGGAACTTTCTCGACGTCCTCGACGCCGAGGACGTCCGGGCCAAGGTCGCAAGGGACGGCCGGGAGGAATGGGACAAGCTGGTCGTGTCGCTCCGTCAGGTGGCCGAGTCGATGCAGACCGGCAGCCCCGCCGACGCGGTGGAGACGGCCATCGACGGCTGGTACGGGGACTACCTGAAGGGCGCCTACGCGGACTATTCGGACCGGCTGGAGGAGCTGACGGCCCTGGTCGGGTTCGCCCAGCGGTTCGAGGAGACGCAGGATTTCCTGGCGCAGATCCTCCTGTTGAACAGCGAGACCAGCGACCGCCACGTCGATCCCGATACCGACGCGATCAAGCTGACCACCGTCCACCAGGCCAAGGGACTCGAGTACGACGTGGTCTTCGTGATCGGGCTGGCGGACGGCCAGTTCCCGGGCCGCCGCTCGATCGAGGCGGGCGACGTCGAGGAGGAGCGCCGGCTCTTCTACGTGGCCGTGACGCGGGCGCGCAACGAGCTCTACCTGAGCTACCCCAAGATCGCCTCACGGGCGGGCCCCGGGGGAATGATGCTCACGCCCAGCAGGTTCCTGCAGGAGCTGTCCCCGGACCTCTACCAGCAGCTCAAGATCCGCCGGGTGACCCCGTGGTGACAGCGGCGCCCGCGGCAAGGGGGTGGCTTCCCCCCTTCCAAACCGTTACGCTCGGCGCCTCGATTTGCCACTTTGACCTTCCCAAGTGTACCGTGTTGAGGCTCAACTCGGAATTCGAACATGTCCAAACCCCCTGCAGAAAACGTCGTCATCATTGGGACCGGCTGCGCCGGCCTCACGGCCGCCATTTATGCCGCCCGCTCCAACCTGAATCCCCTGGTCCTTGACGGGCCGCTTCCCGGCGGGCAGCTGACGACGACAAGCGAGGTCGAGAACTTCCCGGGATTCCCGGAGGGCGTCGACGGGTTTCACCTGATGGACAGCCTCCGCAAGCAGGCGGCCAAGTTCGGCGCCCGCTTCGAGCAGGCGCTGGTTCAGTCGGTCGACTTCGCGTCCCTGCCCCGCAAGCTCATCTGCGCGGACAGGACGATCCTCGCCAAGACGGTCATCATAGCGACCGGCGCCTCCCCCAGGATGACCGGGATCCCCGGCGAGAGGGAGCTCTACGGCGGCAAGGGCGTCACGACGTGCGCCACCTGCGACGGCGCGTTCTACCGCAAGATGCACGTGGCGGTGATCGGCGGCGGCGACAGCGCGGCCGAGGAGGCGCTCTTCCTCACGCGCTTTGCGAACAAGGTCTACTTCGTGCACCGCCGCGACACGCTGCGCGCCTCCAAGATCATGGCGGACCGCGCGACCTCCCATCCCGCCATCCAGATGGTCTGGGACAGCACCCCGGTCGCGGTCACGGGCGTCCCCGAGGGCAGGGTCAGCGGGCTGACCATCCGCAACGTGAAGACCGGGGCCGAGTCGGTCCTCCCGGTGAAGGGGGTCTTCGTCGCGATCGGGCATGTCCCCAATTCGGCTCCATTCTCCTCCGTGCTCGACGTCGACCCGAACGGTTACTTCGTCCCCGTCGGCGGCTCCCAGGTGAGAACGAAGGTCCCGGGCGTCTACGTGGCCGGCGACTGCGCGGACCACGTCTACCGCCAGGCGGTGACGGCCGCCGGAATGGGCTGCCAGGCCGCGATCGACGCCGAGCGCTGGCTTGCCGAGCACGGCGGGTGATGGCCCTGGGCATACCTGCGGACTACGGGGCGAGCCGGGGCATGCCGGTCCAGGCCGAGGCATCCGGCCTCGTCTCGATCGGGGTCAATCCCGACGGCCGGGAGATCCTGCTGTCGCCCCCTGCGGCTGAGGCCTGGGCCGCGATGCGGGACGTGGCCGCCGCTTCCGGCATCGCGCTCGTGGCGATCTCCGGATTCCGAAGCATCGAGCGCCAGGCGGAGCTCATCCGGGCCAAGCTCGCCGCGGGGGAATCGATCGATGCCATCCTCCAGACGGTGGCCGCGCCCGGCTACAGTGAACACCACTCGGGCCGTGCGGTCGACATCGGCGCGCCTGGCGAGCCGCAGCTCACGGAGGACTTCGAGCTCACCCCCGGGTTCCGCTGGCTGCGGGCGCACGCACACCATCATGGGTTCCATCTCACCTATCCTCGCGGCAACGCCTACGGGATCGCCTATGAGCCGTGGCATTGGTGCCACAGGCCGCCAGGCGAGCCCTGACCCTCAGGGCCCAAACAGGGCCTGGTTTCCCGCGAACGGGGCCAGGGTCGAGCCCGGAAACATCGTCGAAAACACCTTGACCGCCTTTTGCGCGATGACCCCCGCCTCCGGATTCTGGACGTCCCCGGAAATGGTCAGAGCCATCGTCCGGTAGGGCTGGTTGAAAAGGACGTTCACGAAAACGCCGTCGGCCGCCGAGGACTTCAGGCTGACAATGTAGGTGACATCCTCCGTGACCCTTCCCTTGAGCCTTGTCTGGCTGAGGACCTGGAGCTTGGCGCCTGCCGCGATCCCGCCCGCAAATGCCGTCGCCAGGTCGGGATCGACGTCGATCACCGTGGTTTTCGGAAGGACGCAGCGGTAGTTGAGCGCGGTCACCGGCGCTGTCGCGCATGCCGCGAGACAGAGCACGGCGGCGAGGAGTAACCAATGGACGGATATTGTTCTGCGCATCATGGATTCGTGGGCTCGCCGTAACTCATGGTCTTTGCCAGCCGTTGCAATGTCAGAGTGGCCGACCCGTCAGGAACGGCGCGGTTTGGAGGGGGCTCCCGCCGACTCATGGTCGGTTTACTCCGTGGCTCGGTGCCTGCCAGGAACCATCCCTTGATGATGTATTCAATTGGATGAAGGGTGGTTACCAAGCATATTTAGAATGATTCTAATTCCTTGTTGAAACTTAGTACCATTCCAATTAACTACGTAATAACCACACTTCCCCATGGTCTCAAATTCCGATAGCTCAGGGGCCCTGGCCCAACGCCTGTCCGACAGCGGACTTCGTTCAACCCCCCAGCGCGAGGTGATCTACAGCGTGCTCCTGAAAAAGCGCGATCACCCGACGGCTGAGGACGTGTTTGCGCGCGCGAAGCCGGAGATGCCCATGATCTCCCTCGCTACCGTCTACAACTGCCTTGAGACGCTCGTGCAGTGCAACCTCGTCCGCGCGGTGAACTTCGAGCGGGGGCCGACCCGGTACTGCCCGAATCTCCGCCCTCACGCCCATTTCCACGACGAGCAGACGGGAGCCACCCACGACATCGACCTTCCCGCCGGCGTGCTGGACCAGGTGAAGTCCGTCCTTCCCGTCAATTTTGACGCCGCCTCGGTCGAGATCATCTTCCGCGGCAAGGCGAGGACCGAGACCTGAAGCCGACGCCCATGTCCTCGCTCGAAATCAGGAACCTGCACGTCTCCACCGGCGACAAGGAAATCGTCAAGGGCGTCACCCTCACGATCAACACCGGCGAGGTCCACGCCGTGATGGGGCCGAACGGGACCGGAAAGTCCACGATGGCCAAGGCGATAGCCGGCCACCCCGACTACACGATCACCGGGGGCGACGTGATCCTCGACGGCAAGTCGATGCTCGACATGGAATCCGACGAGCGCGCGCGCGCGGGCATCTTCCTGGCGTTCCAGTACCCGAGCGAGATCCCCGGGGTCAGCATCGCCAACTTCATGCGCGCGGCGGTCCAGGCCCGGATGTCCGAGGGCGAGGAGATCGACGCCTCGGGATTCTACAAGCGGCTCTACCAGAAGATGGACCTGCTCAAGATCGACCGGAAGTTCACCTCGCGCTCCGTCAACGAGGGCTTCTCGGGCGGCGAGAAGAAGCGCTCGGAGATCCTCCAGATGGCGATGCTCGAGCCCCGGTTCGCCCTCATGGACGAGACGGACTCCGGCCTCGACATCGACGCCCTGCGCGTCGTCTCGGACGGCGTGAACCACCTGCGCGGGCCGAACCTCGGCATCCTGCTCATCACCCACTACCAGCGCCTTCTCGGCTATATCGTGCCCGACTTCGTGCACGTCATGATCGACGGCTGCATCGTCAAGAGCGGCGACAGGTCGCTCGCGCTCGAGCTCGAGGCGCGGGGATACGACTGGGTCAAGAAGGAGTTCGCGAGCGCCTGAACCGGAGGATCCCACCATGTCCGAAATAACCGACACCGAAACGCTCGAGACCACCGCCGAGAATCCCGTGTCCGGGATCGACCAGGCCGCTGGCAACTTCAAGTACGAGATGACGTACGACTACGACGCGGGCACGGGGCTGAACGAGCGCACCGTGGACTACATCTCGTCGGTCAAGAAGGAGGCCCCGTGGATCCTTGAGTTCCGGCAGAACGCCCTGAAGACGTTCTTTTCGAAGCCGCTGCCGACCCACTGGGCGTCGAAGGACCTCGAGACCATCAACTTTGACAAGATCCGCTACTACCTGTCGCAGGGCCTCAAGCCCAAGCGGACCTGGGATGAGGTGCCGGCGGACATCAAGCGCACCTTCGAGCGCCTCGGGATCCCCGAGCAGGAGCGCAAGTTCCTCGCCGGCGTCGAGGCGCAGTTCGACTCCGAGGCCGCCTATTCCAACATCAAGGAGGCCGTCTCCAAGCAGGGCGTGATCTTCGTCAACTCGACCGAGGGGCTCCGGGAGCACCCCGAGATCTTCAGGAAGTTCTTCGGGAAGGTCATCCCCACCGGCGACAACAAGTTCTCCGCGCTCAACAGCGCCGTCTTCTCCGGAGGGTCCTTCATCTACGTTCCGCCCGGGGTCAAGGTCTCCCACCCCCTCCAGGCCTACTTCAGGATCAACGCGGAGAACTTCGGCCAGTTTGAGCGGACCCTGATCATCTGCGACGAGGGCAGCGAGCTNNGCGAAGATCCAGTACATCACCGTCCAGAACTGGTCGTCCAACGTGTTCAACCTGGTCACCAAGCGCGGCCTTGCCCACGAGGAGGCGGAGATCAAGTGGATCGACTGCAACATCGGCAGCCGCCTCACGATGAAGTACCCGGGGGTCGTCCTCAAGGGCCGGAAGGCGCGCGGCGAGGTGATCTCGATCGCGCTCGCAAACGACGGGCAGCACCAGGACACCGGGGCCAAGATGATCCATGCCGCGGACGAGACCACCTCGACCGTCGTCTCGAAGTCCATCTCGGTGGGCCAGGGGCGCGCCACCTACCGCGGGGTCGTCCACATCCCGAGGCACCTCAAGGGCTGCAAGAACAACACGGAGTGCGACGCGCTCCTGATCAGCACGAACAGCCGCACCGACACGTATCCCGCGATCACGGTCCGGGGCGATCATCACGCCGTCCAGCACGAGGCCAGCGTCTCCAAGGTGAGCGCGGAGCAGATATTCTACATGCAGCAGCGCGGCCTCACGGAGGGGCAGGCGATGAGCCTTTCGGTGAATGGCTTCATCAACGACCTCGCCCGGCAGTTCCCCATGGAGTACTCGGTCGAGCTCAAGCGGCTCATCGACCTCGAGATGGAAGGGAGCGTGGGTTGAGACATGGCCGGCGCCGCGCCCGCCCAACCGGCCGTTGCGGACCTTCTCGGCGGATTCACGCCTGAGGTCTTCGACCGTCACCTCGCCTCCCAGGCGGCCTCGCCCGCGTGGTGGCTCGAGCGCAAGCGCTCGGCCTACGCCCGCTTCGAGTCGCTCCCCATGCCGAAGAGGACCGACGAGAGCTGGCGGTTCAGCACCATCGCGGGGATCAACCTCGGCGGATTCGCGCCCTCCGGGGAAGGGGCGGCTCCCTCGCAGGGAGCGCCGGCGGCCAGCCCGCTCGGCCTGGCGGCCGCCGCGACGCTCTCATTCCTCGACGGCCGGCTCTCCGGGCGAACCCCGCTTCCGGCCGACCTCGCCGCGAAGGGCGTCGTCGCCTCAACCCTTTCCGAGGCGATCGGGAGCCGCGCGGACCTCCTTCGCGAGCATTTCATGGCCCAGCCCCAGAAGCTCGGGTCCGCAAAGTTTGCGGCGCTCCACGAGGCCTTCATCCAGGACGGGGCCTTCCTCCACGTGCCGCGCGGGGTCGAGGTGGAAAAGCCCATCGTGATCGTCCACGCGGCCTCGGGGGCCGGCACGGCCGTCTTCCCGCACACGCTCGTGATCGCCGAGGACAATGCCCGCGTGACCGTCGTCGACTATTTCGTGTCGAACGACGGCGGCCGCCATTTCGCATGCGGGGCGAACGACCTCTATGCGGGCCACGGGGCGAAGATCACCTACGCGGCGGCGCAGTGCTGGTCAAAGCAGGCCCTCTCGCTGCAGTTCAACTCGACCGTCGTCCGAAGGGACGCCCGCGTCCAGTCGCTCAACCTCCACCTCGGCGGCAGGCAGGCG
>PLKS01000176.1 GCA_003140665.1 Opitutaceae bacterium
TGGCGGCCTCCTCGAACGGGGACGGGAAGAAGGCGCTCGCGGCGTGGGATTCGTGGTGCTCGAGAAAGGCGTACCGCCGGGCGTACCTGTGGTCCAGGCCGCGGCCCATCTGGCTGGGCAGCCGGAGCTTTTCATGGACCCAGAGGGGCATTGCCATCAGGAACGAGCGGAAACCCGCCGGCGCGACCGCCAGGTAGGTCTCNNCGAACTTGAGGAAGGGCTTCTCATAGAAGACGACGTGGTCGATGTCCCCCGGATTCAGGCCTGCCTCCGCGAGGCAATAGTCGATGGCGTTGCGCGGGAACCGGTGGTCGTGCTTCACGCNNTGAAGCGCTCCTCCTGGGCGGCCGCCACGATGGTGCCGTCCACGACCAATGCGGCGGCCGAGTCGTGGTAATAGGCCGACAGGCCCAGGATCGCCTTCATCGCGGCCGGGTCGGCACGGAAGCGCCGGCAGGGGGCCGGTCGGCCGCGGGACAGGGGGAGGACTGCCAAACCATCCGCCCATGTTGCCAGCTTACTCCGGGCCTATCCACCTTCTTCCGCGATCGGCCAAGAGAAAGGCCCGGATGCCGAAGCATCCGGGCCTGAATCGCCTGGGCCCCGAACGGACCAGGCTCTGCCTACCCTAGGCAAACCCTAGAAGTTCCAGTGGACCGCCGCCGANNACTCGTCCGCGAGGACCGAGCCCGCGTTCTGGTTCAGGAAGTACTGGTGGTATGTCTCGTCCGTCATGTTGCTGGCGGAAAGAAGAAGCGAGAAGTTCTTCGTGATGTTGATCGTGACGCTCGAATCAACCCTCCCGTAGGGGGCCGTCCACACCGCGCTCTGGCCGTTGAACGAGCTCGACTCATAGTCGTCGCGCCAGGAATAGGTCACGCGGACCTGCACCCACTTGTTCTCATAGAAGGGGCTGACGTAGATCTGGTTCTTCGAGGAAAACGGGAGGGGCCCGCTGGCGCTCGAGGTATGCATGAGCGTGTAGTTGGCCTGGAGGCCGAGCCCGTAGGCGTAGCTCTGCTGGTACGAGATCGTTCCGCCCTCGGACGTGGCCGCCCCGCCGTTGGTGGGCCGGGTTATCTCATAGGTCTCCGTGGGGTGGCCGGTGAGGGAGTAGTCGGTCCACTGCTCGGGGTTGGCCGCGTTGAGGATGTAGTTGGAGATGTCCTTGTAGAACAGGTCCACCGCGAGATAGGAGTTCTTCGCGAAGTAATACTCATAGGCCCCGTCAATGTTCGTCGACTCGTACGGCTTCAGGCTCGGCGTTGCCGCCCACGCCGCCGAGGGTCGAGTCATACAGCTCGACATAGTTGGCCTCCTGGGACGTGTCGGGCCGGGCGATGACCTCCGAGAGGCCGATGCGCACCACCTGGTCCTGGGCGACGTCGTAGTTGAGATTGACCGCCGGAAGGAAGTTGGAGTACGTGCTCTGCGTCGTCTGCAGGGTCGGTGGCGTGGCGCTCAGGTCATAGCTTGCGCTGGTCGTGGTCGTCTCGACGAAGCGGGCGCCGAAGTTCCCATTGAGGGGGCCGTCGCCAAAGCTGCTCTCGAGGTAGCCCGCGGTGATGCGCTCATCGATCGTGAACGTGGGGGTCGCGGTGAAGACGGCGCCGTCCTGCGGCGGGGTGGAGTTGAAGTACTGCAGCAGGGTCTGGCCGTTGCCCTCGGGCAGGTTCCCGATGAAGTTGGCGACGCCGCCGTAGGAGTTCGTGAGGACGTGCTGCGACATCGAGGTCGTG
This sequence comes from Opitutaceae bacterium, assembly GCA_003140665.1. Classification (GTDB taxonomy): domain Bacteria; phylum Verrucomicrobiota; class Verrucomicrobiia; order Opitutales; family Opitutaceae; genus Palsa-1447. The sequence continues at coordinate 1,740 of PLKS01000176.1, forward strand.
ATGTCGGGGAGGCCGGACAGGTAGTTCCCGGGGGCCGCCGAGACGCCGATGGCGGACAGGGGCGTGACCACCTCGTCCGCGCCGGGCACGCTGACCACCGAGCCGGTTTCGCCCGCCTTGTGGTCGCTCATGCGCATGCCCGCCTGGAGGTTCTTGAGCGCGCCCTTCATGGGGACGGTGAGGTCGATCTGGATCCACTTCTCGTCGTCAACCTCGGGGTTGCTGGCGATGTTTCCATAGTCGAAGCTCGGCTCCCCGGCGGCGCTGAAGTCGGCGCCGCTGTTCAGGTTCGAAGCGTTCGGGTCGGGTCCGGGGACCCCCGTCGCGGTGAAGGAGGACGAGTTCTTGCCCTCGTTGATGTTCGCGTTGGCGAACACGAACCACTCGGCGAAATACTGGTGCTGCGTGCCGCCGGTCGCGCGGGTGAAGCCGGCGTCCGTGGTCAGGTCGAAGTTGTCGCCCTTGTACGTGAGCTTTCCGTTGTATTCCTGGGTGACGATCTGGGCGGCGCGGTTGAACGCATCGATGACCAGCGGGGCGCTGTTTATGGTGTAGCTGCTGAGGACCCCGTTGGTGACCGTCGGATTCGTGATGTTCGGCAGCCCGGACCAGTTGTCGCCCGGATAGATGTAATACGAGAAGTTGACGTTGTTCATCGTCTGCTTGACGTACAGGCCGGTGACCTCGAGCGTCAGCCGGTCGCTGGGCTTGAAATCGATGGCAAAGTTTGCGCCCTCGTGCCTGCGTAGCTGGAGGAACTCCGCGGTGTTGACGACCTCCGCGGTCACCCACGGCCCCGGGGGCTGGCCGGGAAGGGGACCCCCGACGCCGAGGTTGGCGTTGGTGTCCTCCGCGAGGGACTCGACGCCGTCGCGGCGCAGATAGTCCCTGTTGTCCTCGCCGCCGATCATGATGCCGAACGTCTTGGCCGCGTTGTGCCAGCTGAACATGGCCGAGGCGCTTCCCTCGCTCAGCTTCGAGCGGTCATTGTAATCATCGGTGACGCTGCCCGTGAAGACGAGCGGTTCCATCTCCAGGGGATTCCGCGTGTTGACGATCACCGTGGCTCCCAGGCTGCCCTCGAGCAGTCTGGGCTCCCAGGTCTTGAAGACCTCGGCCTGGCCGATGACATCCGGGCTGAGAAGCAGGTAGTCGAACTGCCTGCTCTGGTTGTCGAGGACGTACCAGTCGGCGGACGAGATGGGTTCGCCGTTCAGGAGGACGCGGTTCAGGTTCGGGTCCGTGCCCTCGATGCTGACGCGCTCGCCCTCGCCGAAGAGATAGTCGACGGAGACGCCGGGCAGGTGGGAGAGGGATTCCGCGAGGTTGGTGTCCGGGAACTTGCCGACATCCTCGGCGCTGATGACCTCGACATTGTCCTCGGACTGCCGCTTGAGCTGGAGGGATTGCGCCAGGCTGGCCGCGTAGCCGTTCACAACGTACTCCCCCATTGAGACCGGCTGGTCGGCCGGGCCGGGCGCGGCCTCGGCGGCCGTCGTGGTGGTGGTGGTCGTCGTGGTCGTTGCCGGCGCCGGCGCCGTCTGCGCGAAGGCGGAGCCCGATATTCCCAGGGCGAGGATCGAACGTGCGGAGTATTTCCGCAGCGCCGTGAATAGACCGGGATGACCGTTGACGGTCAGGGGGTCGCGAGGGTCAGGAGTTCTCATGGTGATTTTGGTTCTGGCGATTACAAAACAGGGGAGCGTCGGGCAGCCTTGTGTGGCGGCCTAAAATTTGAATCAGGTTTCCTAGCTGGGCGTGCGACCTGCCGGACCGGGATGCGGGCCATCCGATCGCCGCGTTATCTCTGGCGTTGGGAGTTAGTCAGGTGATCCGCAGTCGCTGCGGCAGGTCCCCCCGGCGGCGCCGCGGCACGGACGGGCCCGTGCCGGGGCCGTGTCCGCTGGTTGCGCGCGCTCTGAACAATGGGTATTCAATTCTGTTGCCGATCAATGCCGGGGTAAACGGGTATGGCGGTTTGTTTTTTAGCGCGCCCATGATAACGCTGGCGTCGCCGTTAAAAAATGGCATAAATGACGATGTTTTTAACAAAAATGTCAGAAACACGTAACGCGCGGATCCTCTCGCTCGACAAGCTCGCCAATCTGCTGCCGTCGCCGCTCAGGCCGCTCCATGGAAAACGCGCGGCCCCCCTCGCGCTGCCGGACAACATCATATGCTTCTGCCGACGCTCGGCGACCGACCTGAACAGGCCTCAGCGCGGCCGCGCGCTCCATCACCGCTTCGTTCTCATTTTCGCCCTCGAGACCGCGGTGACCGTCGCGGTTGACGACCGCGCGATCCGCCTCAATCCCGACGAGGGCCTGCTCGTGCTGCCCTTCCAGTTCCACGACTACATCCAGCCCGAGCGCGAGGACCTGCGCTGGCTCTTTGTCACCTTCGACATGATCGACGCGGTGCCGCTTCAGGCGCTCCGATTCAGGCCCTTCGTGCTCACGCCCGTCGTTCGGCAGACCGGGGCGGAGCTCGTGGAGGCATACCTGACGCGGGGCGAGGGCGACCTCACGAGTCTGCTCCTTGCGGTACTCCTCCAGAGGATACGGCAGGCCGAGCCCATACTCAGGCGTCACCAGAAGCCGGCCGTGGCGCCCGGCCTGATCATGCAGGTGAACCAGCTGGCGCAGAGCAAGGAGGAGCCGCTGAGCGTGAAGGAGATAGCCCGATCGCTCGGGATCAGTGCGAGCCACCTGAGGGCCCGCTTCCGCGCCTCGTGCGGCGTGAGCCTCGGGCGCCACCTCAGGCGGTTGCGGCTGGAGAAGGCCTGCGGGCTCCTGCGTCTCAGCCAGAGGCGGGTCACGGAGATAGCCGAGCTCTGCAGCTTCACGTCGATCTACAGCTTCAGCCGGGCGTTTCACACGGCCTACGGCGTCTCGCCGATGGCCTACCGGCATGGCGGCCGGGCGCGAAAGCAGGCCGGGTGACCGCCCGCGTCCGGCCGGCGGGCGTCAGGCCCAGTTTTTAAGCCGCGCCGACACGTCTGCGCCCAGGCCCGCGACGAGCGAGGCCGTGAAATCAAGGATCGAGGGTCCCCCGTCGCGCGTGACCGGCGTCAGGTCGACGGCCCAGGTGATCCCGGCCACGGTGTCCGTCGCGTGGGACGTGTTGAAGGTGGCATTCGCCGAGCGCCTTCCGATCGCCCCCAGGTCGTAGCGCTTGCCGCCGCTCACCTGGGAGTCGAAGACGGCGAGCAGGCTGCGGGCAAGGTCGGGATGGCGCCCCGCGTCGAGCGCGACCTTTCTTTCGTCGGGCACCCAGTCGAGGTCCCGCCAGACCTCGCATCCGAGCACGCGCGCGGGCCGGCGCCCCTCGGGAAGGGCGACGATCGCCTCCAGGCTGCGCAGGAGGACGCCGATGTGGGTGTCGTGCTTGTCGGCGGGGTTGTGGAGGTAGACCACGTCCGGTCGGCACGAGGAGAAGATCGTGGCGAGGTCCCCGGCCACCCCTGCGTGCCCCTTTCGCCTGACATCCCCGCTGGGGTGCGCAAGCTGCAGCTGGATGGAATACTTGCCGAGCCTCGCGGCCGAGCGCTGCTCCTCGCGCCGCACCGCCTGCATCTGCTCGTCGGTGAACGAGGCGTACGGGCCCGACCGGGGCGATCCCGCGCCGTTCGTGACGACAACGCCGCCAAACGACTTCGCCGGAACGTCCAGGCAGTCGCTGATGCCCGACTGGGCCATGATCTCGATGTCGTCCTGGTGGGCGCCGACGCAGAGGTGTGTCACCCTCCTGAGCGCCTCCTCGGGCTTGACGGCCGGATCGGGGACAAAGATGTCGGCCTGGGGATGGGAGAATTTCACCGGAACCTATCTGGAATTTGTCCGGGCCGGGCGCGAGCCCACAGTTTCGCCAATCGAGGGAAGGCTGGCCGCGGCGATCGCCTGGCCGTGGCGCTTGTCCTTCTCATCCGGCATGCGGACGCGGGTGCGGGACGCTACCGCCGGGAATTCCGCCGCGAGCACCTCGCGGGCCCTCAGGAGGATGCGCTCGCCCCCCGTGCCGGAGGTGACGCGCCCGGTGACGAGCACGTGGCGGAGATTGTAGAAGTCGGCATAGTGGCCGATCGAATATCCGAGATACGCGCCGAGGGAGTCGTACACCTTCTCCGCACGGGCGTCGCCCGCCGCCATCGCCTGCTGCACCGCGACGAGGCGCTCCTGCGCCGGCATCTTTTCGGCGAACCCGAAGCCCGCCTGGTCGGCGAGCCGGGACACGGCCTGCTGCGAGAAGTAATTCACGCCGCAGCCGGCGTCGCCCGACCACTCGTCGACCGGGGCGTCGGGTCGGTAATCGACGGGCGCGAAGGCAAGCTCGTTGAGCCAGGGCGTGATGTCGCCGCCGGGCCTCACGTAGCCGCCGGCCTGGCTTGTTCCCATCGAGATCCCCAGGACGGCGTTGTCGCCAAGCGACATTGAGCCGGCGAGCGCGGCGACCTCGCCGTCGTTGGCGACCTCGAAGGGCACGCCCCCCCAGCGCTCCTGGAGGGTGAAGAAGAGCCGGCGTATGTCGCGCTCGAAGACATCCGGGGGTATGCCGCGGAACAGGGACGCGACCCGCACCTCGTTGTTGACGTACACCCCTGCCGCGCTCCCGCCTATCGCGTCGACCCTCGGGAGATGGGCCGCCGCGCTGCACAGCGACTGGTGAATGCCCTCGATGTGGTAGGCCGGGTCCCTCTGGAAATACGGATCCCATGGGGTCTCCTCCGAAAAGACCACACGGCCGTCGATGACGGCGGCCGCCTTCCGGTCGCTTCCCCCCAGGTCGAAACCGATTCGGCAGCCCGCAAGGTGGCGACCCACGGGAAGGCCGGTGTCGCGCTCCTGCGGGAGGTCCTCCTCCTTGGTGGCCCCGATGCTGAAGACGCGGCCGTAGACCTTGTCGCCCATGAAGGCGTAGTCGAACGCCCTGGGGCCCGTCGGGCTATAGACGGCGGCAAGGTAAGCCGCGATCTCGGGCGCCCCGGCCACGCGCACGGTGCAGCCGCCCTTCTGCCAGAGGAGAAACTTGAGCAGCCGCTCGGCGTACCGCAGGCTGACGGCGGAGGAGGGATGGTCCGCCGCCAGGACGCGGCTCTGATGCCGCGAGGCGCCCCCATCGGGGCGCTCAAGCACGATCACCAGGGAACGGGCGCCCGGGTCTGTCGCCACCATCGCCCGGTAGGCCCGGTTCCAGGTGGCGGCGGGCAGGAATTCGGGGTCTAGTGGGGGTCGGACGAAAGGGGTGATCTTGTGCATGAGCGGTCGAGCCTTGGGCGCAAAAGGGCTCCACGCCTATCCGCGCCCGGGGGAAGCTCACTGGGCCTGATACTACAGCCTCAAACATGGATAAAAAATGGCACAATCGACGATGTTTTTAACGAAAATGACAGTTTGCGCGGAAAAACGGCCCCAGGCGTGGCCACCCACCGCGATGTTTTGCTCGCGTGCCGGCCCGCGCTGTCCTAATTCAGCTGGCCCATCGGGAGTCCGCCCCTTCTTCCCGCTCGAAAACCAAAGGAAAAAACGCCATGGCCAACCAATTCGTCTGGGTCGACATTCCCGTGCTCAAGCTGGATCGGGCGATCCGGTTCTATTCAGCCGTCATCGGCATGGAGGTCCAGAAAAACGAGTATCCCGGGATGTCGATCGGCACGCTCCCGCACAAGGACGGCGAGGTGGGGGGCTGCCTCTACCTGAGCGACAAGGTCAAGCCGTCGGCGGATGGGCCGCTCGTATATCTCAACGCGCACGGGCGCATTGACGAGGCCATCGAGTCGGTGGAGCCGAGCGGCGGAAAGATCCTCCAGCCGAAGGAGTCCATAGGACCCTATGGCTTCCGGGCGATTTTCCTGGATACCGAGGGCAACCGCGTCGCGCTCCATTCCATGTGAGTCCCCGGCGGGGACGCCGGCCGCCAGTCCGGCGCCCCGATGCGTCCGAAAGGCCGCAAATTCCCCGGTTTGGCGGAAAGGGAGCCGCTCTACTGCAACGGCTTGAGAATGAAGGCGTCAATCCCCACGATCCCGCCGGAGGAGGAGGGATTTCTCCCCGTGTTCCTGAGGGAAAGCGGGAACGGGGCCGCCTTGAGGGCGATCGTGCCGAGCGAGATCTCCTTTGGCGCCGACTTCGGCGAATAGAGGTCGACCGGTTCCCCGACGGGCTTTCCGTCAAGGATGAACTGGACCATCCCTGCGTCGGGGCCTGTCACCATGCGGGCGATAAGATGGAACGTCCCTTCCGCCCGAGAGGGGATCTGGAGCGTCAGCTCGGCATTGTTCTGGTCGGGATACCAGGAAAGCACGGATCCGTTTGACCAGATGACGCCGTCTCCCGGCTCCGGCATGTCATGCGCCCACACGCCCCCGTTCGTCGCCTTCGCCGTGGGCCCAAGGTCCTCGGCCTCGATCGCGCCGACGATCGCAAACTTGTCGGGGAATTCCCAATGCGACGGGAGGAGGTCGGTGGGGAGCGGATAGGGCATGGGGGAGGGACCTGCCAGATAGTAATATGCAACGGAGGAATAGTCGGCCGTTATCGTGTTCTCCGCCCCGTGCTCGATCGTGAACCGGATCGACTTGGAAAAGGGTATCGCGTCCTCGACATGCCAGCGGTACGCGGAAATCCGCGGCCTCTTCTCGTCCTTGATGATCACGCCGTGGTACGGGGCCGAATGCACGCCCCGGTCGAAATACCAGCCCGAGGAGAAATAGTCCTCGGTTCCCGTTCCCTCGAGGGTCGGCTTGCTGTCGCCGTCGATGTACACCATCTCGTTCCCCTCCAGGAAGGACATGGTGAGGCCCGTCATGAAGAGGGCGGTCCCGACATAGTGCCCCTCGCCGGCGGTCTCCAGGATCGTGTAGTTCCTCCCCGGGGTCGTCGGGTTCTCCCGGCGGAACTGCGCATGGAAATGGCGGGTGCTGGCCGGGATGGAATCCAGGGAGGTGAAGTCGATGTTGTAGTAGAACGAGCTGAGCTTCGTGTTGGAACCGTTCGTGAGCGTCCATCGCGCCGACTTGTGAAACGGCATCGGCCAGTAGCAGTTATATCCGCCCGAGTTCTCATTGAGCGGCAGGGACGTGTAGTCCTTTTGCTCCCCGAAGCCGACCCCGAAGAACGCCCCTATGGGGCACTCGACGCTGGGATACGTGTCGCCGTCCCAGTACATGCGAAGGATGACCTGGCTGAGGATGGCGACGTCGGTCCGCGGCGAGATGGTGACCCAGAAGCGGTGGACGCAACCGGCGCCCTCGTGGTTCAGCAGGGTCACCGTCTCCCCGGGTTTCACCGGGATCGAGTCGTTGTTATTGTTGTTCCTGTCCCACGATCCCTCGTGCATGGCCCTGCCCGGCTTGGGGTCGGCCAGGTTCGAGAGCGGAGAGGAAAAGGAGGGCGCCTGGGCCGCCGCCAGGACCGGAGCGGAAACGGCGACGACCGCCAGGATCCGCGGGGAAAACAGGGCCGCGCGCGTGAGGCCGGCGAGACGCCGCAGGCCGGACCGGCCGGATTTGCCGTCGGG
>PLKS01000109.1 GCA_003140665.1 Opitutaceae bacterium
ACCTCGTCACGGCGGGCATCCGCAGGTGCGGCCCGAGGATGACGATCGCTATCCCGAGCGCGGCGATCGTCCCGATCTTCATGAAGGTGCTCAGGTAGTCCCGCGGAGCCAGGAGCACCCAGACCGGCGCGATGGACGCGACCAGCCCGTAGCCCATGATCCACCACGCGAGCGTCGTCCCCCTGAGGGTGAGGGCGCCCTCAAGCGGCGTCCCGCTGATGAACTGGCCGCCCCACACGGCGGCGAGCAGACCGACGATTCCGGCGGCGGTGACCCGGTGGAGCCTTCCGCGGTCGTTGCCCCCGGTCCGGAGCGCAAAGCCCATCGCGACGGCGATCGGCATCGTCGCGGCTATCGTGAAGACGCCCCACGGCGACTCCGCGAGCGCGTTCACCACGACGAGGGCGAGGACGCCGAGCAGGATCACGCTGATCGCGGTGATGCTCACGAGGGCGGCCAGGCCCGCAAAGGGCCCCACTTCGTCGCGGACCATCTGGCCGAGCGACTTGCCGCCGCGCCGCACGGAGCAGAACAGGACGACGCTGTCGTGGACGGCGCCGCCGAACACCGCCCCGATCAGTATCCAGAGGAGCCCCGGGAGGTAGCCGAACTGCGCGGCAAGCACGGGGCCGACGAGCGGGCCCGGCCCGGCGATCGCCGCGAAATGGTGGCCGAAGACCACCCAGCGGTTCGTCTTCACGAAGTCCTTCCCGTCGGCGCGGACCTCCGCGGGCGTCGCCCGCGCCGGGTCGATCGTCAGCACCCTGGCCATCAGCCAGGCCGAGTGGAACCGGTAGGCAACCGCGAAGACGCACGCGGCGGCCACCACCATCCAGAGCGCGCTCACCTGCTCGCCCCGGGACAATGCGAGGATCGCCACGCTCACGGCGCCCGCCGCGGAGACGCAGGCCCACACGGCCACGCGGACGATCTTCACGGGGGCTTTCGATGCCACGGGGTCCATGGAGGGGCGGATTGGGAAGGCAGGCAACCATGACGGGGCGCCGGGCCGCCCGCAAGCGCGTGCGCATGGGAACTTGTTGGTTTGCCTCCCCGGTCGGCGGTCTCCCATCGTCGGGGCGCCCGCGTAGGCGCTCCCGAAATTCCCATGGCCCCAAACCCCGATCAAACGCGATCCCGGCTGCCGGCGGCCGTGACGACGCTCCTCGGCATCATTCTGTGGGCGGCCCTCGTCTTCCTCGCCAAGCGGCTGCCGCCCGACGGCAGGGAACACGGGAACCTCGGGCAGTTCATCGGTCGGCTCCACCCGCTGCTCGTCCACGGACCGGTGGCGCTCCTTGCGCTCGTCCCCCTCTTGGAGCTTGCCGGGCTGTCGCCGCGCCGGGCCCAGCTCCGCGCCGCCGCCGGCTGGATCCTGGCCCTGGCGGTGATCGCCACGTTTGCCGCGGCGTTCGACGGATGGCTCCTCGCCTGGAGCGGCGGGTACCGCAGCCGCGACGTCACGCGGCACATGTGGGGAGGCGTGCTGCTTGCGGCCGCCTGCTTCATGGCCGCCCGGGTTCGCCCCTCCGCGGCGGGCGGGCGGGGGATCCCGGGCGCCTACCCCATCGTTCTCGCCCTGGCCCTGGGTCTCATGGTCTGGACGGGCCACGGCGGCGGCGCGATCTCGCATGGCGACGGGTTCCTGACCGAAAAGATGCCCGCGCGGCTTAGGACGTGGCTTGGTGTGGCCGACCAGCCGCCAAATGCCGCCCCGCCGGCACCCGCCGTTGCTCCCATCGTCGTGGCAGCCATCCACGGCGGCTCGGGAAGCGCCGATCCCTCCAACCCGGCGTTCTATCGCCTTCACATCGCACCCCTTTTCGCGCGCAGCTGCGTATCATGCCACAAGCCCGAGAAGCACAAGGGCGGCCTCAGGATGGACAGTTATGAGCAGTTGATGCGCGGCGGCGATGACGGGCCGGCGCTCGTTCCGGGAAATCCCGGCTCGAGCGAGATCCTTCGCAGGCTCCGGCTTCCGCCAAGCGACGACGACTCGATGCCAAGCGATGGCGACAAGCCTTTCGCGACCGAGGAGGTCCAGATGCTCGAGCGATGGATCGCCGCCGGGGCAAAAAACGGCTGAACGCTTGCGGCAGGCCTCCTAGGGGCCACACTGAGCGGTTGCCTCCGGCTCCCCACCCCATGAAGCGCCTCCTCGCCTCCGCCCTGGCCGCACTGGCCCTCTTCGCCGCGGCGCTGCCCCAGGCGGCGCGGGCGCAGGTTGCCGCGTCGCTTGTCTCGGCAGACGCGTCGATCCATCCGGGCACGCCCTTCAACGTCGCGCTGCACTTTGTCCACCAGCCGCACTGGCACACCTACTGGGTCAACCCGGGCACCGGGCTCCCGACGACGCTCAAATGGACGCTGCCTCTCGGCTGGAAGGCAGGCGAAATCCAGTGGCCCGCCCCCATGCTTCTCTCGGACAGCCGCGGGAACATCATAGGCAACGGCTACGACGGCGACCTCCTCCTGCCGGTCACGATCACCCCCCCGCCGGACCTCATGCCCGGCACGAATGTCGAGCTCCAGGTCGCCGCCGAATGGCTGATGTGCCAGGACGAGTGCGTCCCCGGCAATGCGAAGCTTTCCCTGCTGCTGCCGGTTTCGCCGGAGGATCCGCAGCCCGACCCCGTGTGGGGGGCGAAGATACGCGACGTGGTCGCCCGCCTGCCCGCGGCGGATCCGGCCTGGAGCGTCCGGGCGTCGCGCAATGCCACGACCGTCACCCTCACGATCAGGCCGGCCGCGAGGAACTCCGCGCCGGTGCCGGCCGGCCTTCACTTCTTCTCGCGCGACGGGAGCATCGCCTATGACCTGCCCCAGCCGGCGTCCCCAATCGGCGGCGGCGGTTTCGCGCTCGGGCTCCCCGTGTCCTCCGACGGGCCGAAGGATGCGACGCGCGTGGTCGGAGTCCTGACGTCGAAGGACGGCTGGCGCCCGGACGGGTCGCTTCCCGGGCTGGCGGTGGACGTGGGATTCAGATCCGGAACCGCCCGGGCCTCGGTGGCGGCCCCCGGCAGTCCGGGCGCGGCGCCCGCGGACGGCCTCCTCGGCACGCTCCTCCTGGCCTTCGTCGGCGGGCTCATCCTCAACCTCATGCCGTGCGTCTTCCCGGTGCTCGGAATAAAGATCCTAGGCTTCGTCAACCAGGCCGGCGCCGACCGCAGGAAGGTCACCCTCCACGGGATCGTCTTCGCCGCGGGCGTGCTGCTCTCGTTCTGGGCCCTTGCCGGCCTGCTTGCGATCCTTCGGGCGGGCGGGAGCCAGCTCGGATGGGGATTCCAGCTGCAGTCCCCCGCGTTCGTCTTCGGGCTCGCCGCTGCGATGCTCGCATTCGCGCTCAACATGAGCGGCGTGTTTGAGTTCGGCCTGACGGCGACCGGGATCGGGTCGGGCCTGCAGTCAAAGTCGGGCCTCACCGGCTCCTTCCTGACCGGGGTCCTTGCCACCGTCGCCGCCACGCCCTGCAGCGCCCCCTTCCTGGCCCCGGCGCTCGGGGCCGCGCTCGCGCTATCCACGGCGGAGTCGTTCGCGATCTTCACCGCGATCGCCGTCGGCCTCTCGACACCCTACCTGCTCCTATCGGCGTTTCCGGCGGCCGTGCGGATCCTGCCGCGGCCTGGGGCGTGGATGGAGACCTTCAAGCAGGCGATGGCCTTCCCGCTTTACGCGACGGTTGCCTACCTTGTCTGGGTCCTTGCCGGGCAGCTGCAGGAAACCGCGCTCCTGTCGGCCCTCTTCGGGCTCGTCCTTGTCGCGATGGGTGTCTGGGTCTACGGCCGTTGGAACGCCCCGGGGGCGTCCCCCGGCCGGGAGCGCTTTGGATTGTGCGCCTGCCTGGTCCTCCTGGCCCTGGGAGCCTGGGCCGGATGGCCGACGCCCGCCTCGCCCACCGACATCGTGTGGGAAAAATGGAGCCCCGAGGCCGTGGAGAAGCTCCGCTCGGCGAACCGGATCATCTATGTCGACTTCACGGCGCGCTGGTGCGCGACGTGCCAGGCCAACAAGCGCCTCGTCTTCCACTCCGACGAAGTCCTGCGCGCGTTCCGCGACAAGCACATCGCGACGCTGCGCGGCGACTGGACCAACAAGGATCCGCAGATCACCGCCGAGCTGGCCAAGTACCACCGCGGCGCCGTTCCCTTCAACGTCATCTGGTTTCCCGGCCACACCGAACCGGTCGCGCTTCCCGAGCTCCTCACGCCGTCGATAGTGCTGGATGCGGTCGGGAAATAGGCGCCGCGCAGCGTGGTCACGTTGAGGAAAGTTTGGAAACCGGCGAATTCCAAACTTAAGAAAGTTGCTCTTTTCGATTCTGGACTCGGATTGATACCTCCCGACGCCTCTATCTTTTCTGAGGCCAGATTGAGCCCTTCCTGGGGTCGCGCGCACTTTTCAAGCAGGGCTTGCGACGTCACCCTGGAGCTCCCTTGACATTCGATAGGAGGATCGCTCCCCTCGGCATTCGAGGGGGCGAATCATGGCCAATGTCGACATACTCCAGGGAACCCTGGACATGCTAATACTCCGGGTTCTGGACCGGGGTGAAATGCATGGCTGGGGCATAGCCGAAAGGATCGCCCAGCTATCGGCCAAGGATCTGCTTGTGGGCGAAGGCTCTCTATACCCCTCCCTCTACCGCATGCAGGACAAGGGTTGGATAGAGTCGGAATGGGGCCAGTCGGATAACAATCGCCGGGCGAAATACTACCGCCTGACCAAGGCCGGTCGAAACCAGCTGGAAGCGGAGAGCGAGAACTGGGCCCGACTGGTTTCGGCGGTGGCAAAGGTCATGGCGTCGGCGTAGAACACATGACCGGGCTCAGGCAGATTCTCAGGCGCACGCGGGCCTTATTCCAGGCGGGAAAGTTGGAGCGCGACATGGCGGAGGAGATGCGACTGCATATCGAGCACCTGACGAGGGAGAACGCCGCAAACGGAATGTCTCCTGACGAAGCCCGTTTCGCGGCCCAGCTCCAGTTCGGAGGCACCGACCAGATCAAGGAGCAGTGTCGCGATGGAATGGGCTGGAGGGTGATCGAGAAGACTTTTCGCGATCTTCGCATTGGAGCGCGCGCCTTGCGAAAGAGCCCGGCGTTCACCCTGGTCGCGGTGCTCACGCTGGCGCTCTGTGTGGGCGCCAATGCTGCAATCTTCTCGGTGATCTATGCCCTGCTCCTGAAGCCATTGCCGTTTCCGGCGCCGAGCAAGATCGTGGAGATATATAACATCTTTCCGAAGGCTGGGCTACCCAAAGAGCCCTGCAGCATAATCCAATACCTGGAATACAAGAATCAGACCGCTTCCTATGACGCCGTGGGATTGTGGGGTTCGTCCATTATCACGGTCGGCGACGAAGGTTCCGCAGACAGGATCACTGAGGCCTATTGCACCGCCGAGATGTTCGACATTCTCGGAATGAAACCGGTAATCGGCCGGTTCTTCACGCTGGAGGACAATCGCCCGGGAGAAGACAAGGAAATCGTCCTGACCCAGTCCTTCTGGGAATCGCATTTCGCCGAAGACCCCAGCGTGACCTCGAAGACTTTGCGGGTCGACGGCGAGACCTATCGGATCATTGGGGTCGCTCCGCGCGCCATCGAGGCTTTTGACGCCCGCGCGAAGTTCATAAAGCCGATCGCGTGGACCCAGCATTCGGTCTCCCAGTACGCAAGGTTTGCGCTCAACACGCCGCTCTATGCGAGGCTCAAGGCGGGCCATTCGGCGAGCAGCGCCCTTTCAGAGGCGGCAGCGGTTGAGCGCCGCTACTACGAGGTGGCCCCCGAGAATATGAAGGCCTTCCTCGACAATGCCGGCCACGGAATGGCCGTCGTGCCCATTCAGGCCGAGCGCATGCGTCCGGTCACGCCTCCGCTGCTCCTGCTGCAGGGAGCCGCCGTGTTTGTGCTTCTCGTCGGGTGCGTGAATATCGCCAATCTGCTCCTCGCGCGGACGAACAGCCGCCAACATGAGATTTCGATACGATCCGCCCTTGGCGCGAGTCGCGGGACCATCGTGTTTCATTTCATGACCGAGTACCTGCTGCTGATCCTGCTCGGCATCGGGCTCGGCATCGGAATCGCGCTGGGATGCCTCCCAGTTGCCAACCATTTCATCGTGAAGGCGCTGCCGAATGCGCTGCCGGTGGCGCTTGATGCCGGCGCGCTCATGATCGCCACCGGTCTCCTTGTCCTGATAGGGCTGGCGGTCGGATTGTTGCCGGTGCTAAATATCCTTCGCACGAAGCTGACGGGCGGTCTCCCGGTGAATTCAAGGGGCGCGTCGGGAGGCCCGAGTGTCCGCCTGTTCAGCAGCGTGCTTGTCACCGGTCAGATAGCCGCCGCCCTCGTCCTCTTAAGCGGTGCCGGCCTCCTCGCGCGAAGCTTCGCGAAGGCAATCTCGGTGGATCCTGGATTCGAGTCGGCCAATGTTCTTGCGGCGAACATCGCGGTGCCCGGCATATATCGCCAGGAGGAACGTGGGGCCGCTTTTCACGAGCGACTCTTAGGTGCGATAAGCGAGATCCCCGGAGTGGAATCCGCCGCATTGGCAACGAGCGTCCCGTTTCGGGGCCTGGACAACAGCAACCCGTTCACGATCAAGGACCGCACACTTCCGCCGGGATCGCCTCAGGCCGTGGCCCAGTTCATCGGCGTCTCCAAGGAGTATTTCCGCACCCTCCACATCCAGCTCCTGGAGGGGCGATATTTCGACCAATCGGACATTACCGCGGGCAGGAATGCCCACGTGGTAGACGAGCGCTTTGCCCGGAAGTACTTTCCCGGTCGCTCAGCAGTGGGGGGACGGTTCTCATACGACCGACCGCCGGGAGCGCCGCAGGAAAAGGATTCCGATGTGCCCATAATAGTCGGGGTGGTGCGTTGGGTTCCGCACAACGGTGTCGAGGATAGATCCAACAATCCCTTCATCTACTACCCTATCGACAAAAAGACCCAGGAAGGACTGAGCATCCTCGTGCGCTCACCACGGAAGCCCAGCGACCTCGTGCCTGCTTTTCGCGAGAAAATCCGAATCGTCGACCGCTCAATTCCGCTGCTCGACATCAGCACCTTGCAGGATGCTGTGGACGGATCCTATGAAAACCGAAAGGCGATCATGGTCGTCCTTGGTGGTTTCGCGGCACTGGCCCTTTTCCTCTCAGCGATTGGAATCTACGGCGTTCTCGCCTACGATGTTTCGCTGCGCACGCGAGAGATCGGCATCCGCGGCGCGATAGGTGCTTCACGCCCGCAGATAATAGGTTTAATCATGCGCCAAGCCGCTTGGAAAATTGCAGTCGGCTCGCTCCTGGGCCTGGCGAGCGCCGTAATGTTAAGCCGATATATTGCTGACTTGCTCTACGAATTGAGTCCTACCGACCCATTGGCATATGCCTCAGTGTCGATTCTGCTCGTTGCGGTTGCCCTGCTGGCAAGCTATTTACCAGCGCGTCGTGCAGCGGGTATTGACCCGATTCGGGCTCTGCGGACCGAATGACGATTTCCGTCCTAAGGCGCCTGGGGATGTATCCCGCCAGATGTCCGATATTGGACAATTTCTCGGACAGCCGACCCTGATTGACTCATTCACACCGAAGCGCGACCACTGGATTAAACGCTGCCCGGCGGAAATTCCCAAGCCTGGATGGGCCCGTGACTGCGCCGAGGGAAGCCTGGAAATGGGTGATTCCCGAACGTATCCTTGTTCGGTTCGTCGATCGGCGGGCACCCTCCTGTAAGCTGCGATGACAACCGATCGAGAACTGCTCCGGCGGTATACCCGCGAGAAGTCGCAGGACGCGTTCACGGAAATCGTGCGCCGGCACGTGGACCTCGTCTACGGGGCCGCGCTCCGCCGATTGTGCGGGGACGCCTCGTTGGCGAAGGACGTCACGCAGAAGGTGTTCACGGCGTTGGCGGCGAAGGCGGATTCCCCCCATAAGATCACCCATCTCTCGGCATGGCTCTACGGCACCACGCGATTCACGGTGTCCCACGCCGTGCGCGCGGAGCGTCGGCGCCAGGATCGGGAACACAAGGCCCAAACCATGGAAACCCTGTTGTCCGAGCACGGACCCGATGAGGCGCCGGAGGTGCCCCCCGGGCTGCTTGACCGGGTGCTGGAGTCGCTCGATGAGACCGATCGGCAGGCCATCCTCCTGCGCTTTCTTGAGGGACAATCATTCGCCGCGATCGGCGCGGCCATGGGGACGAGCGAGGACGCCGCCCGGATGCGGGTGACGAGGGCGCTCGAGAGGATAAGGGGTCTCTTCTCCAGGAGCGGGATAACCTCGTCGGCCGCCGCGGTCGGCGCGGCGCTCGCAAACCAGGTTGTCGCCGCCCCCTCGAGCCTGGCCGCAAGCGTCTCGGCGAACGCCGTCGCAGCGACTGCCGCGATCGGGGGGGCCGCCGGCGCAAAGCTCGGGATCCTGACCCTTATGACCACCACAAAGGCAGCATCATGGATCGCGGGCGCCGTCGCGCTCGCCGCGCTCGGGTATTCGGGCTATCAGTATCGCGAGGCGGCAATGCGCTCCGAGGAATCCGCAAGGTTGTCCCGGGAGCGAGACAAGCTGAAGGACGAGCTCAACCGCAGCGAACAACGCTCGTCGGAACTCACCCGGCAGGCGGCCCAGGCCGACCAACGGTACGCCGCGCTGCAGCGGAGGCTGGACGGCCTTCTGGCGGCAAAGACCGTTCAGGTGAGCCACGGAGGACGGGCTCCCTCCAATGACGCCCAGGCGCTCGAAGCGAAGCGGATGGCCGAGTTGAAGCCGCTGCTCGAGGCGGGCATGCCGATCAAGGGGGCGATCATCGTCCTGGTCGATGGAAAGCCGGTTCAGCGGCAGGTCCAGTTTGTCATGGGGCAGGAAACGCGGATCGAGGGGGTTGATGACGGCACCTATGTCGTGACCCCGACGCTGAACGACGACGGCAGCGTCAAGTACGCGATTGGGCTGCTCAGGAAGGATACGGGAGGCGTCCCGGACCCAGTCGAGACCCTCCCGTTCGTCATTGTCGGGCCCTGGAAAGGATTCTCGCTGTCGACCGGCGAAGGAAAGGTGATGGCCTTCGACCCGGACAGCAACGGGCCCTAGCTAGCGCCACCACCAGGGCGGTGGTTGCGCCGAGCTCCGGTACCATGCGCCGCGGAAAAGCAGGCGGTAGGGCCGCCCGGAAGCCGAGCCTTGTAACGTTTGCCCGGATCGGCCTTCATGCGCTGGCCGTTCAACTCTCCGCATGGATACCTACGACGCGGTTCCGCCACCCCTGGCCGCCCCACCGGATCGCCTCGCAATCAGCGGGTTTTGGCGGCGGGTGCTGGCATTCGCGCTGGACAGCCTCGTGCTCGGGATCTTCGGCGGCCTGCTGGGGCTGGGTCTTTTCAGTTTCCTCGCGAGCCTCGGCGGCTGGGGCCGACTCATCGGCTTCGCGGTGTCCCTGGCGTATTTCGGCATTCTCAACAGCTCCGTCGGACAGGGCAGGACGGTCGGCAAGCGAATCATGGGCATCGAGGTGGTGGACGGGACGGGAGGCTACCTTTCGCTGGGGCGCTCGTTCGCGCGCTATGTCATCCTCGGCGTCCCCCTTTTCCTCAACGGGGCGCTTCTTCCGATGAGGCTTCTCCGTTCGCCCCTCGGGGCCATGGACGCCTTCCTGGTCTTCGGGATCGGGATGGGTAGCGTCTACCTGCTCATCTTCAACACGAGGACCAGGCAATGCGTCCACGATCTTGCGGTGGGCAGTTTCGTCGTGAAAGGGGGCGGGCCCGGCCAGCCTGCCGCCGTTTCCATCTGGCCCACCCATCTCGCCATTGTCGGCGCGTGGTGCGCGGCCGTTGTCGGCTTCTCGTTTTTCAGTCCCATGCTGCTCAGGATAGGCTCCTTCGCGGAACTCGCCGCCACCCAGCAGAAGCTGATGTCGACCGGGAAGGTCTTCGCCGCATCGGTGGCGGCGGGAAAAACCTGGAACCACCAGAACGGCGTCAGCCAGGAGATCTCGTCCCTCGAGTCGACCGTCATATGGAAGGGACGCCCCGCCGACTTCGAGGCGGCGGCGGACCAGATGGCTTCCGTCATCCTGGCGAACTACCCCGACATCGGCAGGAAGGACGTGCTCATCGTGAACGTGAACTACGGCTACGACATCGGGATCTCGAGCGGATGGGTGAAGAAAAACTACCGCCACAGCCCGCAGGAATGGGCCGGCATCGTCGCGCCGAACAACTGAGCCATGTGCCGCGGCCATCCATCGGTCGCTCCACATCAAAGCCAGGAATCTCCGCAAACGTGCGAGGCTTGATCTGAAGGCTGCCGCGCAGCAACCTGCCCGATGCGACGGCGCATCCGTCTTCCGAGCTGCCTTTTCCTGGGCCTGGGCGTTGCCCTCGCGCAGGTGCCGATTCCGGCAACCCAGACGGATCTCGACGCCCTGGTCTCCAAGGCGGAACAGGGCGACGCAGACAGCCAATATCTGCTGTTTGCAATTTACAGCAATGGCATCAGCGGCTTGCTGGCCCCCGACAAGGATAGCGCCGTCAAATGGCTCAGGCGGCCCGCGGCATCAGGAAAAAGCGACGCCGAATGCCTCCTTGGAATCCTCAACGTGTCGCGCCGCCTGCCCGACGCCGACTTCACGGTCGGGCTGCAGCTGCTCCAGAAGGCCGCCGACGCCAACAACACGCGCGCGCTGCGCACCCTCGCATCGCTATATGGAAACGCCACCGGGGTGCCCAGGGACAACGCGCTCGCAATCGCCGACATGACCAGGGCAGCCAACCTCGGCGATCCCGCCGCGCAGGACGAGCTGGGGGAAGTCTACCGGACCGGCAGCCTCGGCGTCGCGGTCAACTACGCCATTGCCCTCCGCTGGTTTCACGCATCCGCCGACCAAGGGTTCGCCGATGCCCTCAAGAACATCGGGAAGTGCTACCATCTCGGCCAGGGCGTCCCCGTGAACAGGGCCATGGCGCTGACGTATTATGCACAGGCCGCGGACAAGGGCAGCCTTAACGCCATCTACAACACCCGCCTGGTCTACAAGGAGCTCAAGGAATACGACAAGGCCTTCGAATGGCTGGAAAGGGCGTCCGATCGCGGGCACCTGAATGCCATGGAGGAGCTGGCGGAGCTCTACGAGGACGGCCTGGGAGTGGCAAAGTCACCCGAAAAGGCCTTCGCCCTTTGCAAGAAGGCCGCCGACGCGGGCCTGGCTGGCGCCTATTTCAAGGTCGCGGTCGATTACGAGACGGGGAGCGGGACCGACCATGACCCGGAGGCCGCCTTCAAGTACATGAGCGTGGCGGCGAACGCTGGGGATGATGCCGCCACCACCGGACTGGGACGATATTACCGCGACGGGGTTGGCGTCGCCAAGAATCCGGCGCAGGCCCTGCGCTGGTTCCGGAAGGCAGCGGACCGGGGCGATTCCTCCGCGAAGACGGAGATCGGGCTCATGTACAGGGATGGAATTGGGGCCGTGCCCGACAAGAAGGCGGCCGCCGTCTGGTTCCAGAGCGCCTGCCAGCTGGATCCCATGGGCCGGAGGCTGGATCCCAGCGCCGTCGGCGCGGGCGATCCCGACCCGGCGGCGTTCGCCTTCCTGGGCGAGATGTACCAGGAAGGCTCGGGGGTTCCAAGGGACCCCGTGAGGGCGGTTCAGCTTTTCCAGCAAGGCGCGGACCTTGGCGATGGGAACTCGATCGGGTATCTCGCCCAGGCGTACATGGCGGGCAGGAGCGTCCCGGGGGATTACGCCCACGGAGTCCAGCTCCTCAGGCAAGGGGCTGCCGCCGGCAGCGGGCAGTGCATGTACATGCTGGGCCAGGTTGACCTGCATGACGGAAATTATGTCGAGGCCCTGCGTTTGATGCAGGAGGCCGACACGGCCGGCACCGACGGGGCGGCGGGCTACCACGCCTACATCTTCGAGCACGGGCTGGGCGTCAAAACCGATGTCAATATGGCGATCTACTGGTACAACAAGGCTTCGCAGCAGGGGGATGGAACCGCGGCGGCAAAGGCGGCTGCACTGACGGCAATTTCCGACGGCAACAACCGCGCAGCCCCGCCTGAAAAGTGATCGGCGGGTCGCCGGGAATGCCGATTTTCGGACTGAAGCGGCGCCCCCGGAAGGCCGCCTGCGCGCTCCCTCCCACCCTTCCGAAGTCATGGGTGTGCCAGCGGACCCGCCAACGGCGCCTTGGCAATCCTGCCCAGCTTGCGCTCGGCGCTCGCGAAGGCCCGGCCGAGATACCTGAGTCGCATCTCCGCGGGCTTGGAGGCCCTCAGGGCATTCATCTTGCGCCGCTGCTCCTTGTAGGCCTCCTTGCGCTTCTCGGGCAGGCTTCCCGCAAGGTCCACGAGGCATTGGGCAAAGCCGGCGATCAAGTTTGCCCCCTTGAGCGTGGATTGGCCGTCAAAGTGCGCGAGCAGGCGCCCGGACTCCGCAAAATCGTCGCGAAGCGCGCATTGCATCGCAGCCCAGGCTACCAGCGCGGGACGGGTATGGTCGGCGGGAAGCTTGAGCGCCGCCTCCACGACCTTTCCCGCCCGCCCGTCCTTCCCGATCGTGTAAAGCGCATGGGCCAGATTGTAGAGCATCCAGGGCTGGACGCCGGCGCGCGCGCTCCAATCCCGCATCCAGCGGATGCCAAGGCGCCGATACCCGAGTCCCTGGCTCGCCAGGGCATAGCTGACCGCCGCCCATGTCGAATCCGCGGACTGCAGCCATTTGCGCCGCCACAGCATCTGCCAGACCAGCGCAAGGTGTCTTTTCTTCGCTCCCAGCGAGTTGATGTACACGACGTAGGCCCCGCGCCGCAGCCCGTCGCCGGCGCCGCACCGGTCGAGCCACCGCAGGCGCGGGCCCTTGTGGATCTTCAGGCGCGCCCTCATCCACAGGGATCCGGCCTCGGGGTTGGTGTCCTTTTCACCCAGGACCGACTGGAGGGTCCCGGCCAGGCCCGCGGTCCATCGCGCCTCGAAAAAGACCTCGCCCGCGGCGGTGAGGTCGCCGGTGGCGTGCGCCGGGGCCTTTGCCAGCACCCGCAGGATCGCCTGCGCTCCGGTTTCGTCGGTCTTGGCGCGGAAGATCAGCAGCTCGGAATGGAGCGCGCTCCATTCGGTCGCGTGCCGGCGCAGCAGGGATAGCGTGCGCTCGGCGTCCGCGAAATGCTCCATTTCGCATTGAAGGCGCAGGAGGTTCTTGGCCGCGTACTGGTAGCCGGGATCGATGCGCAGTGCCCGCTCGAAAAACTCGACCGCGCCCTTCCTGTCCCCCGCCTTGGTCTTGAGATGGGCCACGTACCCGAGCGGGTTTGCCGACCTCGGCTCGACCGCNNCCGCTCCGCCGCCTGGGCGGCCTCGCCGATCTCGCCGCTCTTCTCGAGCCAATCGGCCAGCGTTCGCCATCCGAAGGCGTATTCCGGCTGGGAATCCACGACCTTGCGCATCATGCCTATGGCCCCCTTGCGGTTGCCACGATGGTACTCCACGAATGCGGCCCGGCCGAGGAGGTTGGTCGGGATGTCGGCGCCGAACACCGGAGGCGCGCAGGCCGCCTTGGCATCGTCATACCGGCCAAGCTGGGTGAGCAGCAGCGCCCGGAGGTCGTGCGCGTCCACCTCGGTCGGCGAAATCCTGAGCGCGGCCTCGGTCTCCCCGAGCGCCTCTGAAAACTGGCGGAGCCGCTGGTACTCGCGCGCGAGCCTGAGGTGCGGCTCGTGATCCCCGGGCCGCTGCTCGGCCAGCCGCCGCGCCAGCGCGAGGACCCCCTTCGGGTCTCCCCGCTCCAGGCTCCACGTGGCGAGCAGGTCCCAGGCAAACGAATAGGTCGGCAGGAGCTCAAGGGCGCGCTCGACGGACGCCAGGGCATCGTCCGGGCGTCCCTGACCCCAGGACAGCCGGCCGAGGCGCGCGTGAAGCTCGGCGCTCAGCGGATTGTAGCTCATCGCAGTGCGGATCGCCTCCGTGGCATCCTCGGGATGCAGCAGCCGCTCGTGCAGGTCGGCCAGGCGCACGTTGACCGCTATCCATCCCGGGGAAATCTCGCAGGCGCGCGCCAGGGCGGCCCGCTCGCCGTCCGGGTTGTTTTGGGCGCGGTGCACGTCGGCGTAGTCGAGCCAGACCCTGGCGAGCAGCGGGAAGCGGCGCGTCGCCTCCTCAGCGAGCGCCTTCGCTTCATCCAGCCGGTTGCCCGCGAGGGCCTGCTGGCGGCACGCAGACCATGTCTGCCAGTGCTCAGGCTGCGTGGCGCGGAATTCATCGAGCGCCGCCCCCAGCTCGGCCGGGGTCAGGACGCCCGTGGCGAGCTCCTGGAACGGTAGGAAGAATGTGCCGAGCGTCCTCTGCCGGCCGAGCTCAACCCGGAGAAACTCGATCGCCGCCCTTCTCTCCCCGAATTCCCTGCATGAATTCAGGAGCTGCTGCATGAGCCAGTCGGCGTCGATGGATAGCGTGATGCCGCGCTTGATCGCCGCCTGGGCCTCGTCGAAGTGCCTCAGCGCGAGGAGCGCGTACCCGACGATCCCGGCTGACGCGGGCACATTGGGCTCGAGCTCCTCCCCGCGGAGGGCGGCCACCAGCGCCTCCTCCGGCCGCCGCGCGCGGTTCAGGATCAGCGCCTTCTCGCGCTGCGCCCAGCCGTCGTTTGGATAGAGCCCGAGATAGCGCTCGATGTCCGCGAGCGCGATGGAGGGGGAATCGGCGCGCCTCCATTCAAGCAGCAGCCTTCTCAGCGGGACGAAATGGGGGAAGCGGTCGATCTGCCCCGTGATCCAGGCCAGCGCATCGTCGCGGCCGGACGTGATGGCGAGAAGCCGTGCCGCCTCGCGCTGTGCATTCGCGTCGAGGGGGTTTGCCGCGAGGACGGCGCGCCAGCCCAGCAGCGCGCCGGCATGGTCGGCCTGCCAGGCGGCCAGGCTTGCAGCTGTCCGGTGCCACGCCACGGTCGGTTCGTCATTCCTTGCCGCCGACAGGAATGCGCGCGCGCGGGTGAAGTCGCCAATGCGCCCGTAGGTCTCGGCGGCGAACAGCCGAAGGCTGCCGTCGTCGGGGCGCTGGGCCAGCGCCTCGTCGAGGACCGCATGGGACTCGCCGGAACGGTGCAGCGTCTCCAGGGACTCGCAGAGCGTCTGCGCCGGCTGCGAGGACGCGTGCCCCAGCCGGGCCCAGCGCGCGCGCATGAGCGCGAGCGCCTCATCGGTCCGGTTCTGGTGCCTGCTTGCCGTGAAATACGTCCGCCACGCAGCCTCCACCTTGTCGCCGAGCGTCGCGGCGAGGCGGTACACCTGGGCGGCGGCCGCATACTCGTGCGCGCCCCACAGGACGTGCGCATAGGTCTGGAGGCTCAGCCAGTCCAGGGGATGAAACTGGACGAGCCTTCGCGCCCAGAGCCTGGCGCGGAAGGGGTTCCCTCCGTGCACGCGAAGGTAGTCCGAGTAGTCGCGCCAAAAAAGCATGTCGCTGCCCCGTTTTGGCGCGGTCTCGAGCGAGCTGTCGCGCCGCCCGAGGCGCGAGAGCGCGGCCCGCTCGTCGAGGCGCAGCTTCTGCTCGTTGGGAAAAAGGGCGCGCAGCGCGCTGACGGCCTCGAAGACGCGCTGGGGGTTGTCGTCGTAGCTGGCGAGCTCGAGGCTCGCGAGGTGGGCAAGCCTGCTGCCGGGTGCGTCCGCCTCGAGGCGCCGCGCCTCGATCTCGGCATCCTTTCGGCTGTGCCGGACCAGCGCGCGCCTCAGGCGGAACCAGGCGTCGTGCAGCTCGGCGTCGGGCAGGGCGATTCCCTCCATCCGGGCGGCCCCTTCCGGGGGCAGGAACACCATCCCGCGCGGACCGAACGGCGCCTGCTGCTCGAGGAATTCCGAGGCCAGAAGCTCGCTTTGGACCGAGTGGTACGGGTCGCGCAGGATGAATGTGCCCAGCGTCGAATCAAAGCCGACCACGGCCTGCAGGTGCGCGTTCCGGACCCATGTGGTGACCATCGTGAAGGGAATTCCACGCTGCAGCAGCGCGCGGCCCGAGTCCCAGGTGACGCGGAATTCCCAGACCTTCCATCCATTCGTCTCCAGCCAGTGGCGCTCCTCATGGTCCGGGGTGCCGTCGTAGGTGATGACCCGGGCCAGCCCCAGATGATCGATGGGTTTGCCCAGGAATGCGCTGACGGCGCTGATCGTGGCGGGGGCGCAGGTGACGAAATGCTGGCGCACAAAGGACACGGGCAGCTGCACCCTCTCCCCGCCCAGGGGATCGGCCGTCTCCAGCCTCCGGGCAAAGCTCTCGTAGTAGGTCCCCCGGATCATGCGGGCGCAGGCCAGCGATTCCGCGCGCCGGCCAAGGCGGTAGTATATGTCGGCCTTCCTGGCATTCTGCCATTCCCGATAGGTCTTGTCCGCGAGGGGGCTGAACCGGACCGCGTCCTCAATCACCTGCAATGCCTCCGCGAATTTCCGTCGCTCGAGAAGGACCCCCACCAGCACGTGCGCGATCGCGGCGCTCTGGGCCCGCGATCCGAAATCCGTGAGCAAGCTCTCGGCCTCGCCGTCCTTGTTCCTCAGGATGAGGACCTGCGCCAGCTCCTCGACAGCCGGCGCGTAATCGCGCTGGAGCGCAAGCGCGTGCCTGGCCGCTGCCTCGGCCTCGTCATAGCGGTCGGCGCCGCGGCGGACCACGCTCTTTTCCACGTGGGTCCAGGCGTTCCCGGGCTGCGCCTGGTCGCCCTTCGCCAGCCACGCCTCCGCGGCGTCGAAGTCCCGGAATTGCGACAGGAAGGCCGCCTTCAGGAGCCAGAGGTCGGCAACGCCCTGCTCGGGCGTCGTGCCGTCCGCCGGCCCCTCGAATTCGACCTCGTCCATGAGGCGAAGCGCCTCGAACACCCCATGCCGCGCCGAGAAGAACAGGACATAAAAATAGAACGCCTCGGCGCATTTCCTATCCCGCAGCCATGTCGAGCGCGCCAGTCGGTAGCCGCGCCTCATCCCGCCCAGCTGGTTCACCGTCCGGGCGGCCAGAAGGCGCGCGCCCGAGTCGGTCCATTCCTCGGGCGGCGTCAGGTCCTGGAGCAGCTGGTGGCAATCGAGAAAAAGAGCCGCCCGGTACCTTTCTCCAAGCAACGCGATATCCGCGCTGGCTGGAATCCGTCTCACCCGGGCACCCGCGAGTGCCGGAGGGCCGCGATCGTCAGGCCCGTTGGAGGGAATTTCCGGCATCGTCCGCCTTCTGTGGCGCGCTGGCCACCGCGCGCCTCGTCGAGCCCGGGCATCCGCGGATGTTCAGAGCAGGGAGGTCGTGGTTGTCTCGGGTGGGCACGGCCCATGAGCCAGATGCCATGTCGGCGTCTGCAGGCAATACAAACCCGAACGGGGAATTGCCGGCAGGCCAGGAAGATGTCGCCGTCACTCCCGAGCCGCGGTGCGGGACGGCGCCCTCCGCGCAAACGAACGTTTGTCCCATTTATGGGACTGGATGGTTTCGTTTCCGAGTCCAAACCGAGGCCGCCTCCGGCCGCCTGATTATTACAACATGTTGCATTGCAATAACTAATCATATTTGCTCAGGTCTGGCACACCCCATGCGATGCACAGCCCCGCATGATACAGCTGACCAACGTCGATCGCGTCTACCCGCTCAAGGGAGGACCCTTCTATGCCCTGCGAGGGATAAGCCTCGGGATCGAGGAAGGCGACTTTGTCTCCATCATGGGGCCCTCGGGCTCGGGCAAGTCCACCCTCCTGAATATCCTCGGGCTGCACGATTCCGCCTGGTCCGGGGAGTACCGGTTTGGGACGACGAATGTCCACGGGCTCAACCAGAAGCAGAGGCTTGAGCTCCAGAAGAAGAACATCGGTTTCGTCTTCCAGAGCTACCATCTGCTCGACGACCTGACCGTCTACGAGAACCTCGAGATACCCCTGTCCTACCGCGACGTCCCGAAGGCGGAAAGGCAGACCATCGTCTGCGATGCGCTCGACCGCTTCCACATCGTGGCGAAGAAGGACCTCTTCCCCTCGCAGCTGTCCGGCGGCCAGCAGCAGCTTGTGGCGGTCGCCCGCGCGCTCGTGGCGCAGCCCCGCCTCATCCTCGCCGACGAGCCGACCGGCAACCTCCATTCCGACCAGGGCCGCGAAATCATGGAGCTCTTCCGCCAGCTGAACCGGAAGGACGGGGTCACGATCGTCCAGGTGACGCACTCCGAGGCAAACGCCGCCTACGGCAACCGCGTCCTCCGGCTCGCGGACGGCCTCCTGCTGAGGTAGCCCATGCGAAGACGCACCGCCCTTTTCATCCTGGCCGCGGCGGTTTCCTGCTCCGTCGCACCGGGCGCGCCCGCCCAGGATACCGACACGACGGCCACCCTCGCCGCCGGCCCCGTGCTCACGCTCGACGATGCCATCCGGCTCGCGCTCGACAGGAACAAGGACCTGAAGGTCGTGGCGTACGAGCGCGGGATCTCGCGGGCCAACCTCCTTGCCGCGCGCGGGCAGTTCGATCCCTCGCTCCAGGTCCAGCGGAGCGCCTCGCAGCAGTTCGAGGAGGCGTCGACGAACCCCCCGCTGTTCTTTGAGACCGAGAAGCTCGACACCTACACCGCCGCGCTGACGGGGCAGATGCCCTGGGGCCTGACCTACAACGTGGGAGGGCAGGCCTACAACTACCGCTTCATGTACAATGGGTACTCGAACAACTTCCAGACCTTCGGCGGGTTCAACATCACGCAGCCGCTGCTGAAGGGGTTCGGATTCGACGCGAACCTCGCGCAGGTGCGCATAGCGAAGGCAAGCCGCTCCATCTCGGACTGCGACTACCGCCAGTCGGCCATCAACACAGTGACAAGCGTCGTGATCGACTACAGCAACCTGCAGTTCGCGCACGACGCGTTCGGGGTCGCGCTGCGGACCCGCGGGCTCGCCCAGTCCCTCCTCGAGGACAACGAGAAGAGCTTCAAGATCGGCAGCATCTCGCAGAGCGACGTGATCCAGGCGCGCGCCTCGGTCGCCTCCCTCGAGGACCAGGTGCTCGTCTACGGGCGGTCCGTCCGCGACGCCGAGAACGCCCTGCGCGAGCTGATCGGCGAGGACACGTTCTTCGAGGACAAGCCGCTGTTCACCCTGGTTCACCTGGAAACCCCCGAGGTGAGCATCGACCGCAGGGCCGACCTTGCGGTCGCGCTCCACATGCGGCCCGACTACCAGGCCGCGCGGCTGGGAATCGTGCAGCGGCGGGCGACCGAGGCCGCCGCCGACAATGGCCTCCTGCCCGAGGTCGACTTCGTGGGCGGCTACGGCTACAACGGGCTGGCGTCGACCTTCACCGCCAGCCGGCAGATGGTGGCCGACCGCCTGAATCCGTCCTACCAGGCCGGCTTTGCCCTGACCCTCCCCCTCACCTTTGCGGTGGCCCGCGGCAACGCGCGCGCGGCCCGGCTCCTGCGCCGGCAGTCCGAGGAGGGCCTCAAGAGCATGGAGGCGGACATCGCGGTGCAGGTCGCGCAGGCCGAGGGCCAGATGGAGACCACCCGCAAGCGGGTGTTGGCCGACCAGAAGGCCTACGCGCTCGCGAACGAGGCGGTCGATGCCGAGGAGAAGAAGAAGCGGGCGGGAACGAGCACGACGCTCGCGGTCGAGCAGGTGCAGGCAAACCTGGCCTCGGTCGAGTTCAACGTCTCGTCCGCGCTCGCCAGCGAGCGGCAGGCCGCGGCGGTCTACTTCCAGCAGATCGGGATGACGCTGGAGCATTACCAGATCAAGCTCGCCGACGAGTGAGCTTTTGGCGCTCGTCACCCCGCCGGCCGCTCCCCTGAATAAAGCCATGTCCGGCGCGCCGCCCCATCGCATCCTGGTCGCTGACGACCATGCCGACATCATCGAGGCCCTTCGGCTCCTGCTGAAGAACGAGGGCTACCAGGTCGAGGCCGTGAAATCGCCCGCGGCCGCGGTGAAGGCCGTGGAGGCGCGCGACTACGCCCTGGCGCTGGTCGACCTCAACTACGCAAGGGACACGACAAGCGGAAAGGAGGGGCTGGACCTCCTGAGCCGGCTGCAGTCGATCGATCCGACGCTGCCGGTCGTCATCATGACGGCATGGGCGAACGTGGAGCTCGCCGTCGAGGCGATGCGCCGGGGCGCGCGGGATTTCGTGGCCAAGCCGTGGGAGAATCTCCGGCTGCTCGCGATCGTGCGCAACCAGATCGAGCTCGCGGGGACCGTCCGGGCCTACCGCAGGCTGGAGCAGGAAAACCAGCTCCTGCGCGGAAAGCAGGGCCTCGCCCTCATCGCGCAGTCCGCCGCGATGCGGCCGGTCCTGGACCTCATCGCGCGGGTGGGGCCCTCGGACGCCAACGTCCTCATCACGGGCGAGAACGGGACGGGCAAGGGCCTCGTCGCCCAGGCCATCCACGGCGTCTCCCAGCGGGCCGGCCATCCCTTCATTTCCGTGAACATGGGCGGCCTGCCGGAGGGCATCTTCGAGAGCGAGCTCTTCGGCCACGTCCGCGGCGCGTTCACCGACGCCAAGGGGGACCGGGCCGGCCGATTCGAGCTCGCCGAGGGCGGCACGCTCTTCATGGACGAGATCGGCAATATCCCCGCCGCGCAGCAGGCCAAGATACTGAGGGCCCTGGAGCGCGGGGAGTTCGAGCGCGTGGGATCATCGCGCACGATACGCGCCAACGTGAGGCTGATCTCTGCGACGAATTCCGACCTGTCGGAGGAGGTCGCGGCGGGGCGCTTCCGGCGGGACCTCCTCTTCCGGCTGAACACGATCCAGATCCACCTGCCGCCCCTGAGGGAGCGCAGGGAGGACATCGACCTGCTGGCCCAGCACTTCCTGAAGCAGCACGTCGGGCGCTACAGGAAGGCGATCACCGGCTTCGACGACGAAGCGGTCCTGGCGATCCGCGGCTACGCGTGGCCGGGAAACGTCCGCGAGCTCAACCACGCGGTGGAGCGCGCCGTCCTCATGGCGCCGGGAAAGGTGATCCGCTCGGCCGACCTCGCGCTGAACCTTTCGTCGTCGGCGCCCCGCCTGGACGACATGAGCCTCGAGGAGGTCGAGGGGTTCCTGATCAAGAAGACGCTTGCGCGCTGCGACGGAAACGCGCGCAAGGCCGCGGAGGCGCTCGGGCTCAGCCGAAGCGCGTTCTACCGGCGCCTCGAGAAATACGGACTGTAGCTTTTCCCGGCGAGCGGGCAAGGTGCTCTCATGCCCAAGAGGTCGAGGAAGCTCACTCACGACCAGACGATATTCGCCTATTGCCTGGTCGGTGGCGTTCCCGCCGTCGCCCTATCCCTGGTTTGGGTCTGGGGCGGCGGCCACTCGCCCGAGCTGCGCGGCACGGTGACCCTGCTCGTGCTCGGCGCGTGGCTTGGGTTCGCCGCCGCCGCGCGGAACCGCGTGGCGAGGCCCCTGCAGACGATGTCCAACCTGCTGCTCGCGCTTCGCGAGGGGGACTTCTCGTTCCGGGCCCGGGGCGCGCGCCAGCGCGATCCCCTCGGCGACGCCCTGGCCGAGATCAACGGCCTCGGCGACATCCTCCAGACCCAGAGGCGGGGGGCCCTCGAGGCCACGGCGCTCCTGACCGCGGTGATGAAGGAGATCGACGTCGCGATCTTCACGTTCGACGCGGATGGGGTCCTGCGGCTGGTCAATCCCGCCGGGCAGGCCCTCCTTGGCCAGCCCGCGGAGCGCCTGCTCGGACGGGATGCGAACGCGATCGGCCTCGCCGAGTGCCTGGAGGGGGAGCCCGACCGGATCCTGAGCCCGGCGGCGCTGCCCCGCGCCATCGGCCGCTGGAACATGCGCAGGACGACGTTTCGCGAGGATGGACGGCCCCACCAGCTCGTGGTGTTCGGCGACCTGAGCCGGCCCCTGCGCGAGGAGCAGCTCAAGGCATGGCAGCGGCTTGTCCGCGTCCTCGGCCACGAGCTCAACAATTCGCTGGCCCCGATCAAGTCGATCGCAGCGACGCTGGGTTCCGCCATGGATCGCAAGCCCAGGCGGCAGGACTGGGAGCACGACATGCAGTCGGGACTCGGCATCATCGCGGCGCGCGCCGAGAACCTCGAACGGTTCCTCCAGGGCTACACCCGTCTCGCGCGCCTGCCTCCACCACAGGCCGCGCCCTGCGACCTGCCGGCCCTCCTTCTCCGGGCGGCGGCGCTCGAGCAGCGCATCGAGGTCGAGATCCTGCCGGGTCCCCCCATTGACCTGCTGGCCGACGGGCCCCAGATCGAGCATGCGGTCATCAACCTGGTGAAGAACGCCGTCGAGGCGTCCCCCGACCAGCGCGCCGCGAAGGTGCGGATCTCATGGCGGAAATCGGCCGGGAGCGTGGACATCTGGATCGAGGACGAGGGGGCGGGAATCGCCGAGACCGCGAACCTCTTCGTCCCTTTCTTCACCACCAAGCCCGAGGGCTCGGGCATCGGCCTCGTGCTTTGCCAGCAGATCGCCGAGAACCATGGCGGCTCCCTTGAGCTCTTCAACCGCAGCGACCGGACCGGCTGCATCGCGATCCTGCGCCTTCCGCTGCAGCGGGCGTAGCGAAAGGGGAACAGGGACGGTTTTCCCGTTTTTGGGACGTCGGTTTCCCGCTACCGGGGAAAAACCGGCTTTCGGGCGCATCCATTATATTTGCTATATATTGTACTGTAATATCTTAGATAACTACTGGAAGGTGGCACAGCGTGTGCAAAGATAGGATCGAATCATGGACATCCAGCGCCCGTCCCAAGCCAAGGCGAAGCTCAGGAAGCGGATCTATATTGGATCGGCGGTGGGGATCGCCCTGGTCGGAATCACGGTCCTGCTCGCGCGGCTCAAGCCGGCCGTGCCCTCGGTCGACCGGAGCCTCGTGTGGGTCGACACCGTCAAGCGGGGCCCGATGGTGCGCCAGGTGCATGGGCCGGGCACCCTCGTCCCCGTCGACATCAGGTGGATCGCCGCGCGCACGCAGGGACGGGTCGAGCGCATCGTCCTGCTGCCGGGGGCCAACGTCGAGCCGGACAGCGTCATCCTGGTCCTCAGCAATCCCGACGTGACCCAGGCGGCGGTCGACACGCAGTCGCAGCTCACCGCCGGCGAGGCTGAATTCTCCAACCTCAAGGTAACGATCCAGCAGAGCGTCCTGGCATCCGAGTCCGACGCGGCGACCACCAAGGCCAATTTCGAGGAGGCGCGGCTCCACGCGGAGGTCAATGACCAGCTTTTCAAGGACGGCCTTGTCTCGGAGCTCGATCTGCGGCTCTCGAAGGTGACGGCCGAGCAGGCCGATACGCTCAACTCGATCGCGCAGAAGCGGTATGCCTTCGCCCAGGACTCGGTCATCCCGCAGCTCGCCGTCAAGCAGGCGGAAGTCGACCGGCTGCGGGCCCAGGCCAAGCTCAAGCTCGCCGAGGCCGACGCGCTCAATGTGCGCGCGGGCATGCGCGGGATCCTGCAGATCGTTCCGGTGGAGGTCGGCGCCCAGATTCAGCCGGGCGCAAACCTTGCCCGCGTGGCCGACCCCTCCCGGCTCAAGGCGGAGATCGAGATCGCCGAGACTCAGGCAAAGGACGTGCAGATCGGCCAGCCGGCCGAGGTCGACACGCGCAACGGCGTGGTCAGCGGCAAGGTCTCGCGCGTCGACCCCTCCGTCCAGAACGGCACGGTCAAGGTCGATGTCGCGTTCACGGGCGACCTGCCCCTCGGCGCGAGGCCCGATCTCTCGGTGGACGGGGTCATCGAGCTCGAGCACCTCAACAACGTGGTCTTCGTCAGCCGCCCCGCGTTCGGCCAGGAGCACTCGACCGCGGGAATCTTCCGCCTGGACGCGAACGGCGTCTACGCGAACCGCGCGCAGGTGCAGCTCGGCCGCAGCTCCGTCAACACGATCGAGATCGTGAAGGGCCTCGAGCCCGGCGACCGCGTCATCCTCTCCGACATGTCCCAGTGGGACGCGCACGACCGGATAAAGCTGAACTGAACGTGAACGACATCCGCTTCGCCCTCCGCCAGCTCGCCAAGGCCCCCGGGTTTGCCGTGATCGCGGTCCTGACGCTGGCGCTCTGCATAGGCGCAAACAGCGCCATTTTCAGCGTCATCCACGCCATCCTCCTGAAACCCTATCCGTGGCCCGGCTCCGACAGGCTGGCCTATGTCTACAACACGTATCCCAAGATGGGGCTTCCCAATGCCGGCGACTCGATCCCCGACTATCTCGACCGCCGCGGGATCACCGGCGTAGCCGACAGCGCCCTGTACACGAGGGTGAGCCTCAACCTGACCGGCGACGCGGAGCCGGAGATGATCACAGGCATGAGGGCCACCCCGTCGCTCTTTTCGACCCTCCAGTCGGCCGCCGCCCTCGGGCGCGTCTTCAACGAGGACGACGCAAAGCCGGACGCCCCGGCCACGGTCGTCCTCAGCCACGCCCTGTGGAAAAACCGGTTCGCCTCCGACCCGTCCATCGTCGGCAGGGCCGTCCGGCTCAACGACCGGCCCGTCACCGTCGTCGGCGTGATGGCGGAGGATTTTTATTTTCCCAGCCCCAGGACCCAGGCCTGGGTGCCGTTCGCTTTCACGCCCGCCCAGCGCGGCGACAATGAGCGCGGGACCGAGTACTCCCAGATGATCGTGCGGCTGAAGCCCGGCGCCTCGATGGAGGGCGTCCAGCTCGAGCTCGACCTGGTCCAGGCTAGAAATGCCGAGCGCCTTCCCGGGAGCCGCGACTTCTGGAAGACGAGCGGGTTTGACGGCCGCATCGCGGGCTTCCTTGAGCAGAACGTGCAGAATGTCCGCGGCATGCTCTGGCTCATCCAGGCGGGCGTGGCCGCCGCGCTCCTGATCGGATGCGCGAATGTCGCCGGGCTGCTCCTTGCGCGGGCCGTGGGGCGGGAGAAGGAGCTTGCGATCCGCACGGCGCTCGGCGCCAGCCGCCTGCGCGTGGTGCGCATGCTCCTGACCGAGAGCCTCGTGCTCTTCCTGGCGGGCGGACTTCTCGGCCTTTTCGTTGCGATATGGAGCATCGACGCCCTCCAGGGCGTGGGGCTTTCGACGCTGCCCCGTGGATTCGGCGTCAGGCTGGACCCCTCGGTCTTCGGCTTCACCCTGGCCTGCGCCGCCGCCGCGGGAATGGTCTTCGGAGCCATGCCCGCCTGGTCCGCGTCCCGGGACAATCCGTCGGCTTCCCTCAAGGAGGCGGGAGGGCGGGGTTCCGCGGGCCGTCGCACCCAGCGGCTGCGCGCAGCGCTCGTCGTCGCCGAGATCGCGCTCGCCGTCATGCTGGTCGCGACCGCCGGCCTCCTCATCAAGAGCTTCGACCGGCTGCAGCGCGTCGATCCCGGCTTTGTCCCGGCGGGCATGATCACGGCGCAGGTGGCGCTCCCGCCGGCAAGGTATGACAGCCCGGAAAGGATCGTGGCGTTCCATGACGCCGTTGTCGCCCGACTTGGCTCCACGTCCGGAATACTCAGCGCCGGGGCCACGGACAGCCTGCCGTTTTCCGGACTCGACAGTTCGGGCAGCTACTCGAGCCCGGACATCGTCCTTCCGCCCGGCGCCCCGGAGCCCCATGCCATGATCCGCTCGGCCGATCCCGGCTACCTGCGCGCCCTGAGACTCACGCTGCTGCAGGGGCGCTGGTTTGGCGACACCGACACGGCGGCGACCCAGCCCGTGGTCGTCGTCGATCGCGTGCTCGTCGACCGCTACTGGAAGGGCCAGGATCCGATCGGCAAACGCATCCAGCGCGGCAACGGGGGCAAGCTCGCCGTCGTCGTAGGCGTGGTCGCGAAGGTGAAGTTCCGCACGCTCGAGGAAAGCTCCGACAAGGAGGCGATCTATTTCCCCCTGTCCCAGCTTCCCCAGCCGATGCTGATGTTCGTCGCGCGGGCGCAGGGCGATCCCGCGGCCCTGGCCGCCTCGGTGCGGGAGGCTGTCCGCGCGGTCGACCCGAATCAGCCGGTCTTCGACGTGAGGACGATGGCCCAGAGGATGGACGACGCGGCGCAGCCGCGCCGCGCGCCCGTCATCCTCCTTTCCGTGTTCGGCGGCCTCGCGGCGATCCTCGCCATGCTGGGTGTCTACGGCGTCCTGGCCTACTCCGTCGCACAGCGCACCTCCGAATTCGGGGTTCGCATGGCGCTCGGGGCCTCGCGGTCCGACATCGCGGCCCTCGTGCTCAAGGCGGGCCTCCTGCTTGTCAGCCTCGGCATCGCCGCGGGGCTTGCGGGCTACCTCGCCCTCAGCAGGCTGGTGCAGACCCTCCTTTACGCCACGCCCTCCACCGACCCGGCCATGCTCGCGTCAGCATCCGTCGCCCTTGGCCTCGTGGCCCTGGGAGCCTGCCTCCTGCCGGCCCTCCGGGCGACGAGGGTCGAGCCGCTGGCCGCCCTCCGGCAGGACTGAACCGGTTCCACCTTCCCGACTCTCAACCCAGCATCATAACAAGGACCCCCAAGCCATGCCACAGCCCCTACTGAAACTCGACAACGTCACCAAGGTTTTCCTCACCGACGAGGTCGAAACCCACGCGCTTTCCGGCATCCACCTTCAGATCGAGAAGGGCGAGTACGTCGCGATCGCGGGCCCGTCCGGGTGCGGCAAGTCCACGCTGCTCTCCATACTGGGCCTTCTCGACACGCCCACGGACGGCACGTATGTGCTGAACGAACGCCCGGTCCAGGGGCTCACTCCGGCCGAGCGCGCCCGCATCCGCAACCGCGAGATCGGGTTCATCTTCCAATCGTTCAACCTCATCGGCGACCTGACCGTGTACGAGAACGTCGAGCTTCCCCTCACCTACCGCGGAATGCCCTCCTCCGACCGGAAGCAGCGCGTCGAGGAGGCCCTCGAGAAGGTCGGCATGGGGCACCGGGCGAAGCACGTTCCCTCCCAGCTCTCCGGCGGCCAGCAGCAGCGCGTCGCCGTTGCGCGCGCCCTCGCAGGCCAGCCCGCCGTGCTCCTGGCGGACGAGCCCACCGGCAACCTGGATTCGAAGAACGGCGACGCCGTGATGGAGCTCCTGCAGAGCCTCCACCGCACCGGCTCCACCATCCTCATGGTGACCCACGACACGCGCTTCGCCCGGCACGCCGACCGGACGGTCCACCTCTTCGACGGCCGCGTGGTGGAGGAGAGCGTGGAATCCAAGGAATGACGGCCGCGCCATCCCCGTGCTTTCCGACCTCAGGTACGCGTTCCGCCAGCTCGTAAAGAACCCCGGCTTCACCGTGGTCGCCCTGCTGACGCTCGCGCTCGGCATCGGCGTCAACACGACGATGTTCAGCGTCCTTAACGCGCTGGTCCTCCAGGCATCGCATGCGCGCGAGCCCAGCAGGATGGTGGCCGTATTTCGCACCTCGCCGCAATCGCAGGAATGGCCGCATTCCCCTGCAAATTTCTATGACTACCAGAGGCAGAACACGTCCTTTGAGCAGCTGGCCGCATTCTCCTGGACCAATTTCAACCTGGCCGAGACCGGGCAGCCCGCGGAGCGCCTTTCGGGGATGTCGGCCTCCGGCGACTTCTTCACGATCTTCGGCATCCCTCCGGCCCTCGGGCGGGTGTTCGGGCCCAGGGACGACGAGGCGGGCGTGGGCCAGGTGGCCGTCCTGAGCAATGGGTTCTGGCGCGCCCACTATGCGGCCGATCCGGGTGTCGTCGGCCGCATCGTGCGCATGGACGGCCAGCCGGTCACGATCGTCGGTGTCATGCCGCCGGAGTTCGACAACGTGACGTACTGGGGGCACGTCGACCTGTGGCGGCCGTCCGCGCTCGACGGGCCATCCCGGCAGATACGCAACAACAACTGGCTTCAGGTGCTTGGCCGCTTGAAGCCGGGCGTGACCCTCGGCCAGGCCCAGTCCGAGGCCGACGCGATCGCCGGCCGGCTCGCCCGTGATTATCCCCAGAATAACGCCGGCATCGGCCTTCGTCTCTCGCCGTGGAGCGCCGTGACGACCGGCGATCTCAGCCGTCGCATCTCCTGGCTTTGCATGGGGCTGGCGGGGTTCGTGCTCCTGATCGCCTGCGCGAACCTCGCGAACCTTCAGCTGGTGCGAATGACGGCGCGGATCCGCGAACACGCCGTACGGATCGCCCTCGGGGCGTCCCGGATGCAGCTGATCCGCCAGCTCCTCGTCGAAAGCGTCCTGCTCTCGGCGGTGGGAGGGGTGCTCGGCATTTGGGTCGCATCCTGGGGCGCCAAGCTCATCGGCGGCGAAGTCTACATCACCGGCGTCCAGGGGCTGGACCTGCCGATCAACGGGAATGTCCTGTCCTTCACCCTCCTGGCCTCGCTGGCGACCGGCATTGCCGTGGGGACGATCCCCGCCTGGATCGCCTCGCGCACCGACGTCAACGCGGCGCTGAAGCAGGGCGCGCGGGGTTCCAGCGGCGACCGCTCCCGGCACCTTTTCCGCCAGGCCCTGATCGTTTCCGAGCTGGCCCTCGCACTGATCCTGCTCACCGGCGCGGGCTATTTTGTCCGGGGCATGCAGCGCGCGGTCCGTGCCGACCAGGGGTGGCGGCCGGACGGGCTCGTGATCGCGTCGATCTCGCTCCCGTTCAACCCGAGCTACACGACCGATGCCCAGTGCCGCGCGTTCTTTGACAAGCTGGGCGCGAAGCTGGCCGGGCTGCCGGGCGTCCGGCAGTCCACGGTCTCCGCGTACCTCCCCGTCTCGGGGTTCTGGCGGAGCTCCGGCATCGCGGTCGAGGGCCGGCCGGCGGCCGCCCGGGGCAAGGAGCCCCTCGTCTATTACAACTCGGTGAGCCCGGGCCATTTCGACACCCTGGGCATGCGCCTGATCCGCGGGCGGGAATTCACCGACGCGGACCGCGCCGATTCGCGCAACGTCGCGATCATCAATGAGACGATGGCCTCACGGCTGTGGCCCGGCGGGGACCCCCTGGGCAAGCGGATCGGGGACCCCGACCCGGCGCATCCCGACTGGCTGGAGATCGTCGGGGTCGTGAACGATGTCCACTCCACGATCGAGATCGTCCGCAGGCCCGACACGCCCTTCCAGGTCTACCGCCC
Organism: Opitutaceae bacterium; assembly: GCA_003140665.1. GTDB lineage: Bacteria > Verrucomicrobiota > Verrucomicrobiia > Opitutales > Opitutaceae > Palsa-1447. Next base: position 29,013 of record PLKS01000109.1, read on the forward strand.
CCTGGTCCAGACTCCCTCCCAGTTTGTCCACTGGTTCAACGTGGCCGTCCGCAGCACCGTCCCCGAGGCCACCGTGGGATCCGCACTGCGCGCCGCGGTGCAGCAGATCGACCCCGACCAGCCGGTCTACGCCATCGTCTCCGCGCCCGAGTCGATGAAGCAGATGACGGGGGGCCTGTCGCTGACCGGCCAGATCCTCGGTGTCTTCGCGCTGATCGGCCTGGGGCTCGCCGCCGTCGGCATCTACGGCGTGATCGCCAACCTGGTGGCCCAGCGCACCTCGGAGATCGGCATCCGCATGGCCCTGGGGGCGCAGGCGCACGACGTCCTCTGGCTGGTGCTCGGACAGGGCGTCCGCCTCGCGTGCATCGGCACGGCCATCGGGCTCGTCTGCTCCTGGGGGCTCGTCCGCCTCCTCATCGCGATCATTCCCGCAATACCGGGGGGCGACCCCGCGTCCGTCGCGGCGGTGGCCGCACTGCTGGTCGCGGTCGCTCTGTTCGCCTGCTGGCTTCCCGCGCGGCGGGCGACCAGGGTGGACCCCATCATCGCTCTCCGGTCGGAATAGCCCGTCCACGGCATCGCGGCGACCCGTCCCCTGCTCAATGACATGAGGCTCGCCGTCACCGGCACCGCCATCGGGCTCGGCCTGGCCTTCGCCCTCACCCGGGTGCTCAGCATGGCCATGTCGAATCTCCCGGGACAGGACCCGCTCCTCGTCGGCGGCATGGCCCTCCTCCTTCTGGCCGCCACCCTGCTCGCCTGCTGGCTGCCGGCGCGGCGCGCGACACGCATCGACCCGATCGTCGCCCTTCGGGACGAGTAGCCCCTACCCCGCGAGCACCTCGCGCGCCCGCGCCAGGGCGTCGTCGAAATGCGCGCGGATGTTGGCGCGCCCGATCCTGTCGATGAAGCCGGCCTTCGCCATCATCTGGAGGGGCTGGCGGTGCGGGCCGCTCAGGACAAGCACGCCGCCGGCGGCCTGGATCCTCTCGCAGATGCTCTCGAGGGCGTTGAGCGCCGTGAGGTCCATCGCCGGGACGAGCTGCATCCGGAGGATGAGCACGCGGGGAAGCTCCCCAAACCTCTCGAGCGCGTCCTCCATCTTCTCGGCGGCGCCGAACAGCAGCGGCCCGAAGATCCTGTAGACGACGACGCCCTCCGGGATGTCCTTGCCGTGCGCCACCTGCTCCTGCGTCTCCAGCTCGTCGCTCGCCGTGACGCGTGCGACTTCCGTCGTCTCGGAAATGCGCCTTATGAAGAGGATCGCGGCGAGCACCATGCCGACCTCAACCGCGATGACCAGGTCGAACACCACGGTCAGCGTCATCGTCGCGACGAGGACCAGCGCGTCGCTTCCCGGCATCTGGCGCATGCGCGCGAGCTCGTGCCATTCGCCCATGCGCAGCGCGACCATGACGAGGACCGCCGCGATCGCCGCCATCGGGACAAACTGCCCGTAGCGGGAGAAGGCGAGGACGATCACCAGGAGCGTCGCCGCGTGCACCATCCCCGCCACCGGCGTGGTGCCGCCGCTGCGCACGTTCGCGGACGTCCGGGCGATCGCCCCGGTCGCCGGCAGGCCGCAGAAGAACGGGCACACGATGTTCGCGATGCCCTGCGCGATGAGCTCGGTGTTCGCGTCATGCCTATCGTTGATCAGCCCGTCCGAGACGACGGCGGACAGGAGCGACTCGATCGACCCGAGGAGCGCGATGGTGACGGCGGGGGCCAGGAGTCCCCGGATCCGCTCGATCGACACCAGCGGCATCGTGAAGGGCGGCAGCCGGGACGGGATCGCCTCGGGCCCGAAACGGGTCCCCACCGTGGCGACGCCGTGCGAGTGCGTCCATCCGAGGAGCGCGACGGCGGCGCTCGCGGCGACGGTGGCGACGACGATTCCCGGAAGGCGCTTCCATCCGAACCGCGGCCAGAAATAGATCAGAAGCGCGCTCGCGGCCGCGATGGCCGCGGCGGTGGGGTTCATGTCGGGGATGTGCCGGAGCAGCCACGGGATCTTCTCCAGGAACGCCCGCGGCGCGGGCTCCGCGGCCCCGATCCCAAGAAAATCCGGCGCCTGGCTCACCATGATCGAGATCGCGATGCCGGTCGTGAACCCGCTCGTCACGGGATAGGGGATGAACTTGATCACGGTTCCCATGCGCGCGAACCCCATGGCGATGAGCATCCCGCCGGCCATGATCGTCGCGAGGAGAAGCCCATCGTAGCCGTACCGCTCCACGATCAGGAGCACGATCGGCATGAAGGCGGCCGTGGGGCCCGCGATCTGGACCCGGCTGCCGCCGAGGGCCGACACGATGAATCCGGCTATGATCGCCGTGAAAAGCCCGACGGCCGGTGGTGGGAACGGCATGGGGGTCCCGGCAGGGATGCTCGCGACGCCAAGGGCAAGGGAGAGGGGCAGCGCAATGAGGCCGACGGTGACCCCGCCCATCAGGTCGCCCACCAGCCTCTCGCGGGTGTATCCCCGCAGCACCCCGAGGCTGCGCGGCTTGAAGACGCTCATGGCTCCCCCCTCATGTCGTGGCGGTGGATCGCATGGTGTGCATCGGCGCGCTCCCATTTAGCAAAAGCGGGACCGCCGCGCAAGGAGCCAAGGAGAAGCGGCCCGGGCGAAGCTTGACCCGGGGCCGCCCGTGCCGGCGCCCGATCCCGCCCGCGGGCAAAAACCCCCGTTGACGGCGGCGAAAAACTGGCAACGTTAAGTCCCGGATGCCACGCCGGAAACAGAGACACCCCGCACTGCTGACGCGTGCCGTCGCGTCGCTGGCGATCTCCCTGGTGCTGGCGCTGACCATTCTCGCCGCGAGCCCGGAACTGCACGAGCGACTGCACGGCCACGCCCCGCCTGCCGCCGGCGCCGCGCACCACGCCCCGGGCGCATCCGATGGCGGCCGGGCCGGCGACGACGAGGACGGGTGCGTCGTTACCCTCTTCGCCCAGGGCCTCGTCCTTCCCGTCGCCCTCCTTGTCCTCGCCCTGGCCGGGCGGACGCTGCGCCTGCCCGATTTCAGCCTCGCCGACCGGGTGTTCCCGGCGGCGCCCCGCTACCTGCGGCTGCCCTCCCAGGCGCCGCCGCAGGCCTGAGTCATCACGTCGGCGAATGCGGCGCGCACCTCGCGGGTGCAGCTTCATTCCGCGCGTCGGTCACGCGCCGCTCGCGCGCGGTGCCCACAGGGCCGCGGACCATCGCGGCCCCGCACCGCGTCCATCGAGCGGCATCACCCGGCAGTCCCGTCGGCAGTTTCATTCTCCATGATTTTACGTCTCCTCCTTCTCATCGCCGCCCTCGGCGGCGGCCTCGCCCCGCTGCGGGCCCAGACCGCGGCGCCCCCCGTGCCGGCGGCGGCCGCCGCCGGCACGG
>PLKS01000159.1 GCA_003140665.1 Opitutaceae bacterium
AGCGCTCCTCCCCGTGCGGGCAAAGAAGGACGATGGGAGGAAGCGTTATCTCCTTGGCAGCAAGGACGTCGCGCCATGCATAAATCGGTTTTTGCTCGAGCGGGGCGTGGACCGTTTCCTTAAGGGCGAGGTCGTGGGCCAAGGGTGTATTATTCATGGGCTAAGTCTCAACATATAAGAGAGTTGCAATTGCAAAAATTAGGGCGGAGCGATGGTGAACCCCTCGCGCCCGCGGCGGCATAATGAGGGGGCCTCTAAAGCGATGAAGGGACGGTCGGCGCTAGTAAGCTCGGTTCAAACGGCTCGTTGGTCAGAGCTCGTCGTCCGAGGCGACAGTCAATGAGGAAGCTTTCTGGTATTCGGTGACCCTGCCCTCGAAAAAGTTCTGTTCCTTCGCGATATCCATCATTTCAGCAAGCCAAGGCAGTGGATTCTTGATGCCGCTGGAGAGCGGCGCCAGACCACAGCCTTCGAGGCGGCGATCGGCGATGTAGTCGATATAGGTTTGGAAGTCCTCGACGCGCAGCCCCACCGCGTTGACCGGCAGGCAGTCGCGTATGAAATCCTTCTCAAGCGCGATCGCCTCGCGCATCAGGCCACGCAGCTCCTCCTTGTATTCGGGCGTCCAGATCTCGCGGTTCTCCTCCACCAGGTCCATGAACAGGTTGCGGAAGACCTCGATGTGGTTCGACTCGTCCCGAAGGGTGTAGCGGAACATCTGGCCGATGCCCGGAAACTTGTTCTGGCGGTAGAGGGAAAGGATCATGCCGAAGAGCCCGTAGAACTGGGTCCCTTCCATGCACTGCCCAAAGACGAAGATATTCGAGGCGAGCAGCTTCTTGTTCTCCACGAGGGTGAGGTCCAGGTCCCTGCGAAGTTCGCGTGAAATCCGGGTTACAAACTCGTTCTTCCGGAGAATGGTCGGCACATCCTCGAACATGGCCTCGCATTCGTGCGGATTGATCCCGAGCGAGGCGATCATGTAGAGGAGCGAATCGGCGTGGATGTTCTCCTCATGGGCGTGCCGGCCCAGGACAAGCTTGAGCTCCGGCGCCGTGACAAGCTCCCGGACGACGTGCTGGATGTTGTCCCCGACGATGCCCTCGGCGGCCGAGAAATAGCCGATGCCCATCCTTATGATCCAGCGCTCGATGTCCGAAACGGCCTTCACATCCCGCCACTGCTCGATGTCCTTGCCCATCGGGATGTCCTCAGGCTCCCAATGGTTGGCCTTCATCGTCCGGTAGAGCTCGTAGGCCCACTGGTACTTGAGCGGCAGGAGGTTGAACGTCATCGTCGCCCGCCCGTTGATCACGCGCTTCGCCGCGAAAGCGGCCTCGGCCTTGTTCTGGTCGAGGACGAATGTCTTGGTTCCTACCTGGAAGATCTTTTGCATAGCCGCTGGCGTGAAAAAATGGTGCGAATCGGGGTAAACATGGGCTTTTTCCGACGCGCAATCAGACTAGGCGACCAAAAGTTGCTGGAACTTATTTACGCGTTGTTGACCACAACAGGATGTGGTCACAGCCCCGGACAGCCACAACCTATTGAGCTTTCATTTTCCGCCGTCAACAGGTTTGTGAGGCCTGAATGTTAATTTTTTTGTTGATTCGCGCCTTTCGGCCGGAAACCGGCTCGTCCGCCGTTCCGGTTGCCTAGTCCGGCCCCGCGGTCCCCCGCCCTTTTCCCGCCGGATCCGGGCCCCCACCCCGCCGCCTCGTATTCTTTCCCTCGATACGCACGGGCCCGAGCTGGTGGCCGCGCATCACCACGGGGTCCCGCCCTCCGCGGTTGAGCCGGTCCAGGACGCCGGCGAGGGCCCGTCGCTTGTCATCGGCCTGCGCGAACATCTCGAGCTGCGACGGGCCGCCGTCGACCCCCGACAGGCGCACGCTCACGAGCCGAAGCGGCCGCGGCCGGTCCCACGCTGCGCGAAGCAGCGGGGCCACGATCGGATAGAACGGAGCCTCGAGGTCGGTCGCGGCGTCAAGGCTGCGCCCGCGCGATTCCTGGTGGAAGTCCGCGTATCGCACCAGGACCGTGATCGTCCTCACCTTCATCCCGTCCGCGCGCACCTTCGGCATGAGCTCGTCGAGCATCCCCTTCGCGACGCGCTCGATCGCGCAGAAGTCCGCGACGTCGGCTGCGAAGGTCTCCTGCTTTGAGTAGCTCTTCGCATCCTCGCCCGCCGTCTCGACCGGGCTGTCGTCCTCCCCGCGGGCAAGCTCGAGGACATGGCGCCAGCCACGGCCGAAGATCCCGGCCAGTTCGCGTTCGCTGCGCGCGAAGAGGTCGCGGACAAGGCGGAGTCCGAGCCGCTCGAGCGACGCATCGGTCTTGGTCCCGATGCCGGGCAGCCGGCTCACGGGCAGGGGCGCCAGGAATGCCGCTTCCCCGCCGGAGGGAACGACGACAAACCCCCGGGGCTTGCGAAGCTTCGATGCGATCTGAGCGACAAGCTTGTTGGACGCGATCCCCATCGACACGGGAATCCGCATCTCGTCCCAGATCCGCCTCTGGAGGCCGCCGACCGCCTTCTCGAGGGATTCGGGTCCGGCGAACCCGCACGGCCCAAGATCCAGGTAACCCTCGTCGATGGAGTTGCGCTGGACGGCCGGCGTCAGCGCCTCGCACAGGTCGAACATCCTCCGCGAAACCTCACCGTAGAGGCCCGAGGTGTGCCGGATCATGACCAGGTCCGGGCACACGCGCAGGGCGCGGGCGGTGGGCATGGGCGTGTATACACCGCAAGCCCGCGCCTCGTAGCTGGCCGACGAGATGATGCCCCGCTCCCGCCCGCCGACGGCGCACTTCTTGCCGACGAGCGACGGATCGCGCGCCTGCTCGCACGATACGAAGAACGCGTCGGCATCGAGGTGGACGATCTTCGGAAACGCTTGCATTGCAGCCTGTTGCTACCGAGAGGGTCGCGCCCGGGCGGCATCGAGCTCGGCTTCGGCCTCGGCGGTGAAGCCGAGTTTTCCGAGGGCCAACCCGAGCTGATAGTGGACATCCCCGTTGTTCGGGTCGATGCGAAGCGCCTCGCGATATTCGGCGACGGCCTCCTTCAGCCGGCCCGCGCCGGCAAGGGCCAGCCCGCTGTAGGCGTGCGCCTCGGCATAACCCGGGCGAAGGCGGATCGCCTCGGCAATCTGGGACAGGGCGTCGTCCCACCGGCCCTGCTGCGCGAGCGCGAGACCCAGGTTTGCGCGGGCCTCCGGGTAGTCGGGCTCCAGCCTGAGACTCTCCCGGTACTCGGCCTCCGCCTCGGCGATGCGCCCGGAGTTGGCCAGGGCGTTCGCGAGGCCGTAGTGGGCCTCCGCATAGCCTGGCAGCATCCCGATGGCGTTCCTGAAATGGAGCTCCGCCTCGTGAAAATGCCCGGCGTCGTCCATGGCGGTGCCCCAGTTTTTCTCAGCCGCGGCGAACGACGGCCTTGCCCGGAGCGCTCCGCCATACGCCTGCGCTGCCTCCTTCCAGCGGCCCTGCCGTGCGAGCACGTTCCCGTAGTCGTTGAACGCCTCCGGATAGTCCGGATTCAGCCGCATCGCCTCCCTGAAGTGTCCGGTCGCCTCCCCAACCTGCCCCTTGCGCACAAGCTCGACGCCGAGATTGTCGTGCGCGAGCCAGCTGGAGGGGTTCCGCTCCAGGATAGACCGGTAGAATGTCTCGAGGTCCCTGTAGTTGCCGCATTGCCGCCATGTGAGCACCGCCAGGGCGGCCAAGCCGCACGCCGCCGCGACGATGCATGCTGATCTCGCCGTCGGGGCCACGCGAGCGGCCCCGAGCGCGAGGCCGGCCGAAACAGCCGCGATCATCCCGGCCGCAGCCAGGTATTGGAAGTGGTCCGCGACATAGGAGAAGACGAATGGATAGACATCGATGAAGCCGAGCGCGGGGAAAAGGGTGCCTATGAACAGCAGCGCGGCCGCCAGCGGCCCGCGTGAGCGGCCCCGGGCCGTGTAGAGCGCCACAAGCGCAATCGCGGCCGATGCCGGGAAAAGGTACTGCCATGGGGCGTGGGCGTCGATGGACCAGCGCGGATAGTTGAAGACAAAGCCGGCCGGCCACAGGATCTTCCCGAGGTAGAACCAGACGGCCCTGCCGGCCACGAGGGTGCGTTCGGCGACGCCCAGCCTGAAGGCGGCGCCGTTCGCGCCGATGAAGGTGCGCTCCACCCATGCCGTCATGGCGCCGGCCGCCACGCTCAGGCAGAACCAGGGCGCAAGCGGCAGCGCGTCGCCTCTCAGGGAAAGCCGCCCGCGCTTCCACCAGAGCACGACCAGGAGGGCGGCCGGAAGGGTCGCGGTGACGCTCTTGCAGAGGAGCGCCAAGCCGAAAAGCCCGATTCCGAGGGCGTACCACCGCGCCCGGCGCCCCTCGTCGAAACGAAGGTAGGCGAGGCCGGCCGCCAGGTAAAAGACGGTCGAAAGCGTGTTTTTCTGCTCTGAAATCCATGCCACCGATTCCACGCAGACCGGATGGAGCGCGAAGACGGACGCCGCGAAAAGCGCCCCGGGGACCGCCAGGCGCCGGAGGACGCGGTAGAGGAGAAGGACCGCCGCGAGGTGGAGCAGGACATTGGCGAGATGATACCCGAGCACGGAATCCCCCCAGAGGCGGTGCTCCGCCCAGAAGGCGCTGTGGAGGGCCGGATAGTACTGCTGGGTCGCCCCGGGCTCGAACCAGATCCTCCAGAGGCCGTGGAGCGAGCGAAGGTCAGGGCGCGTCACGTGCGCGTCGTCGTCCCAGACCAGGCCGCCCCGAAGGGCGGGCCAATATGCCGCGAACACCGCAGCGGGCAGCGCGAGCGAGACTGCGCCTGGGAATCCGGGTCGCCGCATGGGGAATTACCGTCCGGCCTTCCCTTCCCGAGTCAATGATTAGCCGTGCGCCGCGCGGCCTCGATCTCGGCCTCGGCCTCCCGCGCCCTGCCGAGCCTGGCGAGCGCCTGGCCCAGGTTGGCGTGGGCCCCGGAATAGCCCGGATAGATGCGCAGGGCCTCGCGGTACTCGCCGACGGCCTCATCCAGCCTTCCCAGCCTGAAGAGCGCGTTTCCGAGGTTGAGGTGGGCCTCCGGAAGCTCCGGATCGACCTTCAACGCGAGCCGGTACTGCTCCATTGCCTCGGGGAGCCTTCCCAAGCCGGCGAGTGCGAGCCCCAGGCTGTTCCGCGCCGACGCGTGAGCGGGATCGAGCTTCAGGGCCTTCCGAAACTCCCCCGCCGCCTCGTCCAGTAGCCCGGCCCGAAGGAGCGACAGGCCAAGGTTGTAATGGGCGCCCGCAAAACCGGGATCGATCCCGAGGGCGGCCCTGAACTCGTTGCGCGCGTCCTCGGTCATGCCGAGTGCGTCGAGGGCGTTCCCAAGGTTGGCGTGGGCCTCCGGCGAATCGGGCTGGACCCTGATCGCCGCCCGGAACTGCTCGGCGGCATCAGCCGGCTGCCTTTCCTGGAGGAACACCTTGCCCAGGTTGTTGCGGGCAAGCCACGCCTCCGGGTTGCGCTCCACCGCGCGACTCCAAAGGGCCTTCTCGTCACGGAACACTCCCGCGTAGGCGTGCGCATCGAGCGCCATCGCCACGATGACCGCGCAGGCGACAATCGCGAAGGGAAGCCTGGCCAGAGGCCCGCGCCCGTTCCGCCTCTCCGAAGACCCCTCCGCAGCCCCGTAGGCCGCGGCGGCCACGCCAACACACCCCATCAGGGGCAGATAGGCGAAGTGGTCCGCCCTCGGCGAGATCCTGAAGTAGGCCATCGGGACTATTCCCAGGACAGGGACAAGGTTGAGGAGAAACCAGCCCGATCCCAGGAGCGCATGGCGCCCCCACCCCGCCCGACGGAGCCAGAAGAATCCGAGGACGGCGCCGATTCCCAGCCAGGGCGCCCAGGCGGGCCAGGACGCCGGGGCGGCGGGATATATGGGCGCGAGCCCCGAGGGCCAAAGGGACATCCTTGCGTAGGAGACGATGCTCCACCCCGCCTGGGACACCCGCGCCAGGAGGCCTTCCGGTGTCCCGGCGAGCCCGATCGCCCGGGTCGACTGGAACCAGAGCGTCGCCAGCCCCATCGCGGACGCCGCGGCAAAAAACGGGGCCGTGGCGCGGAGGTCGCGGGCACCTGTCCGGCCCCGGCGCCACCAGGAGAAAAGAAGCAGGACCACCGGAAACATGACCGTCGACGTCTTGCACGCGAGCGCCGCCACGAACCACAGGAGCGCCCGGGCCTTGGCCCCCCGGCTGCCGCTGCGGTCGAACTCGACGTAGGCGATCGAGGCGAGGAGCAACGGGGGAAGCGAGACCGTGTTCTTGAACTCCGAGATCCACGCGACCGATTCCACGGCGAGCGGATGCACGGCGAAGAGGAGGCCCCCGAGGAACGCGGCGCGAAGGCCGAGCACCCGCAGCAGGCGCCAGACGAGCAGCGCGCTCAGCACGTGCAGCCCGAGGTTGACCAGGTGATAGCCGAGCGCGTGCGCGCCCCAGAGATGCCACTCCAGCCACTGCAGGCTGCTCTTGAGCGGGAAGTAGTCCATGCCCCGGGGATGGATCCAGGGCTCCCACCATCCGTTCGGATCTCGTAGGACCGCGTTCTGGGAGATCTCAAGCCCGTCGTCCCACAGCCAGCTGCCGCGAAGGCAGGGGGAGTATATCCAGCCTGCGGCCACGGCGATGCACAGGGCCCGCAATGCGTTTCTCATCGGGCGCCTTCAGGCGGCCCCAGGGCGCGCACGCGCTCCAGGTTCTCCCGAGCGTCGCGGTAGTCCGGCTTCAGCCGGAGGGCCTCCTCGAACTCGGCCTTCGCCTCGGCGAGCCTTCCGGACCCGGCGAGCAGGCTGCCAAGGTTGTTGTGGACGTCGGCGGCGCCCGGCTCCAGCCGGAGGGCCTCCCTGAACTCGCCGACCGCCTCGGGGAGCCTCCCGAGTTGCGCCAGCACGTTGCCGTGGTTGACCCTCGCGTCCGCAAAGTCCGGGCGCAGAAGGACGGCATGGGAGTACGCATCCGCCGCCTCCGCCAGGTTGCCCGAATTGACCATGGCGTCTCCGAGGTTGAACCAAGCGTCCGCGCGGCCGGGATCGAGCTTGAGCGCCGTCCGGAACTCGGCGGCCGCGGGAAGGTCCCTTTTCTGGAGGGCGAGGGCGTTTCCGAGGTTGAAATGGATCGACGGATCCGCCGGCCGGAAGCGAAGCGCGTCCTCGTACTGCCCAACAGCCTCCCCGACGCGCCCCGTCGCCACGAGCGAGTTGCCGAGGTTGTAGTGCGCATAGGCGTAGGCGGGCGCCAGGGCGAGCGCCTGGCGGTACTGCTCGATGGCCCCGCCCTGGTCCCCCCTTTCCGCCAGGATGATGCCGAGGTTATTCCAGGCGCCGGCGTTCGCCGGGACCTTCGCCACGACGTCGCTCCAAAACGTGTACGCGCTCCCATACACGCGAGTCCGGCGCGCCGTGAGGAATCCCAGGGCGAGGGCCAGCACGGCCACCGAGATGGGAAGCAGGCGCCGCCCGAGCACGGCGTTGAGCGCCAGCACGGCCAGCATCACCACCGCCGCAAGCGAAAGGTACATCCTGTGCTCCGCCATGATCTCGGTCGAGACGGGAATCACGCTGGAGCTGGGCGCCAGGATGACGAAGAACCAGGCCCCGACGAACCCCATGGGCGAGTTCCGGCGCAGGAGCGCCCATGTGGCCGCCGCCAGGGAAAGGACGATCCCGGCGCAGAGGGCGACCTCGAGCGGGCTTCCCTCGAGAATCCGGCCGTAGTCGCCGACAAGGGGCCGGGGCCAGAGCGAAAGGCGCAGGTAGAGCGCGACTGCCTTGAACTGCGTCGCCAGGTAGGCCCACCAAGGGACGCCGGAGCCAAATCCCGCGGTGCCGCCGCGCCCGCCCGCCCGTGCGACCATGAAGGCCAGGGGAATCCAGCAAGCCGCAAACCAAAGATAGAGGGCTTTGCGCCTGCGCCAGGCCTCCCCGAACGACCCGGCGACAAACGCCCGGTCATAAAGAAGGACGATGAAAGGCGCCGTCGCCATCACCTCCTTGGTGGCCACCCCAAGGAGGCAGGCCGCCGCCGAGACGGCGGCCCAGGCAGGCGCACCCGAGGCGGTCGCGGTAAATCGGACAAAGGCATAGAGCGTCAGCAGATAGAAAAGCCCCATGAGCGACTCCGCCCGCTGCACGACGTAGGCGACCGATTCCGTCTGGAGGGGATGGACCGCCCAGAGGAGCGCCACGGCAAACGCGAGCCGAAGGCATTCGCCCTCCCCGCGTGATCCCGCCGCGGGCGTCGCCAGGGTGCGGCGGACGATCCCGAAAAGCAGCAGCGCCGCCGCTGCGTGGATCGCCACGTTCAGGGCATGGTAGCTCCAGACGTCCGTTCCCGAGATCGCGTGGTTGATCGCGAGGGAAAGATTGAGGACCGGCCTGCCGCTGACGGTGCCCCCGGCGGGAGGCAGGAGGGCGGTCGAGAAATGCCGTATCGACGCGTTGCCGGGAATCGAGTCGACGTCATCGTACAGGAAGGGGCCGCCAAGGCTTCCGCGGTACGCCGCGGCCACCGCGGCGACGATCCCGGCGGCGCACAGGAGGAGGGCGGGACGGAGGCCGCGCGCCGGTGCCAGGGGGGGCATCGATGGAGCGTTCATGGGAAAGGCGATGGCAGCCTAATAGCGGCCCCGGGGCTCCGCGACAAGTCACCGCGTCGGGCGGGCTGCGGATGCCCGCGGGCCGCCCACGCAAGAACTGCCGCCCCGGAGGGGCGGCCGTCGCCATGCGATTCCCGGCTTGGGAACGATGTCAGAATTCGAGCCTGGCCCCGACCTGGATCTGCCAGCGCGAAAGGTCCGAGTAGATCGTCGGGACCCCGAGCGTTCCCGGGTTGAAGGTATAGATGTACTTGTTCGTCTTCGTGTCGTAACCGGTGCCGGCGATCTCCTGCGTCTCGAACGAATTCGTGTAGTCGTCCACGATGCCGCTGTGCTTGTCGATCAGGTTCGAGAAGTTGTAGCAGTCCGCAAAGAGCGTGACCCGGACATCGTGCCAGATCGGAATCTGCTGCTCCACGTGGAGGTTGACGGTCTCCTGCCAGGGCGCGTAGGCGCTGTTGCGCGGGGCGATCTGGCCGGCCCACTTGCTGAGCTGCGGGTTGCTCGCGAGGTAGTTGAAGAAATTCGCCTCCTCCGTGGGGCTTATCCATTCGACCTTCGGGTCGTTCGGGCCGGACGGGACGTAGAACAAGTCATCGTCGTCACCGTCGCCGTCGCCGTCGGCATTGCCGTGGAAGACGAAGCTGTAAGCCTGCCCGGTCTGGGTGATGAACTGCGCCGAGATGGACGTCATCGCGTTCTTCCTCCTGAAGAAGTTGTACTGGCGCGTTGCCGTGGCGACGAACTTGTCCGGCACCGAATACTGGGAGCGATACGCGATGTTGTCGTTCGGATTGATGTACGGCGCGCCCAGGAACCCCGAGGACGCGACGGATGATGAGAACGGCTGCACCTGGGTCGCGTGCGTGTGGGTGTAGGCCACGCTGAAGCCCCAGTTGTCGATCACCGGGCGGACCAGCTCGATGGTGTACTCCTGGCTTCCGCCCTTGTCCGTGTTGGTCAGCTCGTAAACGGCGCCCGTCTGGTGATTCTGGTACAGGGTTGTCGGCGAGCTCGTGACGCTCGAGTAGTATCCGGTGGGGGCGTTGGACAGGACATAGGCGTTCCCAATGCTGCTCATCGTGCCCGGCGTGATCACCCCGGCGTACCGCAGTCGCCCGTCGGGCATCGTGAGGGGGCCCGACGCGGGCAGGGCGTAGGGATTCACCTGCTGGTAGAGGACATCCTTCTCGACCTGCGAGTAGTCCACCTCGGCGGTGGCGATCATGCCCAGCCAGGGAAGCGTCCTGTCGATCGCCACGTTTTCCTTCCAGTTCGCCGGCCAGTGGAAATTCGGGTCGGTGTAGTCGAAGCTGGGCACCGCGGCCGAGGCGACGCCATTGGTGGTCGTGTTCAGCTGGCCCGCGTTGTTGTAGGAGTTCTCCACCCAGACCACGGGGTTTTGGCCCAGGAACAGGCCCGCGCCGCCGCGAATCTGCGTCGGCTGCGCGGTCTTGAAGTTGTAGTTGAACCCGACACGCGGCGAGATCGTGTAGTTGCCGTCCATCGAGATGCTGTTCGAGAACCCGTACGCCTTGAAGAAGACCGGGCTATATATCGGCGATTGGGGCAGGTAGGGGTCGTCCATGCGAAGTCCGGCCACGAGGGTCAGCTGCGAATTCGGCTTCCACGTGTCCTGGAGGAGGGGCGCGACGTCCAGCAGGTAGTAATGCGAGACGTCGGTGCCCAGCGTGTAGCCGGCGGCCGGCGTCTCGACGGTCGAGGTGGAGGGAACGTTGGCGAGGAAGTTCGCCACCGTGGAGTACGTGTAGCTGCCGATCACGTTTGGAATGAAGGTGTCCGTGTAGGCCGTGCGGTCGAACTGCGCGCCGAACTTGAAGGTGTGGTTGCCGAGGGAGTAGTCGCCGTAGATGTGCTCCTCCTGCTCCCAGGTGTAGATGTTGTTGTCCTGGTAGGCCGCGTACGTGCCCGAGAAAAGCACGCCGCTCGTGATGGGATTGACGGCGGACGGCTCGCTGGTCCCCGTGACGCCATCGACGGTGATCGCCGGCTCCTTCGGCCCGTTGAGGGTCGCCGTGCCGTTGTAGCGTTTGTAGGTCGCCTCGATCTCCGTGTGGAAGTTCGAGAGGATCTTGCTCCAGTCGCTGTTCAGCTGGGCGGTGTAGGACTGGTCGCTGCGGTTCGAGTTGTACCATGACGTTTCAAACGAGGTTTCCGACGCGCCGGAATAGTTGTAGAACACCGGGGCGTCGCCGATGGTGTGCCGGAACGTGAAGGTGAACTTCTGCGAATCGGAGATGTTCCAGTCCGCCTTCGCGACAAAGTTCTGCTCCCAGGTGTGGCTGATCGCGCTCAGCGAGCCCGGGTTGAAGTTGTAGCGCGACTCGAGCGTCGAGACGATCTCATTGTACTCGGTCGTCCCCGTGGTGGTGGTCAGCGGGTTGAAGAGCTGCACCGGCGGCGCCGCGATCTGTCGAAACGCCTCATAGCCCACGAAAAGGAACGCCTTGTCCTTCCAGATCGGGCCGCCGATCGTGAAGCCCGTCGTGTGCTGCTGCATGAGCTCGTGGGGCCCAAGCAGGCCGATCACCGGGTCGGGGCCGCGGAAATTCGTGCCCGTGTAGATCGCATAGATTGTGCCGTGGATATCGTTCGTTCCCGTCTTGAGCGTGATGTCGGTCACCGCGCCCAGGAAGCCGCTGTAAACCACGTCGAAGGGGTTGATCTGGAGGGTCAGGTTCGAGATCCAGTCGAACGGCACCGGGTTGCGCAGGCCGGCGTACCCGTTGGAATTCAGTCCGAAGTTGTCGGCCGCGGACACGCCATCGACCAGGAGGGCGTTCTCACGGGGATTCTGGCCGGCGACACTGAAGGTATAGGCGGGATCCGAGGGGCTCACCTGCATGATGACCGCCCGGGGATCCAGATTCTGGACATCCTGAAGGTCCCGCCGCACCGACGAGATCTGCCTGATTTCCTTCGAATTGTAGCTCGAGCCCGTGCCCATCGCGTCCGAATCGAACGTCGTGTTGGACCCGGTCTCGTTCACCTGGAACGCCTCAAGCTTAACGACCTCGGACGTCAGCGCAAAATCGACCGAGCTGGTGGTGCCGAGGTCCAGGTAGATATTCTTCTTCTCCGCCGTCGGGAAGCCTTCCGCGGTCGCGGTGATCGTGTAGGGTCCGCCCGAGATAAGGCCCGTCACCGTGTACTGCCCGGTCGGGCGGCTGACCGCCGAATAGCGCGTGCCTGAGGCCTCGAGGACAATCGACACGGTGGCGCCCACGATCGGCTTGCCATCCTTGTCGGTGATGAAGCCTGATAGCCCGGACGTCGTAACGCCCTGGCCGAACATCGCCGTCGTTGCCGTGAAAGCCAAGGCGATGGCCCCGGCCCAAATCCATCTCACAGATGGGCAATTCATATTCATAAGTTTGTAGCTTAAACCTGCGGTTCTAAATCGTGGCTGCCTCGGTCGGCGGCCAGTTGGATCTTGCTCTTGCCGATAGGGACATCGCTCTCCGTCATGTCAGTCAAGCATCGAAGTTGGAGAGTTGTTCACGTCGCCGAAATGTAACTGCGATCATGAGCCCAAATCGTGCCATATGCGCAATCCGCCTTCGAAGGCCGCAGCAAAATGCACGAATTCGCGGCGCCTCCACCATTCCCCGTCCTCATGATTGGACGCTAACACCAAGAATAAAAATAACTTACGAATGCCCCCAAAATCTTGGCACGAAGTAAGGTACGGATTCCGGCAGAATGAATGCAGAAGCCATCCAAGACGCCGATCTTGTCCAGAGGTTCAACGGCGGCGACGAGTCCGCCTTCACCGAGATCATGAGCCGCCACCAGTCGAAGATTTTCGCAGCCGCCATGAGCCTTCTTCACAACCATGCCGACGCCGAGGAGATCACCCAGGACACGTTCGTGCGCGCCCACCGGGGCCTGGCCCGGTTCCGCGGCGATTCCTCCGTCGCCACCTGGCTCCACAGGATCGCGGTCAACCTCGCGCGCAACCGGTACTGGTACTTCTTCCGCCGGTGCAGGCATTCCACGCTCTCGCTCGATGCGACACTGGGCGAGGAGAACGAATCCAAGTTCTCCGACCTTCTTTCCGCCGCAGACCCTGATCCGGCCCAGGAAAATTCGCGAAATGAGTTCGTGGAGGCCGTGGAGGCCTCCATGGAGAAGCTCGAGCCCTCCCATCGCCGGATCCTCACCATGCGCTCCGTCCTCGACCAATCCTACGAGGAGATCGCCGCGGTCCTCGGGATCAACGTGGGGACGGTGAAGAGCCGCATCGCCAGGGCCCGGGAGCGCCTTCGCAAGCGGCTTGCAGACGAATGCCCGGATTTTGCGTTCGAGACGAGCCCGACCGACTGGTTTGAACCGGCCAGGGGCGCCGGGCAGGCGTCCGGCGCGGCCGCCGGCTAGCCGGTCCGGAGGTTCAGGAACGCGGCCAGCCTCCCCACGGCGGAGGCGGTCCGATGTCCCCGGCGCACGCTCCGCGACACGACACGCAGCCGGCGCCCCTCGCGATCCGCCTTCATGTCGACGTGGCCGACGAGCTCCGTTCCCGACAGGACCGGCAGCGCATAGTAGCCCCGTTTCCGGATGGGGGCGGGCGTATACGCCTCCCACCTGTAGTCGAAATCCCAGAGGCGCAGGGTCACCCGCCGATCATAGATCAGCGGATCCAGCGGCGCGAGGAGCAGCGGATCCACCGCGGGCGGGACTTTCCCCGCGGGCTCGAACCAATGGAGATCCTCCAGGAGGCAGTGCAGCTGGGGGCACCCGTCGACGGCCACCGGCTGGACCAGGTCCTCCACGACGGCGAGCTCCGCCCTCCGGAGCGCGACGAGGCGATGCTGGCGAAGGCGGCTGAGCGCCATCCATCTCGCGGTGTCCGCGGTGGAGCGCTCGGTCTCGGCAAGGACCGCCGGCGGGAGCACCCGGTCGGGCAGGTCGTAGAGCCTTCGGTTGCTCTGGCGGCCCGCTATGAGCAGCCGGCCGTGGAAAAAAAGCTTCTGGAGGGTCGCCTTGGCAAGGGTCGCCGAGCCCCACACCCGCCGGCCCTTTCGGCTGTCGTCGAAAGACTCGGGGCCGACCGGGCCCGCGCCCGCGATCGTCTCCATGATGAGCTTCGCGAATTCCCGCTCCCGCGCGGTGAGGCGGCCCATCCACGCGCTCGTCCGGGTCGTGCGCGCGCGCATCGACGCGTGGAGGTGGGGCCACGCCTCGAGGGGGAACGCGACGAGGACGTTCGTGGACGGCAGGTGGTGCTCGAACGCGGTGCGCTCGGCGGCGGCGAGCCTGCGCCCGCCCTCCTGCCCGTGAAGGTGCCGCATGAGGCCGCCCTCCCGGTACCCGGCGACGCGGTTCCGAAGGATGTGGTCGTGCATCCGGCCGCAGATGTTGATCGGGTCGATCTGCACGTAGCCGTGGTGCGCGAGCACCGATCCGACGTCGGGGGCCGGGGAATCGATGAGGTGCGCCCGCCGCAGGAAAAGGCGGGCCTCCAGCTGCGAGACATCTCGCGCGCGCGTCACGGGCTCGCGGGGCGGGTCGGCACCGCCCGCGGCGGAGGCCCGGCATCTGGCGCCGCGATCGCTGGGGGACGCAGCGCCCTGATCACCTGCGCGTAGTCGCCTATCCCCGCGAACAGAGCGGCCGCGATCGCCTCGCGAAACTCAGGCGTCGCAAGCTTCGCCGCCTCGGAGTCGCTCGAGATGAAGGCCGGCTCGACCAGCACGCCGGGGCAGCCCAGCTCGCGAAGGACGCCGAGGTGCTCGAGCTTCTCGCCGCGGTCCCCGTCGTGGAGCGCGTCGAGCACCCGGCGGTGGAGCGCCCCGGCCAGGATCGCGTTCCAGGCGTCGAACGCGTTGACCGGCGATACCTTGCCCTCGGAATCGTCGCTGTGGCCCGGGCTCCACGATTCGGCGGACCGCTGCGAACGGGGGGGGAAGCACAGGACCTCGACCCCCGTCGTCTTGGTGTTCGGGTTCAGCGAGTTGAAGTGGACGCTCACGAAGAGGTCCGCGTTCGCGCGGTTCGCCATCTCCGCGCGGATGGGCTTCGAGAGGTCGTAGTCCGCGTCCCGCGTGAGGACGACCGTGTAGCCGGCGCCCTCGAGGAGCCGCTTGAGCCTGAGCGAGACGTCGAGCGTGTACGTCTTTTCCATCGAGCCCAGGGCCTTGTTGGAGGCCCCGTGGTCCGTGCCCCCGTGTCCGGGGTCGATCGCGATGACCCGCGGCTGGCGCGGCGGCAGGCCGCACAGGTCGGGCCGCAGGCGCGGCAGGATGCGCGCCAGGTAGTCGGTCCGGCTCACGTAGAGCGCGCCGCCCCGCGCGACCACGGGGTCGCCGAGGAACACCCGAAGGCCCGCGAGGTCGGCCTCGCGGCTGTGATCCGCGAGGCGCGCGACAGGCCGGGCGCCATCCTTGAGAATCACCGCCGGCTGCGGGGCCAGGCGGACGACCTTCAGCCCGAGCCGGTCCGCGGCGTCGTCGACGCTCACGTAGTCGATGGAGCCGAAACGGACGGCGGCCGGCTCGGAACCCCGGGCGGCGGAGAAAAACGCCGCCGCGAGAAGAAAAACGAGGGTCGCCGGGCGCATGGCCGCGGCCGGATCAGGCCTCCGCGGCGCGCGAATCTGGGGGTCCGGCCTCATCCTCGCCTTCCCCGTCCTTGACGTGAAATTTCGCCTTGCGCTTGTTCGCGGGGAGCGGCGTCAGCATCACATGGATGTTGCGCCCGATCAGCTTGGGCTCGGCGTCCGGATGCCCCATGCCGGCCAGGTCGGCGACCGCCCGCTTCATCACCTCGAACCCGAGCTCCGTGTGCGCCATTTCCCGACCGCGGAACTTGAGGCGGAGCTTCACCTTGTTCCCGTGGTCCAGGAATTCCTCGGCGTGGCGGAGCTTCGTGTTGAAATCATTCTGCGCGATTCGCGCGGTGAACTCGATCTCCTTGATCTTGCTCGCGGTCGACTTCGCGTGGGAGTGCTTCTTGCTCTCCTCGTACACGTACTTCCCGAAGTCCATGATCCGGCAGACGGGCACGGGCGTCGCGTTCGGCGCGACCTCGACAAGGTCGAGGCCCACCTCAAGCGCGAGGTTGACGGCCTTCGGCGTATCCAGAATCCCGAGCTGCTTGCCCTCTGGCGATATCACGCGCACCTGCGGGACCTTGATGCGGTGGTTGCGGCGGATGCTCGCGAACGGATCGTTGTTGCGGCGCTGGTATTGCCCGTTGGAACGGTTGCCGCCGGGGGCGGCCGAAGGAGTCGGTATGGCCATCAATGATTACGCTGCAGGGCGTGTAGGGTCACCCGACGCTCGGCGGAAGCGGCAGTGAACACAACAACTAAACGCTGAAACTCTCCCCGCAGGAGCAGCTCGCCTTCGCGTTCGGATTGCTGAACTTGAAGCCCCCGGCGATCAGCTGGGTGGAATAGTCCAGGAGGGTCCCCCTGAGGTAGAGCGCGGTCCTGGCGTCCACCAGGACGGCGACCCCGGACGAGCGGACCAGGATGTCGCCGCGGCGGGGCTCGGAGGCGAACTTCAGCTTGTAACTCAAGCCGTTGCAACCGCCGCCGGTGATCGCGACCCGCAGGAATTCCCCCTGGTTCTCGCGCGTGATCAGCGCGCGGACCTTCTCACCGGCGGAGGCGGTCAGACGGACCAGGCTCTCGCCCCCCTCCCGGATCAGGGGCGGGGCGGCAGGCGGGGCCAGCTCGGTCGACTCGGGCATTGCGCACAGACTATCGCCCATTGCGGGCGCGAATCAAGCGCCGCGCGACGGCGACGGCGTTGGAGAAGCTGCGGAAGCTCGCCGTCCCCTTGCCCGCGATCGCGAACGCCGTCCCATGGTCGGGGCTCGTGCGCACGTGGGGGAGCCCTAGGGTCACGTTCACCGCCTCGTCAAAATCGATCACCTTGAGGGGGCCGAGGCCCTGGTCGTGGTAGAGCGCCACGGAGACGTCGAACTCGCCGCGAAGCTGCCGCCCGAAAAGCGTGTCCGCCGGCTGGCAGCGGGAAAGCCCGGGGAAGCGGCCGCGCAGGCCGTCGAGGATCGGGTCGATCGTGTCGCGCTCCTCGGTCCCTATGAGGCCGCCCTCGCCCGCATGGGGGTTGAGCCCGCAGACGCCGATGCGGGGAGCGGCCACGCCCTCCGAGCGCGCGAGCTCGTCCGCCGCGGCCACCGCGCGCCCGATGCTCGCCGCGGTGAGGCGGGAGGGCACCTCGCGCAGCGGGATGTGCCACGACACGAGCGAGATCCTCAGCCTTCCCCCGCAGAACGCCATCGTGGGCTCCCCGCCCCAGCGCGCCGCGAAGAACTCCGTGTGCCCCGGGAACGCCCAGCCGATCGCGGCCATGCGCTCCTTGCTGACCGGCGCGGTCACCACCCCGGCGAATTCCCCCGCCGCGCA
>PLKS01000026.1 GCA_003140665.1 Opitutaceae bacterium
GACGATGCGCGGGTTCATGGGTGCGGAGAAATGGGTCCGCAGGGTGCCACGCCGGGAATTCGTTCGCAAACGATAAGTGCGACAATGCGATCCGCCCGCGGCGAGCCCTCGAACGCGCTCTCGCGGGGGAAGGGCGCCTTCACCGGGGTGGGCGGCTGCCGTCAGCGCCCGGCGGAGACCCGCGCACTCCGTGAAAGACGAGCACCCTCACTGTCCTGCCCAGGTAGTCGCGNNGGGCAGGTCGTCAAACAGCCCGGGCAGCACCGCCAGCTCCTCGAATTCAAATCGTTCGTGCAGCCGCCGGAGGCACTCCCGCGTGACCTCCGGGTTGACGTCCTGCCAGAGCACGACGTACGTGGCCGGGCTGACTTCCCACCTTCGCTGGAACCAAAGATCCCTGTCCGAGGCCGCGGTCACCAGGTGGGCCGCGTCGGGAACGCGGGGCTTGATCGACGCGAGGATTCCCGCCAGCTCGCTGACACGCAGCTTCTCGAACCGGCCGGGAAAACCCTCGAGCACCAGCCGTCCCGTCAGCGCCGCGGGGGCGAGCGCGGCGGCGACGGCGAAGGCGGCGAACAGCGGGCGGGACCACCGGCGGAGGGGATCCCACTCCGTCAATGCGGCCAGCCCGAGGCCGGCGCCCAGCAGGTACAGGGGAATGGCATGGCTGAGGTTCCGCTCGAAAAAGGACCGCTGCACCCCCATGAACGCCACAAGGGAAACAGCAGGCAGGTAGATCATCAGGAGCTGGCGCCATTGGCGCCTCGCGGCGGCATGCGCCGCGCCGGCCGCAAAAAGGCACGCCAAGCCCCACCCGGCGGTCGCGACCAGGTAGCGCCCGAGGAAATCCCAGACCATCGCGCCGGAGTCGTGCGAGTAGAAGTTGAACGTGCCGGCATATCCGTTCTNNCCCGCCGATGGCGCCGGCGGCGACGAGGCCGGCACGCGCCAGCCTCGTCCTCCACGTGCAGCGCGTCCACTCGCCCGCGCCCTGGAAGCAGGCCATGAGCGGCAGCCAGAACCACAGCAGCAGCGTCACCTTGCAGGCGACCAGGAACCCGAACAGCGCCCCCGCCAGGAGGGACCGCCAGCCGGGCGAAAGTCCTCGGGTCCGGCATGTCCAGAGCAGCCCAAGGGTCGTGAGGGTCAGGAAGGCCTCCGGTCTCGCGTAATGGCTGTCCTGCACAAGCAGCGGATTGATCGCGATCCAGAGGCCCGCGCCGAGGGCCAGTTTCCAGCCCTGGATCCTGAAGGCCAGCAGCATGGCAAGCGCGAGCCCCAGCGTGCCGAACCCGGCCGAGCAGGCGCGGTAGAACACGATCCTGGCGTTGATGTTGCCGTCGACCGGGTGCGCGCCGGCCATCGCCCGGATGCGCTCCAGGAGGCCCAGCGTGAGGTAGTAGGACGAGAAGTTATACTGCGCTTCGCCAAATTCCCTCCCGATGGGCGTGTGCGCCCAGTTGGTGTCGAGATAGGGGCTGGTCAGCACCCGCGAGACCACATAAGGGGCGATCGGCTCGTCCGGCTGGGCGTAGGGGCCGCTGAGATAGGCAAACCGCAGCCCGCAGCCGACGGAGAGGATGCCCGCGGCGACGGCGATCCCAAGCCGCCTGCCTCTGGGGCTGGGTGAAGCCGCTTCTGGTTCCATTTCTGGTGGGCGCGAGTTTGGGCCGCCTTTCCGCTGCCGGCGGCGGGAGACGGCCGTTTCTGGACCAAAAAGCCCGGCATGTCGCTGCTTTTGTCGCGCCATGGGCGTTCCCGGGAACCAAAAGGAGGCTGCCGGCCGCCTTGGGCGCTTGCTCTTCGCCGAGGGAATTGCTTCCTTCTGCCGATGAAATTGATGCGAATGTTAGGCCCAGCGCTTGCCGCTGCGGCGCTGTCAGGCCCGGCAGCAATTGCCGCGCAGGGCGGGCTCCTGGGCTTCAGGTCCGCGTCCTCGGCGGCCGAGCAGCAGCGCGAAAAGGACCTCGATGCGGCGCTCGACCCGGGAGAGCTGCGGGTATGGCTGGAGCGGATGTCCTCGGAGCCGAACCAGGTGGGTTCGCCTCATGACAAGGCGAATGCGGATTTCATGCTCGGGAAGTTCAAGGAGTGGGGATGGGACGCGCGGATCGAGACATTCGATGTCCTGTACCCGACGCCCAAGAGCGTCTCGCTCGAGCTTGTGGCCCCCGTGGACTTCAAGGCCCGGCTGAATGAGCCCGAGATCGCCGGCGACCGGACGTCGGGCCACACCGCCGGTGCCCTCCCCCCCTACAACGTCTATTGCGCGGACGGGGACGTGACGGCGGACCTCGTCTATGTCAATTTCGGGATGCCGGCCGACTACGCCGAGCTCGAGAGGCGCGCCCTGGACGTCAAGGGAAAGATCGTGATCGTGCGCTACGGCGGCGGCTGGCGCGGGCTCAAGGCCAAGCTTGCGCAGGAGCACGGCGCCGCCGGGTGCATCATCTATTCCGACCCCCACGAGGACGGCTACTGGTCGGGCGACATCTATCCCAAGGGGGGTTATCGCCCGGACGACGGCGTTCAGCGCGGTTCCATCGCGGACATCACGCTGTACTCCGGCGATCCGCTGACCCCCGGCATAGGCGCCACCAAGGACGCGAAGCGCCTCAAGATCGAGGACGCCCCGACCATCCTCAAGATTCCGGTGATCCCGATCTCCAGCGCGGACGCGAGGCCCCTCCTCGCGGCGCTGGACGGGCAAGTCGCCCCCGCGGGCTGGCGCGGCGCGCTGCCCTTCACCTACCACATAGGCCCCGGGCCGGCCAAGGTGCACCTGGCGATCTCCTCCGACTGGAGCCTGAAGCCGATCTACGACGTGATCGCGGTGATGAAGGGGTCCGAGCTTCCCGACCAATGGGTCGTCCGCGGAAACCACCACGACGGATGGGTCTTCGGGGCCTGGGATCCCCTCGCGGGCAACATCGCGGTCATGGCCGAGGCGAAGGCGATCGGTGCGCTGGCCAGGGCCGGCTGGAAACCGAGGCGGACCCTGGTCTACGCGAGCTGGGACGGCGAGGAACCCGGCCTCCTCGGCTCGACCGAATGGGCCGAGACGCATGCCGACGAGCTCCGGCACAAGGTCGTGCTTTACGTCAATTCCGACACCAACGGGCGCGGCTTCCTCTTCGCCGGGGGCAGCCATTCGTTCCAGCGCCTCGTGAACGAGGTCGCGGGCTCCGTGCTCGACCCGGAGACGGGGGCGAGCGTCATCGACCGCCTGCGCGCCAGGGTCAGGATCACGGCCGTCGAGAGGCGGGGCCCCGAGACGGCGCCCAACTCGGACGAGCAGGCGATGCTCAAGGCGGCGAACGCGGGCGGCGACCTGCCCCTCGGCGCGCTGGGCTCGGGCTCCGACTACACGCCCTTCCTCCAGCACCTGGGGGTCTCGTCGATCAACCTCGGCTACGCCGGCGAGGACGTGGAAGCCTCGATCTACCACTCCACGTACGACTCGTTCGACCACTTCATCCGCTTTGGGGACCCGAAGTTCGCGTACTGCGTGGCCCTGGCGGAAACGGCGGCCCGGCTTGTGCTGCGGACGTCGGAGGCCGACGTGCTGCCCATGAGGTTCACCGACCTTGCCGACACCGTCGGACGCTATGTCACCGAAGTCGAGAGGCTGACGGACTCTGAGCGGGAGAACGCCGCGAAGCTCAACGGCCTCATCGACGACGGCGTCTTCAAGCTGGCGGCCGATCCCCAGGAGACGTATCTGCCGCCCTCGAGCCCGGCCGACGTCCCGATCCTTATCTTCGAGTCTCTGGACCGGGCCGTGAACCGGCTCAAGAAGAGCGCGAAGGCCTATGACGACGCCTTTGCGCGGGCCTCGGCCACCGACTTCCTGTTTTCGGCCGCGAGCCTCGCGCGCCTGAACGGCATCCTCCAGGGGATCGAGCAGGACCTCTCGAGCGAGCGGGGGCTTCCCGGCGGCAGGGGATGGTACAAGCACATGCTGTACGCGCCCGGCCAAAGCACGGGCTACTCCGCGAAGACGCTGCCCGCCGTGCGCGAGGCCATCGAGGGGCACCGGTGGCCCGACGCCATAGACTATATCAGCGTGGTGTCCGACGCCCTGAACAAGGCCTGCACCCGGATCGACCAGGCGACCCAGGAGCTGACGCCCAGGTACAATTCGACCGGGACCGGCAAGTCGCCGGGTTCGGTTCCGCCGCCCCCGGCCGACAATTGACCGACCCGATGACGCGCGCCTTTCGGTTCCTGATTCCCGCGCTCCTGCTCTGCGCCGCCGGGCTGGGGGCGGACCCCATCCCGGTCAAGGTGGCGGTGGTCGTCACCTTCGAGGTGGGGGCGGACCGCGGCGACAGGCCCGGGGAATTCCAGTTCTGGGTCGAGCGGGAGGACTGGACGCAGAAGATCGACGTGCCGGGGGTGGACCATCCGGTCCTGACCGACGGGAACGGGACGATCGGCGTCGTGTCCGGCGCGACGGTCCGCGCCTCCAACCAGATCATGGCGCTCGTCATGAGCGGCAAGTTCGATTTCTCGAGGACGTACTGGGTCGTGAACGGCATCGCGGGCGTCAATCCCGCGGTCGCCTCCATCGGGAGCGCCGCATGGGCGCATTACGTGGTCGACGGAGACGTCGCCTACGAGATCGACTCGCGCGAGGCCGACCCCTCCTGGCCCTACGCGATCATCCCGATCGGGTCCAAGGTCCCGAACCAGAAGCCCACGTACGAGGGTTGGGAGCCCGCCACGATGGCCTACCCCCTGAATCCGGCGCTCGTGGCCTGGGCCTACGGCCTGACGAAGGACACCCAGATCCCGGACTCGGACGCGATGAAGGCCTACCGGGCGCTCTACGAGGGATTCCCGAACGCGCAGAAGCCCCCCTTCGTCCTCTACGGCGAGACCTTTGGCTCGTGCCGCTACTGGCACGGCAAGGCGCTTACGCAATGGGCCAGCGACTGGACGCGGCTGTGGACGGATGGCAAGGGCGAGTTTGCGATGTCGGACATGGAGGACCAGGGCATCGCCGCGGCGTTGAGCCGCCTCTCGAAGATGGGAAGGGTCGATTTCCAGCGGGTCCTCTTTCTCCGGACGGCGAGCAACTACTGCATGCAGGCCCCGAAGCAGGACGTGAACAAGAGCCTTCATTCCGAGTACGCGGGCTACATCCCCGCGCTCGAGGCCGCGTACCGGGTGGGAAGCCGCGTGACGCACGAGCTCGCCGCGCACTGGGGCGAATACCGCGACAAGTCACCAGGCCCGGACTGACATTCCTCGGGGATGGCCGACGCAGCGATCCAGGACAGCGCGCTTCCGGCGACCCGGAAAAAGCCGACGTTTCCCGTGCGCGACGGGCTGCGCCAGTACCTGCGCAGGTACAAGAGGGAGAGGGAGCTCCCGGTCACCTACGAGCGGCTGCGCGGCTTCACCGAGGTCATCCCGCTCGCGGACGCGGACGGCAAGCCGACGCTCTGGGACACCGTGATCTACGACGGGAACGAGATGCGCGCCCTGAACGAGGCGCTCAAGGAGGTGTACGCCCTGATCAAGGTCGACGGCGACATGTCGGTCGTCCAGCACCTCTACGCGGACCGCGTGGATTTCTGCACGTTCGGGAACTCCACGCCCTTCCGGATCCGGATCGTCAACGCGTACAACGACAACCAGGACTACTTCTACATCAAGAAGGCCGACGCGTCGCGGGTCTACGGCCTCGAGCTCGAGCACCTGCTTTCACCCAACCGCCTCAACTTCATCACGCACGGGAGCACGCTCGTCGAGGAGCACATCCCGGGGATACCCGGGGACATCTTCATCACCCGCTGGCTCCACCGTCCCGACCTGAGCCCCGTGCGGGTGGCCAAGGAGCTCGTCAAGTTCAACGAGCGGTGCTTTGTGCGGCTCCTTGGCGACATGCGCTCCTACAACTTCGTGTTCGTCGTGACCCCGGACTTTGAGGACTTCCAGCTCCGCATCCGGGCGATGGACTTCGACCAGCAGACCTACAACGGCAGGAAGAACTTCTACCGCCCGCAGTTCTTCAAGGAGAACGCGGCGCTCGCGCTCTTCTGCGCGAAGCACCTGCGCCTCGAGACGGCGAACCAGTACCAGCGCGAGGAGCAGACGATGATGCTCCAGCGCGCCGAGCTTGCCGCCGGGCGCCTCGGCCTCCTCATCGCGGAGATGGAGATCGACCCGATATCGCCACCGGAGAAGGTCCACCTTCTGCGCGAGTCGCTCGCCGAGCACTACGAAAGGCCCGAATACCGCCAGTGCGAGTCGATGGGCGCCCTCGTCCGGGAGAACCTGGAGTCGATCCGGCGCCACGTGGGACGTCCCGCGCTCTCCGGGCTTGCCCCGAACCTGCCCTAGGCGCGCCGTTCAATTCTGGCCGTACCCGTGGTCGCCCGGGGCGGCCTCGATCTCCGCCCCCGCGGCCACCTCCTCGGGCGGCAGTTCCTCCAGGGGGGCGAACCGCTCCGAGGAGAACCCGAGCTCCTCCTTGCCCGCGTGGAAGGGGTCGGGGGGATTCACCAGCTCATGGAGCAGGAGGCCCACCGTCGCCGAGTCGCCCCCCTTGACGATCCTCTCCCGGCCGAGGAACACCTCGCGGATCGTGTAGGTCCTGCCCTTCACGGGGAGCTGCCTGTAGATCGCCGTCACGAACTCACTGAAGGCATCATTGATGCACACCACCTTCTGTCCCTTGGTCACTCGATCCTCCCCTCGTCAAAATCGATCAGGTCGGGCACGCTCCTGATGTCGCCAACCCTGTCGGCGCACCCCATGGCCGTGAGCGCCGTCCTGAGGAACTCCCGGCCTGCGGCGGTCATCCCCTTCTGCACAAGCTCGCGGTTCCATCCTGCGGCGCGGGTGTCCGCCGGCAGAAGACGGGCCAGCCCCCGCTCGATCCCCGCGTCGTCCGCCGACTCGCGGACGATGCGCTCCACGTCGCCCGGGTCGATCCCCAGGTGCAGGCAGAGGAACCGGTCGATCCCCCGCTTGAAGTTATTCGCATAGCTCGCGGGAAGCGACCCGTGCTCCTTGACATACTTGCACTTGGCGATGAACCGGGGAAGGTAGAGGAGCCCTGTCGCCCCGTGCGCGACATAGGGCGACGGGAGGCAGGTGAGGACCTCCCCCGTGGATCCGGGAATGGGCTTTGACGGCATCGGCAACAACGAGATACGCTCAAAACACAGCCATGGACAAGTGCGCCCTTACGCGGTCGATCATCGCCCAGCTCGAGGCCGAGCTCGCGCTCCAGACGGAGGCGGCCCTGGGATCGCGCAGCGAGGCTACCAACGAGGAGAGCAGGGCCGAGGACAAGTACGACATGCGAAGCCAGAGCGCGGCCTACCTCGCCGCCGGCCAGGCCAGGCTCGCGACCGAGATCGCCGCCTCCATCACGGCATGGAAGGCGCTTTCCCTCCGCGTCTTCGGGGCGGGCGAGGGGATCGCCGCGGGGGCCGTTGTCACCCTCGAGGCCGACGGGCGCCGGGCCGCGTACCTCATGGGCCCCCAGTCCGGCGGCTTGGAGGCGACGGACGGCGAATCGGCCGCCACGGTCGTCACGGTGGCATCGCCGCTCGGCCGCCAGCTGGTGGGCCGCCGCGTGGGCGACGTGGTGAAGATCGCGGACCGGCTTGGCCCGGTCGCGCACCTGATCGAATCCGTGGAGTGATGGCCCGGCGGCCGGCTACACGGCGATCGGCATCTTCGTCGTGTCGAACGTGTAGACCTGCTTCGGCGCGTCGGGCGTCACGGAGTGGGGAACGACCTTCCAGAACCTGCTGATCGCGGTCTCCCACGACTCGAGGAGCGCCCGCGCGTGCGGGCTGCCCGTGAGCTTCTCGTGGACCGAGACGAGCTGCTTCAGCGAGGCGACCTCCTCCTCGTTATTGAGCCGCTCGACCGAGACCATCTGTGGGTTGATTCGCCCGGCCAGCGCGTTGTGCTCGTCATAGGCGAAGGCCAGGCCCCCGCTCATCCCGGCGCCGAAGTTCTTCCCGACATGTCCCAGGATGACAACGACGCCGCGGGTCATGTACTCGCATCCATGG
>PLKS01000005.1 GCA_003140665.1 Opitutaceae bacterium
TCCGTTTGCCCAAGGGATTGGCGCCAGGCCAATAGCGGCCTGCGGTCGCCTTGTCTATTATCGCGACCTCTGGTTTGCCCGACTTGTCGTCCTCGTTAAACAGGCGCCCGTGCTGCAAGGGGATTTCCAGCACCTTGAAATAGTCTGGGCTCACGCGAATCCATTCCGCCTTTGCATCGCTTGAGGATTCGATTGGCTGGTTCTCGATCGCGAGGGGGGCATAATTCACCTGGCTCGACCCGGAGGGAAGTGACGACGTGGCTGCAGCGAGCTCCACTCCCGGTATCCCGCTTATTCGACGGAGGGCCTCGCGAACAAAGCCGCCTTGAACCTCGATGGTTGAATATCGGTCAGTTTTCGGATCGTTCGGATTCGGTAGCCAAATGCCGGCGGTCACCACCCGGGAGGTATTGAATCCAGGATCCTCGCGGAGCAGTCCCCAGAATGTCCGCAGCAACAATCCGGCTCCGATCATCAGCACGACCGTCAGCGCCATTTCGGACATTATCAGCCAAATGCGGTACCGGCCGATCCTCTTGCTCTGGCCCGAACCCAGGGATCCCTCGCGAATACTCGAATACATGTCCGTTCTCGACGACTGAAGCGCCGGAACGAGGCCAAATGCCAAGCCGGTGATGACGGTGATCAGCAGCGCAAATCCGAGGACTGCCCAGTCAATGCTTACCTCGTTAAGCCTGTGAACTCCGGGGGGCGCGAGCAGAACAATGACGCGTATTGCTATTATGGCGAAGAGGATGCCGAGTCCCCCGCCAATCAAAGAGAGCATGAGCGACTCGGTCAGCAGCTGGCGAATCATGCGCGATCCGGTTGCGCCCAGTGCCGAACGCAGGGCCATCTCCTTGTGCCGGGTCGATGCGCGGGCGAGGAGTAGATTTGCGATATTCACGGATCCAATGAGCAAGATGACGACGACGGCCCCCATCAGAACCAACAGCATCGGCCTGACATTTCCGACAAGGGATTCCAAAAGGGGCTGAAGTTCCACGGACCATTGGTCCTGTGCATGGTAATCACCCGGATACCCAAGCCTTGTGGCGGCCGCCATGGCATCAAGTTTCTGATGAGCTTGGGATGGGTTCAGCCCGGGCCTTACAAGGGCGATCGCACCAGGGATCAGCCGTTGGCTCCGCCCAAGGGGGAAAGGGTCCGCCCGGAATCCCGCGGTCACCCACATTTCAACATCCTTGGTGAGCGTCCTCCCCGGGTGTCGAAATTCGGGCCTAAGAACTCCGACTATGGTGTAGGGGTCGTCGTCGAGAAATACCCTCTTGCCCAGGATATTTGGGTCAGCGCCATACAGGCGCCGCCATAACCCGTCACTGATGACCACGGCCTCGGCAAACCCGGGCGCAATATCCTGCGGCCCAAATAGCCGTCCAAGCTGCGGTATGGCACCGAGCATGGAGAAATAGTTGGGGCTGGTTGCGAGCAGTTCCAGTCGTTCCGGATGACTTCCACCTGTCAAATTGCCGCTGGTGGGCCAAACCACGCTCACCTCTTCGAAGACGTTCGTTTCCAATCTGAGGTCGTTCAGTTCCGGCTCCGAAAAGGGAATGTCATATAGCCCCGCTCCGGGTTTGCTGAACGTCACTTTTACCAAACGTTCGGAATTCGGGTAGGGAAGTGGGTTCAATAGGACGGATTTCACGACACTGAACACGGCCGTATTCGCGCCGACTCCCAATGCCAGGGTCATGATCACGACGAATGTGAAGCCCGCATTCTTTCGCATCACCAACCACGAATAGCGAATGTCCTGGAGAATCGATTCCATGGGCGTGTAGGCGGTCGCACTCTAATGGGCTGCGCGGCCAAGATCGCCAGCAGATCGGAACGCGAAAAGAAAGGCATGGAGGAGCCGAGTGCGGCCCCTCCACGCCAACACAACTACAACTGACCGGCATTCGGCCGGTCCTTTGTGCAACCGATGCTTATATTGCATCTCCTACGATATCGCAGAATGACGATTGTTAACAGATGCAGACATAAAAAAACATTGCTTATACAGTTGGTGGCTTCATTATCTGTATAAGAACATGAAGGCCCCTTCTGTATCTAGCCCCGAAAGAAGCCGGCGGAGACCGGCTATGCCAATGCAGCCGATCTATCTTCGGTTGGCTGATTCGCTTGAGAAGATGATCCGCAACAGCTCCTTTCGCCCGGGAGACCGGATGCCGTCGGTTAGGCGGTTCAGTCGGGAGCAGCGTGTCAGCGTCCCGACGGCGATGCACGCCTACGCCACGCTGGAAGCGCGAGGCTATGTCGAAGCGCGGCCGAAATCGGGATTCTTCGTTAGCGCTCGCTTGTCAGATTCAATCCCCGAACTGCTTTCGATTCCCTCTCCGCCGAGGGTGTCTGACCTATCCGATACCGATCCGCTCAGCTTGCTTCGAAGTGACGACTACGATCCCGCCAAGATTCCATTTGGCAGCGCTGTCCCCAGCCCGGATCTCTTGCCCGGACTCCGCCTCGCCCGTGTCATGTCGCGCGTTGCGCGCCGCCTTGGCGCCAATGGGGGCAACTATGGACCTACGGAGGGCCCGCTCATGCTTCGCCGCGAAATCGCCCGCCGCTCATTGGCAGCTGGATTGAATCTTGCACCGGACGATCTTTGCATAACCCTTGGGGCCACCGAGGCGATTGCGTTGGCCCTCAAAGCGGTTTCTTCGCCTGGCGATACCATTGTTGTGGAATCGCCCACGTTTTTCGGACTTCTCCGCCAGCTAAGGGAATTTGGACTAAAGGCCCTCCCTATTCCGGTTCACGCGAATGAGGGAATCGACCTAGACGCGCTGGCAGTGGCACTCAGAAAAAAGCGTGTAAGCTCCCTGCTGCTGGTCCCGAATTTTCACAATCCGGTCGGCTTCGTCATGCCCGACCAGAACAAGAAGGAGGTAGTTCGCATCGCCGCGAGCCGGGGTTTGCCCATAATCGAGGATGACCTATTCGGCGACATGGCTCATCAAGGGGCGAGGCCATTGGCCCTCAAGGCCTTCGATCCAACGGGGATTGTCATCCACTGCAGCTCATTTTCAAAGAGCCTCGCGCCGGGCTACAGGGTCGGCTATATCGCAGCTGGAAAATGGCAGGAACGCGTGCTGGCGCTAAAGAAGGTGCATTCCGCCGCGAATCCCTTGCTGCCGGCGCTCACGGTGGCCGAGTTCCTAATAGACGGAGGATACGACCGTTTTATGCGGTCCTTCAGGGAATCTTGCCGCCAGCAGGTCGCTAAGATGCGCGATGCGATCGGACACACGTTCCCGGAAGGAATTAGATTATCACGTCCGGCGGGCGGATTCGTTCTTTGGTGCGAACTACCTGCCAAGGTCGATTCAATGGATCTGTTTTATCGGGCCCTGAATGAAGGAATCGCCATTGCCCCTGGCCCCTTTTTCTCGCCTGACGGCAGATTTCGCAATTTCATTAGAATCAACTGCGGCTATCCTTGGAGCTCAAGGATCGAACGTGGCGTGCAAGCCTTGGGCCGGCTTGTACGAATGTGACTCTTGGACCGCGCCTTGAGCTCGGGGGGGAATGCCGCCGGAACGTTCCGGACGAGGCTGGGCGATTCGTCTTGGGCGGCGATGCGGCTGGCGGATAATGCGGTCAGTACGACGCAAGCGAGAATAACGCGTAGGAGGTTCATTGGTTCGAATGCATAACACCGATAGGCGAGGTCTCCCGGTACGTAATCAGCCGGTCCTGGGAGTGGAGTGTGTTACCCTTGTTTTAAGGGAACTCCGCTGGGTCAAACGCCAGCTTTCCGGGATCGCTTGAAGGCAATCCTCCGTAGATCGCTTGACTGCGGGTTCCAGGCGCATCAGGAACTCTAAGAGACATGAACACCGTTGTGCCACCCCGCACGGCGTCCACACTCCAAGCCGTTGCAAGAAAGGCAGGAGTTTCCATTTCCACCGCATCGCGCTGCCTGAGCGGCGCTGCGAAGATGGCGGATTCCACGCAGCTGCGAGTCTCCGCTGCTGCGACGGCCGTCGGTTACAAGCACAATGCGCTGGTGGGCCAAGTTATGCGAGCCACCCGCCGCGGCGAGGCACAGAATCATCTTGGTACCATCGCATTCGTGACACCGGTCGCCGACTCCCATGAATGGCGGGCAACCCCCACTCTCCAAAGCAATTGGGAGGCGGCGCGCGAACGGGCCGAATCATTCGGATACGGAATCACAGAGTTCACACTGTGTTCGAATGGGATGACGGGGCAGCGGCTCGGCGGGATTCTCGGGGCCCGAGGGATTACCGGCGCTCTCCTGGCGGCATTTCCGACGGAGCCGCACACAATCTCGTTTCCATGGAACGATTTTGCAATTGTTCAAGTGGGCCACCAAATCGCATCGCCACGTCTCGATTGCGTCTTGAGCGACCATTCGGAGGCCGTGACAATGGCCGCCAGGACGATCATGCAATGCGGCTACCGCCGCATCGGCCTCGCGATTGAAAAGTATCAGGACCATATAACCGACGGTCGCTGGTCCCTCGGTTACGCAGGGCTTTCAGTGACAATGCCTTCGTTGGCCCAGATCCCGCCGCTCCTGCCGACGCAGATGAACGTCGACCTATTCTTGAGCTGGGTCGACAAGCACAAGGTCGACTGCGTTCTGACTCTCTCAACATTCCGCAACGAACCCAACTTCATGGATGCCTGGCTGGCGGGCAGCGGCAGGCATATTCGGAAGGATATCGGCCTTGTCTCGCTCGACGTGACCCGGGTTCATTCGGATTGGTCCGGGGTCAAGCAGCATTCCGAGGAGATTGGCCGCGCCGCGGTCGACATGTTGTTTTCGAAACTGCAGGCCGGGGAACGCGGGATTCCCCAACTTCCCCGTACACTTCAAGTTCACGGACACTGGCACGACGGCGGGACATTGCGGCCGGCGATTGGAGTAAAGACCGGCTGCGAGGTTTAGGTCGCGTGCGCACGGTCGCTGTGGCCGTCCTCAGAAACGACCGCGCAAGTCCTAGGAAGAGCTTGCCGGCGACCTTGCATGCGGCTGCTTTGGGCAACCCGCAATCCCAATGAAATCGCGACGGCATTTCTCCTCGGCCTGGATTGCATTCCTGCTGGGGGCCGGCGCCATTCTCATTTGGAACACCGCGGCCCGAATCAATCGCCTCGATTACCTCTCAACCATCGGAGCCCCCGCTGAGAATCACACCGGGGGCGTCACCGGCTCCGCTCCAGGCGATGCAGAACTGACGCCCAACAATTCGCTGCCCATACCCGATCAACTCGACGCGAGTTACCACTGGCTCGCGCAAACCCAGCGCATGCTGAATCGCGGCGAAGCCAGAGTGCGCCACATCGATTATGAAAATGCGCCTTTCGGCCGGACCGTGCTTACGCCCTCACCTTATCGATGGTGGCTGGGTTTCCTCGCCTGGTGTGAGCATTTGGCCACTGGAGCGTCCCCCTCGACGTTGGTCG
Source organism: Opitutaceae bacterium (assembly GCA_003140665.1). Classification (GTDB taxonomy): domain Bacteria; phylum Verrucomicrobiota; class Verrucomicrobiia; order Opitutales; family Opitutaceae; genus Palsa-1447. The sequence goes on from PLKS01000005.1 coordinate 5,464, forward strand.
AAAAGGCAGCTCTCTTGGCCGATCCGCTTTTATGGGGAATTACCATATTGGGATCGGCGATTCTCGCCGCGAAGTGTTTTGGTTCGCTTTCCGCCTCTCTCGTATCCGTCGGCCTGGTCTCTCTTTTTCCCTTCATCACGGGGTTTTGGCCGGGCGCGCCTGATGACCGAGGTCTCGCTCAGGCTCTCGCGATGGCGAGCGTACTGCTTCTTTCCTGCGCTGCCGCGGCAGCGCCCGAAAACGAGAAAGCCAGGCGACGATGGTTCATTCTTGCCGGCATCGCGGGCGGATTGGGCTTGTGGGTCAAAGTTTCCGTGCAGCTTCCGGTCCTGTGGGGAATTGCCGGCGGCGGTCTCCTCGTCCCCCTCCTCGCTCCGCGCGGCAATACGCCCGCAAACGGGCCGACACCTCTGCTTCCATGGCGCGCTTGGGCCTGCGCGGGAGCCGCGACCACGATTCTGGCCTCACTGATCGAATACTCGCCTTCCGAACTCTGGACGTGGGAACTGTCGTATGTCCACCCGCTCCAGGGCCTGGCGTGGCTCGGCGCGGGAGAGCTGCTGGTCCAGGCAAGCGCCTGGCTGCAAACCCGGACCTTCTCCCGGTCCCCCAAGAATCTCGTCCTGGTTTCGTTGTCCATCGCGGTCGTGATCGCCGTGCCCGCCGCGCTCCTGATCCGTCACGGCGTCGATCTTTTCGTTCTCGACAGCCTGAGCTCGCATCTGACTCGGCTCCGCGGCGGGATCGTGGCGCCAAACCTGGCGGCATGGATAGGAATCCAGGGACCTTCGATCTGGCTGTGGCTGACGCTGGCGCCGTTGGGCGCGCTGCTTCCGGCCATCTGGGTGCTGAAGAATCGCCAGATCGCGAAGCCGACCCGGGCGGCAGTTGCGATCACGCTGGGACCGGTGATGGTGGCCCTATCCCTCGCCTGCGTTAAGCTCACCTGGTGGCAAACCCTCGATGCATTGCTGCTGGTTACCCTGGCCGCGGTGGCGCCAGGGATTTCCTCCCAGACGATTGGCCCCAAGGCACGCCTCGGCTGGATCAGCGTCGTCGTCGTCTTGCTAGCCCCCGGGTTAATTTACGTTTTGGGTTGGGACCGGCCAAGCCGGGGCGATGTCCTTGGCCGAACAGAGCTTCAGGACCTGATTCTGCGCGATCTTGCGGGTTGGATCAGCCAGCATTCCGCTCCGGGGACCGTGATCGTGCTTTCGCCCCCCAGCGCATCCATTGCCCTTTGCTATTATGGGGCGTTCCGTGGCCTCGGCTCGGTGAGCGATGAAAACAAAGACGGCATAAGGGCCGCCATTCGCATCATGAGCGCCCGGAACGTCCAAGTGGCGAAGGAAATGGTGAATCGCCGCAACATCACGCACATCGTCCTGCTGTCTTGGGACACGTTCTTCGATGACTTTGCCCGCGCTGCCGACGGTCAAATCGAAGGAACCTTCATCGATAAACTGAAATTCACGACTCTTCCGCGCTGGCTGCGTCCCCTGGCCTACCCGTTGCCTTCCATCCCGGGTTTCGAGGACCAGTCCGTAACGGTTTTAGAGGTTGTCGATGAACAGGATGACGCGACCACCCTGAGCAATATCGCGCTGTATTTTGCCGAAATAGGGGATTTGGACCGAGCCCGGTCGGCGGCCGAGGGGCTGACCCGATTCTCCACCGATTTCGGCGCCTGGGTCGCCCGTGCCCAGGTGGCAGCCGCCATCCACGATGATGCCGAATTGGCCAAGGACCTGAAGGTGCTGCAGTCACGCCTGGCGCTGAGAGTTCAGCCCTTGATTTCATGGGACCGCCGCGTCGATCTCGCGGTGGTTTTGGCCCGAGCCAAAGTCACGGCGCTCGCCAAGAAACAATTGAATCTGTGTATCAATGCCATCGATGGTGGCCGCATCCGTTCACTCTCACCGGGGTCCGTTTACCGGCTGCTGGTTTTGTGTCGCGGATTGGGAGTGGCCATGCCGCTGGCGGAACACGCCCTCGCGCTCAGCCTTGTGCCCCCGACCTTGCGCGCTCGATTGCAGTAGGGGGTTATATGACATGAAGCCGAATGGCAGCGCGGAGGTGCGCTAACCTGTCGGCCTTAAGTTGTACGCTAACATTGGAAAGGACAAAAACAGCACTATGAATCGTCGGGAAATGATCGTGCGGTCCTCTGCCGCCGCCGTGGGCTTCGGCCTGCGCGGCTGGCTTCGGGTCGCGGCCCAGGAAACTCCCCAGACCAAGCCGGTCCCGTTTGAGACCGCGCCTTTGGTGGGGCACAAGTTGAATCCGCGCTCCGGCCCGCCCGGAAAGACCATGTTCACCCTGCTTCCGCCCGAAGCCACTGGCGTGCGGACGGAAAACCAGTACGCCGATCCACAGATGAGGGGCGCCCTGTTCCAACAATACAACGGCGGCTCCATCGGGACGGGCGTGGCGATCGGGGACTTCGACAACGACGGAAGGCCGG
>PLKS01000203.1:0-9228 GCA_003140665.1 Opitutaceae bacterium
CTTAACGGAGTAGTGCTAGTGCATCCGGTCTTCGGGTCCGACATCGCCGCTTTGCGCTGAAACGGGATTGGGTAGTATACCCCATGGCTGGGTTGCCGATTGCGCCTCATCATCAGGCATGAAGGCCCATCGCCAAAAGAAGCCGCGGACACCTGCATTTGACAGCTGGCGGAAGCACTGAAACGCACATGGAAGACAAGACCCGGCGGCCCAGCCCAGGTTCAGTCGTCTCCGTGCGCGGCAGCGTTGTCGACATACGCTTCGACCATTCCCTGCCGCCCGTCTATTCGCTCCTTCGCGCCGGCGCGGACGGCCAGGTCATCATCGAGGTCATGGCTCAGCTCGACGCCCGCCGGGTCCGGGGCATCGCAATGACACCCACCCAGGGCCTGGCGCGAGGCATGCCGGTGGAAGACACCGGCGGCCCCCTCAAGGCGCCCGTGGGAAAGGCCATCGTTTCGCGCATGTTCGACGTATTCGGGCGCGCCATCGACCGGCAGCCGGCGCCAGCGGATGTTCAGTGGCGCACCATCCACCGGGCCCCGCCGCCGCTAGCGGATCGTTCGACGCGGTCGGAAATCTTCGAGACGGGCATCAAGGNNGAGATGATCCACAACATGATCGGGCATCAGCAGGGGGTGAGCATTTTCTGCGGAATCGGCGAACGCTGCCGCGAAGGCGAAGAGCTATACCGTGACATGAAGAACGCCGGGGTGCTCCAGAACATGGTGATGGTATATGGCCAGATGAACGAGCCGCCAGGCAGCCGATCGCGGGTCGGACACGCGGCGCTGACGATGGCCGAATATTTCCGCGACGACGAGCATCGGGATGTCCTTTTCCTGGTCGATAACATCTTCCGCTTCATCCAGGCGGGCATGGAGGTGTCCGGCCTTATGGGACAGATGCCGTCCCGGCTGGGTTACCAGCCGACGCTGAGCACCGAACTCTCGGGGCTGGAGGAGCGCATTGCCAACACGCAGGCAGGAGCGATCACGTCGATCCAGGCGGTCTACGTTCCCGCTGACGACCTGACCGACCCGGCGGCGGTGCATGTCTTTTCACATCTCTCCGCGTCGATCGTTCTTTCGCGAAAGCGGGCGAGCGAGGGCCTTTTCCCGGCAATAGACCTTCTCCAGTCCAGCTCGAAGATGGCGACGCCCGGCATAGTCGGGGAGCGCCACTACAACCTGGCGCAGGAGATCCGTAAGACTCTGGCGCAGTACCAGGACCTCAAGGACATCATAGCGATGCTCGGCATGGAACAGCTTTCACCGGAGGATGGAAAGGCGGTCGCCCGCGCCCGGCGACTGGAGCGGTTCCTCACGCAGCCGTTTTTCGCCACGGAGCAGTTTAGCGGAATCAAGGGGAAAACCGTCAGCCTCAAGGATTCGCTTGATGGATGCGAACGCATCCTGCACGACGAGTTCAAGGATTACCCTGAGAGCGCGCTCTACATGATCGGGGCGATTGGCGAGGCGAAGAAGGCGGCGCCGCCACCGAAAATCGCGCCCGCGGCCTCCCATGAATCTTAAGCTCCTAATCCCCTTCAAGATCTTTGCGGAGAAGACAGAGGTGTCCCGCATCGTCGCCGAGACTCCAGACGGATCGTTTGGAATACTCCCCCATAGGCTCGACTGCGTGGCCGCGCTTGCGCCCGGAATTCTCACCTACGAGACCAAGGAGGACGGGACGGTCTATGTTGCCGTCGATGAGGGCGTGCTGGTCAAAGCCGGCGCCGAGGTGCTTGTCTCCGTGCGCCACGCCATCGGCGGCACGGACCTAGGCCAGCTTCACGAGGCGGTGAAGCGCGAGTTCTTGAAGGTCGACCAGCGCGAGCGGGAGGTTCGCACCGCGATCGTCAAGCTGGAAGGCGGCTTGATCCGCAGGCTGGCGGAATTTCAACATGGGCGATGAACCGACAGGTCACCCGTCGAGCGACGAGACGGCCTTTGCCCGGGAGGTGGGCTCCAAGGCGGCCCGCAAGCTCAAGGCACAGCGCGACGGCAAGCAGGGAGTCTGGTTCGGCCTTGGCATGTCCGGGCTGATCGGCTGGTCCGTTGCCGTGCCGACGGTCTTTGGCGCGATGCTTGGCCTCTGGTGGGACCGGCGCCATCCGGGAGCCCATTCCTGGACGCTCGCGCTGCTGGCCGCGGGACTGGTCATCGGTTGCGCGAATGCCTGGCATTGGGTGGTCCGGGAGGACCAGGCTATGCATGACAAGCCGGAGGACGGAGATGATTGAGACACTGAATCTCGCTCAGGCCTTATTAGCGGGGGTCCTGCTTGGGGCCGTTTTCTTTGGCGGCCTATGGTGGACAATCCGGAGGGTCCTTCATTCCGGCCGGCCGGCGGCTTGGTTCCTGGGCAGCCTGCTCCTGCGCGCAACGATTGCCGTTGGCGGCTTCTACCTCGTATCGAACGGCGATTGGCGCAGGCTGGTCGCCTGCCTGTCGGGATTTATCGTTTCACGCATTTTCGTCACGCTGCTCACCCGGGCGCCAATCGAAAAGGGCAAGCCACTGATCGAGGGGCGCCGGCCATGAACCTCAGCTCTGACCAGCAGGTCCTATGGCAGCACGGCTTTTTCAAGCTCAACGGAACGATCGCGACGACGTGGGCCATGGCGGCCGTGATGGCGCTGGGAGCCAAGCTTGTAACGCGCCGGCTCAAGACCGAAGGGGCCATTTCACGGTGGCAGGGCTCGCTTGAAATCGTCGTGACTGCCATCAAGAAGCAGATCAGCGACGTGGGCTTGAGCCAGCCGGAGGAGTACCTCGCATTCCTGGGCACGCTCTTCCTTTTCGTCGCGACGGCGAGCCTCTGCACCGTGATCCCCGGTTTTCAACCGCCGACAGGCTCACTTTCCACCACGGCGGCCCTGGCGCTGTGCGTGCTGATCGCTGTGCCCATTTTCGGGATCAGGGAGCAGGGCGTTGCCGGCTATCTCAAGACCTACACCAAGCCGACATTTGTCATGCTGCCCTTCAATATCATAAGCGAATTCTCGAGGACGCTCGCCCTGGCCATCCGCCTGTTCGGAAACATGATGAGCGGGGTGATGATCGTCGGCATCCTGCTCACGATCACGCCCTATCTCTTTCCGATCCTGATGACGGCGCTCGGGTTGCTGACCGGCATGGTTCAGGCCTACATCTTCAGCATCCTGGCCGCGGTCTACATCGCGGCGGCAACACTCGTGCGCAAACCCAAGCCTGGCGCCCCGGCTCAGCCCGCCCCCACCCATTGAAATCGCAACATAAGCAACAAAAGGACTCCCATGGATAGCAGCACCCTCATAGCGGTAGCGTCAATTGCCACAGCCGGCCTCACCACCGGCATCGGCTGCATGTGCCCGGCGCTCGGCGAGGGCCGTGCGGTCGCCACCGCCCTGACATCGCTGGCACAGCAACCCGACGCGTCAGCCACCATCACCCGGACACTCTTCGTGGGACTGGCGATGATCGAGTCAACGGCCATCTACTGCTTCGTCGTATCGATGATTCTCATCTTCGCCAACCCGTTTTGGACGCATGTCATCGCCCAGGCGGGGGGAAAGTGATCCATGCTCATCGACTGGTTCACCGTCGGGGCCCAGATGCTCAATTTCCTCATCTTGGTGTGGCTGCTGAAGCATTTCCTGTACAAGCCGATTCTCAACGCCATCGACTCGCGTGAAAGGCGCATTGCAGCCGAGCTCGCGGATGCCGACGCGAAGAGAGCCGAGGCTCAAAAGGAGCGCGATGAATTTCAAAGAAAGAACAAGGAATTCGATGAACAGCGCGCCGCCCTCCTAGGCAAGGCGACGGAGGAGGCCAAGGCGGAGCGGGAGCGGCTGATCGAGGACGCGCGAAAGCAGGCGGACGCCCTGCGCCTCAGCCAGGACAATGCGCTGCAAAACGACCGGAAGAGGCTGGGAGGCGAGCTCACCCGTTTGGCCGCGGACGAAGTATTTTCAATCGTCCGGAAGGCGCTCGCGGACCTCGCGAACGTCAGTCTCGAGGAACGGCTGGGCGAGGTTTTCACGCGCCGCCTGCGGGAGATGGACGGCAACGCCAAGGAGACCCTGGCCGCGGCCCTCAGGGCCTCGGCCGAGCCCGCGCTGGTACGGAGCACCTTTGAACTGCCGCCCGGACAGCGGGCGGCCATTCAGAATGCGCTCAATGAGACGTTCTCCTCCGAGGTCCGCATCCGCTTCGAAGCCTCGCCGGACGCCGTATGCGGGATAGAGCTGACGGCAAACGGCCAGAAACTCGCGTGGAGCATCGCCGACTACCTAAGAAAGCTCGAGCAGGATGTCGGAGCACTCCTGGAGGCTCAGCCCGCGCCAGCCGCCAAAGCGGCCCCAAAGCCGGATGACGGGACCACGCTGCCCCCGATTGCCGTCGTTCATCCCGTGGCCGCATGAGCCAGGCACCCGGCATTCTTGAGGCCTCCTACGACCGCGCGTTCACCGGCCTAAGCCAGGCTCGCGCGGCGTTCGCGCCGCATTTGGCGCTGCGTGAGGTGGGCTTCATAACCGGCGTCTCGACGGGCATCGCCACGGTCTCCGGGCTTCCGGGCCTTGGATTTGAGGAGCTGGTGCGTTTTCCAGGGGGTCTGCTTGGCATTGCATTCAACGTGGACGAGGAGGAAGTCGGCGTCGTTCTGCTCGGAGAATACCAGGACCTGCACGCCGGCGCCGAAGTTGAGCGCACCGGCCGCGTCATGGACATCGTGGTGGGCGAAGGCTTGCTGGGCCGGGTCATCGACCCGCTGGGCAAGCCGCTTGATGGAAGGGGAAAAGTCGCGTCGGACAGGCGCTTGCCGGTCGAGCGGCCGGCGCCGCCCATCATGGACCGCGTGCCCGTCGTCGTGCCTCTGCAGACCGGGCTGAAAGTCGTCGATGCTCTCATCCCCGTCGGGCGCGGCCAGCGCGAGCTGATTCTGGGAGACCGGCAGACGGGCAAGACGGCGATCGCGATCGACACCATCCTGAACCAACGCGGAAAAGACGTGGTCTGCGTATACTGCGCCATCGGCCAGCGCGCCGCCGCCGTAGCCAAGGTCGTGGCCAACCTGAGTGAAAAGGGCGCCATGGCCTACACGGTGGTCGTTGTCGCCGAGGGCAACGACGCCCCCGGCCTCGCCTATATCGCGCCCTATGCGGCGACGAGCATCGCGGAATATTTCATGGAAGCGGGCCGAGACGTGCTCGTCGTTTATGACGATCTCACGCATCACGCCCGTGCATACCGCGAGCTTTCCCTCCTGCTGCGCCGGCCGCCCGGGCGCGAGGCGTTCCCGGGCGACATCTTCTACATCCATTCGCGCCTCCTCGAACGGGCGACGCACCTGCGGCCGGAAAGCGGCGGCGGCTCGCTCACCGCCCTTCCCATCATCGAAACCGAGGCGCAGGACATTTCGGCCTACATTCCGACCAACCTAATCTCCATCACGGACGGCCAGATATATCTCTCGCCCACGTTGTTCGAGCTGGGAAATCTCCCCGCGGTGGACGTCGGCAAGTCCGTTTCGCGGGTGGGCGGCGCCGCGCAGCGCGCGGCATATAGGGCGGTCGCGGGCGATCTGAAGCTCGCCTACTCCCAGTTCGAGGAACTCGAGGCCTTCTCGAAGTTTGGCATCCGCCTCGATAAGGCCTCCCAGCAGATCATCGATCATGGGAAGCGCATCCGCGCCTGCCTCAAGCAGTCCGAATCCCAGCCGGTGTCGATGCATGAGCAGATCGCCGTGCTTCTGGCTTTGACGGCCGGACTCTTCGACCGGGTTCCGCTCGAAAAGGTCGCGGCGGCCGAGATGGCGCTCCGCAAGGCTGCGTCGGACATCCCGGCGGAAGTCGTGGAACGGCTCACGTCGGCCGACAAGCTCAGCGATCCTGACCGGAAGGCGATCCTGGACGCGGCCTCCCGTGCGCTCGCGGCGTTCCTGCCAGCGCCGGAGCCCGCGCCTCCGGCCAAGCCCGCGAAATGAGCGGCGCGACCGAGATTCTGGGCCGAAAGATCGCCAGTGCCGGCGATCTCGAATCCGTCGTCCGTTCGATGAAGGCGCTGGCAGCCTCCAACATCAGCCAATACGAAAGGGCCGTCCAGTCGCTCGATCACTACTATCGCACGGTTGAGCTCGGTCTGTCCGCCTGCCTGCGTCGGGCCGGCGCCGCCGCGCCGGCGCCTCCGGCCAGGGGCCGCACCGCCGCGAAGGCCGTGGGGGCGATCGTTTTCGGCTCGGACCAGGGCCTTGTCGGCCGATTCAACGAGGTGCTCGTGGATTTCGTCGCACGCGAGCTTGGGAGGAACCCCGGACGTCCAAACAAGGTCTGGGCGGTCGGTGAGCGCATCAGCGCCCTATTGGCCGACCGGGGCCTTGACCAGGCCGGCTTGTTCGCCGTTCCTACCTCGGTCGACGCCATCACCCCATTGGTCGGCCAGATTCTCATCGAAATCGGGGCCGCCCGTGCAAAGGGCGACGTCGGGGAGGTCTATCTCTTTCACAACCGCCCGGGGTCCGGAGCGGCCTACGGGCCCATAAGCAAGCGCATCCTTCCCCTGGATCAGGCCTGGCAAAGCAAGCTCGCCTCGCTGCCATGGCCAACAAAGAGTCTGCCCGAGGTCATCGAGGGAACCGTGCCCACGCTGGAGGCATTCATGCAGGGGTATTTCTTTGTTCTCCTCTTCCAGGCGTGCGCGGAGTCGCTGGCCAGCGAGAACGCCAGCTGCCTGGCGTCGATGCAGCGGGCGGAAAAGAACATTGAGGAGCTTCTGGAGGACCTAAGCCGCACCTTCCACCGCATCCGGCAGGAATCCATCGACGAGGAGCTGTTCGACGTGATCTCCGGATACGAGGCGCTGACAGCAGCGCCTCGCGGCGCGAGACCCTAGTAGATCCACGGGATCAGCCGCCTGGTCCGGGCGGTATACGCCTTGTAGTCGCTCCCCAGCGCCTCGTTCAAGGCAGCCTCCTCGATCGAGATGCGCCGGAGAAATGCAAGCGTCACGGGCAGCAGGAGCACCAGCAGCGAAAGATAGTTTTCCGAGCAGATCCCCAGCCCGAGGAACGCGATCAGGGATCCGGAATACGAGGGATGCCTGACAAGCCTGTAGGGACCGGAATCGACCACCCTCTGGCCGGCGGCAACCGCGACGTTGACGGTGAAATAGCGCCCCAGGTGGATGATCGAATACCAGCGCAGAGACAGGCCCGCGACCACGAGCGCCACCCCTAGGCACCGGATCGCGTGCAGAAAGGCGCTCCCTGCCTGGGGCACCAGGACCAAGAATACATTCGCGAGGGCGACGCAGACCAGAATCACGGACCAAAGCAGCCCGAGGGAACCGCGATCCCTGGAAACGCTTCCTTCCCTGGAACGCTTCGCCCAGGCGAGCAGGACCTCGGACAGGCCAAACAGGCCACCCAGGATCTCGAAGGATCTCGGCATTATTCGCCGGGGCCCCGGGTACGGGATTCCTCGGCATTGCGGGATCCATTTGCCCGGGCCGTCCCCCGTTCCGGAGCCAGGGGCCCCCCGGCCCTGTCGATGGCGCCAATTGTCATGAAGCGACGATCGACCGCGACCGCTCGAAGGCAAGTGGCAAGCCGCGCACCGTGAGGCCGGGGGTGCGCTGGCGAGCGCCGAGGCCGCGTTGCTTTTCAAAATCGACAAGGAGGGCCGCCGCCCCACCCTGTTTGCCTGTTCGTGAATCGGGTCCGCAGCCCGGCGGCGCCGATCAGGCGGACGCTCGCACCCGCGCCACCTCCAGATCCCCTTCGACCCACGGCGGTTCATGCATCGAGCCTTCATTTTAATGGTTCTTCGTTAAATCTCGTGGGTCCCCGAGGGAAGTGATGAAAAGGGGATATGCAGCAAGAAACCGATCGGCATGTGCGGAGTTTTTTCCAGAATTTGCTCGAGTTGAAGGAGCCGTGGCGGGTGGTGGGCGTGGAGTTGAAGGAGGAGGACCGAAGTGTGGAGATCGAGGTGGAATGGCCAGACAGCTACAAGGTGCCGTGTGCGGAATGCGGCCGGGCGTGCGGGGTGTATGATCACGCGGGGGTACGCTGGTGGAGGCACCTTGACACGATGAATCGAACGACGCGGATATGCTGCCGGGTGCCGCGCAGCAACTGCCCGGAGCACGGGGTCAAGACGCTCGAGGTTCCGTGGGCGAGCGCCCGCTCGCGCTTCACGGTGGAGTTTGAGAAGCAGACGATTGATTTGCTGCTGCTGGCGCGCAGCCAGTCGCAGGCGGCCCGGTACTTGGAGCTGTCCTGGCATCAGGTGCACGATGTGCAGGCGGCCGCCGTGGAGCGCGGCCTTGGGCGTAGGGACTTGGACGATATTGAGCGGGTCGGTTTGGACGAAAAGAGCTTCGGCCGCGGCCACCACTACGGAACGGTCCTAAGCGACCTGGACAACAGCCGGGTGTTGGAGGTGGTCGAGCATCGGGAACAGGCCTCCGCGCAGAAGGCGCTCGGCGCTCTGCCCGCGGCGCAGCTGGCCAAGATTAAAGTCGTGGCGCTGGACATGTGGCCGGCCTTCATGGGCGCTGCGGCCGTGACGGTGCCGCAAGCGGACCTGGTGCACGACCGCTTCCATGTCGTGAAGCACCTCAATGATGCGGTGGACACGGTCCGCAAGCAGGAGCACGCCGAACTCTCGTCGTCTTCGCAGGACTGGCTGACGGGCAGAAAGTATCTCTTCTTGAAGAACCCCGACAGCTGGAAAGAGGAGGAAAAGCAGTGCTTCAAGGAACTTCGGAAGAAGGATCTGAAGGTGACCAAAGCATGGGGTGTGAGGGAAGCCTTCCAAAGCTTCTGGCTCTTCACCTCAAAGACCGCGGCCCGAGCCTTCTTCCGAAGGTGGCTAAAGGACGCCAGAGCACACGACCTGACCCCGGTCACCAAAGTGGCCACCATGCTCGAAAATCATCTGGGCGGGCTCCTCAACTATGTCACTCACCGCGTCACCAACGCGGTCACCGAGGGCTTCAACTCGAAGATCCAGATGATCAAGTCCTGCGCACGGGGCTTCCGCACCTTCGAAAACTACCGCATCGCTATACTCTTTCACTGCGGAAAGCTCGAACTCCATCCACTATAATCGGCGAAGAACCTAAGTTTATATGGGCGTACGATGCACTTCGAGTCCGTGATTGTGTGCCTTCCCCTTTCTCCAAATACGCCAAGGCGGCGTGGCAATTACACCGTGCTCCGCTACAGGTACCAGGGGATGTT
>PLKS01000203.1:9263-9436 GCA_003140665.1 Opitutaceae bacterium
GGGCGGCAGGACGTAGCGAAACGGGGAGGGAAGTATAACGAGTTCGGGGACCACGTGCCCTGACTGGGCGAGGGGGGCGGCGACGTTGCGCTGCCAATTCTTCTTTATCTCCTCGCAGCTGTCCTCGGCGTCGACATGGACAGCCTGGACCTGATCGCTGAGCTTCATGGCGA
>PLKS01000203.1:9472-9593 GCA_003140665.1 Opitutaceae bacterium
TGGCCACGAGGACGACGAGCAGGGTGACGCCCGTGGCGACGGCTCCGAAGCCATTTATGATCATGCGGCGCCGAGCGCCCTTGCCGCCATGGCGCTTCGAGTGCACGACCATGCCGGCCTG
>PLKS01000204.1 GCA_003140665.1 Opitutaceae bacterium
AAAAACTGAACGATTTCGCCGCTGACACCGTCATCACAGACCTGAGCATGCCCAACCTCGACGGCGCCATCCTCGCCAACATCGTGCAGCATCTCAACCCGATGGTGAAGATCCTCGCCATGAGCGGGCTCTCCAGCAGCGGCGGCGAGTCCAAGATGAGGCAGTTCACGGGCGCATTCCTTTTCAAGCCCTTCAAGGTTGAAGCGCTTCTGCAGGCGGTTAACAAACTGCTGCACCCCGAGCTTGTGACTGAAGTCGCCTAGGCTGGCCGGCGCGCGGGCGCCGGCCGCCTGGGCGTTAACGCCGGGCGAATGCCGCGGCAGCCGGCAGAAAGGGGCGGGAGGGTCCCCCACCTTATGCGTTCTTAGGCTTGGCTGCCGGATTCGAAGCGCCGATAGTGCCCCCGTGAAACCCCCGTCCCCCGCCCGCCGCGCGTTGGATTCGCGCCCCCACGACGTGGCCCGAAGCAGCCGCGCACCTGGCCAGGGGAGGCACGCCCATGGCCGGTAGACTCATCGCCCGCCGCGAATTCGTTCGGAGCTCCGTGGGCACCCTGGGCGCGATCGCGGCCGGTAGCTCGCTTTCCAGGGCCGCGGATCCCGTCCCGCAAGCGCCGGCCGCGCCGCCCGCGCCGAGGGGCCCCGACACCACGTTCACCGGCGAGCAGCTGGAGCAGATCGCCTTTCCCATGGGAGGGTTCGGGGCGGGGATGATCTGCCTCGAGGGCGCCGGAGCCCTCACGAATGTCTCGATCCGAGACCGGCCCGTGCTCCAGAACCAGCCCGGACTGTTCGCGGCCATCTCGATCGCCGGCCCGGAGAAGATCGCCCGGGTCCTCGAGGGCCCGGTGCCGAGGTGGAAGCTGTACGAGCGGCGCCATGCCGCCGCGGGCAACGGGCCGCTGGGCCTGGGGCTTCCGCGATTCGACCGGGCTACCTTCCGGGCGCATTTCCCGTTTGCGCGCATCGAGCTGGGGGATGCTGCGATCCCCCTCGCCGCCCGGATCACCGGGTGGAGCCCCTTCGAACCCGGCGACGCCGACAACTCGAGCCTGCCGGTCGCGGGGGTCGAGTACCTGTTCACCCATGTCGGCCACGAGCAGCTCGACGCCGTGTTCTCGTTCAACGCGCGGAACCTCGCGCCGGCCATCATGGACGAATGGCAGAACGGGCCGGAGCCAGTCCGGGCCACCCGGGCCACCCCCGGCGGCTTCACCTTTTACGGCGGAGCGTGGCCGGCGGCGGGCCAGGAGGAGGCATGGTGCTCCTTCGCCGTCGACGATCCCTCAACCAAGGTCAACCTGGCCTGGTTCCGGGGAAACTGGTTCGATCCGCAGACGATGGCCTGGCGCGATGTCGAGCAGGGGGCCGCCTACGACCGCCCGGTGCCGACGGAGGGCAAGCTGCCGACGGGCGCCTCGCTGTTCGTGCCGTTCCACATCCTGCCCGGGGAGACAAAGACCATCCGCCTGCGGATCGCCTGGTACGCGCCGAAGACCCGGCTGCGCGACATCGCGCCCAAGGTGGGCGATGCCGGCGTCCCCTCCGACTTCTACCAGCCGTGGTACGGGAGCCGCTTCGCGAGCGTCGACGAGCTGACCGCCTACTGGGGCGAGCATTACACGGACCTGCGGCGCAGGACGGAGCGCTTCTCCGACTGCTTCTTCGACTCCACCCTCCCGCCCGAGGCCGTCGAGGCGGCCGCGGCCAACCTGAGCATCCTCAAGTCGTCGACCGTCCTGCGGCAGGCCGACGGGCGCCTGTGGGGATGGGAGGGCTGCGACGAGGACAATGCGCAGGGCCCGGGCACGTGCACGCATGTCTGGAACTATGCGCAGTCGATCGCGCACCTGTTTCCGTCCCTCGAGCGCACCCTGCGCGAGACCGAATTCAGCGTGGGCCAGGACGAGCGCGGCCACCAGAATTTCCGGGTCGCCCTGCCGATCCAGCCCTCGGCGCACGACTTCTACGCAGCCGCCGACGGCCAGCTCGGCGGCATCATGAAGGTCCACAGGGAATGGAGGATCAGCGGCGACACCGCTTGGCTGCGCGGGATCTGGCCGAAGGTGCGGACGAGCCTCGACTATTGCATCGCCACCTGGGACCCGGGGCGCGGCGGCTTGCCGGTCGAGCCGCAGCACAACACCTACGACATCCAGTTCTGGGGGCCGAACGGAATGATATCGAGCTTCTACGCCGGAGCCCTGCAGGCCGCCGTCGCCATGGGCCGGGCTCTGGGCGACGACGTCGCGCCCTACGAGGAGCTGCTGGCCCGGGGAAAGGACCGGACAAACGGCGAGCTCTTCAACGGGGAATACTATTTCCAGAAGGTGGAGTGGAAAAACCTCCGCACGAGGGTCGAGGTGGACGGGAAATTCTACGGGGAGTACTACTCCAAGGAGGCCGCCGCGCTCCTCGAGGCCGAGGGCCCCAAGTACCAGTACGGGGCCGGCTGCCTCTCGGACGGGGTCCTGGGTTCATGGCTCGCGCTCGCATGCGGGGTCGGCCAGGTGCTCGATCCCGACAAGGTCCGCAGCCACCTGAAGGCCGTCCACAGGCACAACTTCAGGCCCGATCTCGCGGACCATGCCAATCCGCAGCGCGCCACGTATGCCAACGGCCACGAGGGAGGGCTGCTGCTGTGCTCGTGGCCGCGGGGCGGCATGCCCGCACTGCCCTTTGTCTACTCCAACGAGGTGTGGACGGGCATCGAGTACCAGGCCGCCTCGCACATGATCCACATGGGGCTCGTCGGCGAGGGCCTCGAGATCGTCCGCGCCTGCCGCGCGCGCTACGACGGCAAGACGCGCAATCCCTACGACGAGTACGAGTGGGGCCACTGGTATGCCCGCGCGATGGCCTCCTACGGGCTTCTCCAGGCGCTCAGCGGCGCGCGCTACGACGCGGTGGAGGGCGTCCTGCACGTCGAGCCCTCGGTGCGCGGGGACTTCCGCAGCTTCCTCTCCACCGCCACCGGCTACGGGACCGTGGGCGTCACGGACGGGAAGCCGTTCCTCGAGGTCGCGGCGGGCAGGATCGACGTGAAGGAGCTCAGGTACGTGGGCCCGGCGACGGGACAGGTTTAGCGATATTGAGCGAAGTGAGCGAATTAGATCATTGTAATTGCCTCCCGGCTGCGGGCGCCGCTAAGGGTTCAGGGTGCTCGCACTCGAACGCCACCGCCAGATCCTGCGCATCCTAGGGGAACGCGGACGGGTGACCGCGGGCGAGATCTGCTCCCGCCTCGGGGTCTCGGCGGCGACCGCACGGCGCGACGTCACCGAGATATCCGGCGCGGGGCTTGCGACGCGCGCGCGCGGGGCGCTGCTTCCGCACGATTTCTCGCTGGTGGAGCCGCCCTACCCCCGCAAGACCGAGAGGGCCGTCACCGCCAAGGTGCGCCTCGGGCGCGCGGCCGCGGGGCTTGTTCCCGAGGTCGGCACGGTCTTCGTCGACGCGGGCACGACCTGCCTCGAGGTCGGCCGCGCCCTCCTCGACCGCCCCGCGCTTCGCATCTACACGAACTCCGTGCCGCTCCTCGCCCTCGCGGGGGATGCCCGCGCCACCCTGAGCGCCATCGGCGGCGAGGTGCGCCCCATGAGCCTCGCCATGACCGGGGGACTGGCCCAGACTTGGCTCGAAAACCTCCGATTCGACGCCGCCGTCCTCGGGGCGTCCGGACTCGAGGTCGCGTCGGGGGCCTCGACCACCGAGGTGGCCGAGGCCGCCGTGAAGGCCGAGGCCCTGCGCCGCTCCCGCCGCCGCATCCTGGTCGCGCACGCGGAAAAATGGGGCCACCCCTCCGCGCTCTGCTTCGCCCCCTGGAGCTCCTTCACCGACCTCGTGACCGATCGCGTCCTCTCGCCGGACGAGCGCGTGGCGCTCAGCTCGGCCCAGGTGCGCGTCCACGCCGTCTCACCCCGATGAAGGCCGGCCGCCTCAACCGCCTCTTCAATCCCGGGAGCGGCCGCTGCCTCGACGTCGCCCTCGACCACGGCTTCTTCAACGAGGGGTCCTTCCTCGCCGGCATCGAGAGCCTGCCGCGGGCCATCGCCACGCTGGTCGCCGCCGCGCCCGACGCCATCCAGCTCACCGTCGGCCAAGCCCCGCACCTGCAGGGCATCCGCGCGCGCGCCAAGCCCGCCCTGGTCCTTCGCACCGACGTCGCCAACGTCTATGGCACCCGGCTTCCGCGCGCCCTTTTCTCGCGGATGATCGACGACCCTGTCGCGCAGGCCGTGCGCCTCGACGCCGCCTGCGTCGTCGTGAACCTGTTCTGCATCCCCGACCAGCCCGAGCTCGCCGACCAGTGCATCCGGAACATCCTCCGGCTCAAGCCCGCCTGCGACCACTACGGCATGCCGCTCATGGTCGAGCCGCTCGTGTTCCAGCCGAACGCGCGGGCCGGCGGCTACGGCGTCGACGGGGACCCGGCAAGGATCATACCGCTCGTGCGCCAGGCCGCCGAGCTCGGGGCCGACATCATCAAGGCCGATCCCACCGACGACGTCTCGATGTATCACAAGGTCGTCGAGACCGCCGGCGGGATCCCCGTGCTGGTTCGCGGCGGCGGGCGTGCCCCCGAAGCCGAGATCCTCGCCCGCACCGCCGCCCTGCTGCAGCAGGGCGCGGCGGGGATCGTCTATGGCCGAAACATCATCCAGCACCCCCAGCCGGCGAGGATCACGCGCGCCCTCATGGCCGTCGTCCACGAGGGCGCCACCCCCTCGGCCGCCCTCGCCCTCCTCGGATGAGCGCGCCCCCGCGCCCATCCGCCGCCCCGGTGCGCGTCGCCGTCATCGGCGCGGGCCTGATGGGCCGCGAGGTCGCCAGCGCCTTCGGCCGCTGGTTCGCGCTCCTCGACTGCCCCGTCCGCCCGGAGCTGACCGCCGTGTGCGACGTCAACGCCGCCGCCCTGGATTGGTTCCGCCAGGTGCCGACGGTGGCGCACTTCGACGCCGACCACCGCGCGCTCCTGGCGCGGGCCGACGTCGACGTCGTCTATGTCGCCGTGCCGCACCACCTGCACGAGGCCATCTACACCGACGTTCTCCTGGCCGGGAAGGATCTCTTCGCCGAGAAGCCCTTCGGCATCGACCTGTCGGCCGCGAGGCGCATCCGCGCCGAGGCCGCGCGGCTCGGGCGCTTCGTTCGCGTGTCCTCCGAGTTTCCGTTTATTCCCGGCGCCCAGCGGGCGTTCGCGCTCGCGGCCTCGGGCCAGCTCGGGCGCATCATCGAGATCCGGGCCGCCCTCCTTCACTCGAGCGACCTGGACCCCTGCAAGCCCATCAGCTGGAAGCGCCAGAACCGGTATTGCGGCGAGGCGGGCGTTATGAACGACCTCGGCCTCCACGTCGCCCACCTCCCGCTGCGCCTCGGATGGAAGCCCGCGCGGGTCCACGCCCAGCTCCAGAAAATCTACCGCATGCGCCCCGACGGCGAGGGACGCCCCGTCCCCTGCGACACGTGGGACAACGCCGTCGTCCACGCCACCGTGGAGCTGGCCGGCGAGCCGGTGCCGATGGCCCTGGAGATGAAGCGCATGGCACCCACAGAGACCAACACGTGGCTTTTCGAGGCCACCGGCACCGACCGGGGGGTCAGATTCTCGACGAAGGAGCCGAAGACCCTCTGGACCTACCGCCGCGACCGGGAACAGTGGTGGGAAAAGACCGACCTCGGTTTCGACATGGGCTTCCGGACCATCTCCGGCCCGATCTTCGAGCCGGGCTTCCCCGACATCCTCATGCAGATGTGGGCCGCGTTCCTCGCGGAGCGCGCCGGCCTCCTCGGCGACCGCTTCGGCTGCGCGACCCCCGACGAGGCCGTGGCCCAGCACGAAATCTGGGCCGCCGCGCTCGCAAGCCAGCGCGGGCAGTCGGTCGTCTCCGTATGAAACGCGCATGAAACGCTCCGCCGTCAACCAGGCCTACCGCGACGCGCTCGCCTGCTTTGCCCGCCACCGCTGGGCGCTGCCGCCCAGCCCGCGATGGGACATCACGGACTTCGGCCTCGGCGACTTCGACCGCAACGGTCTGGCGCTGGTCAACCTTGCGAACGAGCCCGAGTACTGCGAGAAGCTCATGTTCGCGCGCCGCAACCAGGCGACCCCCTGCCACATGCACGCAAGGAAGAAGGAGGACATCATCTGCCGCGCCGGCGAGCTCGCCCTCCAGCTCTGGCCGGAGAAGCCGGCCCCCGGGGTGGCGCCGACGCGCGCGTTCCTCGCCCGCATCGACGGGCAGCCCGCCAAGATCCGCACCGGCGCGGCCTTCTCGCTCGCGGCCGGCTCGCGGATCACCCTTGTGCCGGGCATCTGGCACTCGTTCTGGCCGGCCAGCGGCGAGTGCATCATAGGGGAGGTGTCCACCGCCAACGACGACGTGGGCGACAACTTCTTCCTCGACCCCGGGGTCGGCCGCTTCCCGGGCATCGAGGAGGACGAGCCCGCCGTCGTGCGCCTGATCCGCGACTAGGCCCATGCGCTCGGGAATCCTCGCCGGCGGAAACTGGATCCGCGACCACGTGAAGACGGTCGACGCGTGGCCGGACCAGGACGGCCTTGCCACGATCCTCGGGAGCGCGGTCGGAAACGGGGGCGGCCCCTACAATGTCCTCAAGGATCTCGCGCGGCTCGGCGCCCCGTTCCCGCTCGCGGGCGTCGGACTCCTGGGCGACGACGCCGACGGCCGCGCCATCCTGGCCGATTGCCGGGCATCCGGAATAGACACCGCGCAGTTGCGCGCGGCGCCCGGCCCTTCAACGGGCTACACAGACGTCATGACGGCGCGGGGCACGGGCCGGCGCACGTTCTTCCACCACCGCGGGGCAAACGACCTGCTCGGGCCCGGGCATTTTGATTTCGCGCAGTCGCGGGCGCGCATCTTCTACCTCGGCTACCTGCTGCTTCTCGACGCGCTGGACGCCCCGGGCGCCGACGGCGCCCCCTTCGCCCGCGACGTCCTGCGCCGCGCGCGGGAAGCCGGCCTCCAGACCTCGCTCGACTGCGTGAGCGCGACCGCGGAGCGCTTCCGCGCCGCCCTGCCCGTGCTGCCGGAGGTCGACCTGCTCTTCGTGAACGACGACGAGGCCGAGAAGCTCGCCGGGATCCCGCTGGGCCGCGGCCCCTCGCTCTCCCGCGGGTCGGTCGAGGCGGCGGCCCGCGCGCTGGTCGGCTCCGGCGTGCGCCGGTGGGCGGTCGTGCATTTTCCCGAGGGAGCGTGCGCGTGCTCCGCAGGGGGGGAACTCGTGTGGCAGCACGCGGTGCGCGTGCCGCCGGCGCTCATCGGCGGATCGGCCGGGGCCGGCGACGCGCTCGCGGCGGGCGTCCTCTTCGGCGTGCACGAGGGATGGACGATGGCGCAATCGCTCGAACTCGGCGTCTGCGCCGCCGCCGCGTCGCTCGTGCATCCCAGCTGCTCGGACAGCGTGCTGCCGTCGGCGCAATGCCTGGCGTTCGGCCGCGGGCATGGGTTCGCCGCACCTTCATGACGGGCGGCGCTTCATCCCCGCTGCGCCCCTCCTGGCGCCATGTCGGGGCGGATTGGAAGCTCGCCCGGCTCGACGGGCGCAGGTCCACCCCAGTCGAGTGGATGCCCGCCACCGTGCCGGGCGCGGTGCAGCTCGACTGGGCGCGCGCCCGCGGGATTCCGGATCCAGCCTTCGGCCAGAACGTCCGCCTGCTGGAAAACCTGGAGGACGACCACTGGCTCTATCGCACCCGCGTTCCCGACGCCCGGCGCGGCCCGGGGGAGCAGCTGGTCTTCTCTTGCGAGGGCGTCGACTACGCGTGCGAAGTCCGCCTCGCGGGCCGTCCCGTGCTCAGCCACGAGGGCCTGTTCACGCCGTTCGAGATCGATCTCTCGGACTGCGCGCCGGGAGCGGAGCTTGAGGTCCTTATCCTCCCGGCGCCCAAGCTAGCGGGGGCGCCGCCGGATCGGACACAGGCCAGCCATGCGTGCAAGCCGGCGGTGAGCTACGGCTGGGACTGGCACCCCCGGCTGATTCCGCTCGGGCTGTGGGCAGCCGCCGGCTTCATCGTGCGCCCCGCGGCGCACGTCGGGCGGGTGGACTTCGCGTATGCCCTGAGCGAGGATCTCTCGAGCGCCGTCGTCTCGGTGGCAGTCGAGGCCGCGGGGCACCGATGGCGGCTCCTTGACGCGGAGGGCGCCCCGGTGGCCGGGAGCGCCTCGGCCGGGGAGCCGCTTCGCAACCCCCGCCTCTGGTGGACGCACGACCATGGGGAGCCGTACCGCTACACGCTGGAAGTGACCGGCGCCGGCGGCGACACGTACCGGCGGCCCGTCGGGCTCAGGCGGGTGCGGCTCGTCATGCACGAGGGCGCGTGGAAGCAACCCGCGGGGTTCCCGGTCACGCGAAGCAATCCCCCGGTGACCGTGGAGTTGAACGGGCGCGTCATCTTTGCCAAGGGCTCCAACTGGGTGAACGCGGACATCTTCCCCGCGGCGATCACCGCCGAAACCCTGAGGCCGCTGCTGCGGCTGGCCCGGGACGCGAACTTCAACCTGCTGCGCTGCTGGGGCGGCGCCGTCGTCAACCCGGAGGCCTTCTTCGACCAGTGCGACGAGCTGGGCCTGCTCGTGTGGCAGGAGTTTCCCCTCGCCTGCAACCGCTACCCCGACACGCCCGAATACCTGCGGGTGCTGGACCAGGAGTCGCGCTCGATCATCCGCCGCCTCCGCCAGCACCCTTGCCTCGGCATCTGGGGCGGCGGAAACGAGCTGTTCAACGCTTGGTCCGGCATGACCGACCAGTCCCTGCCGGTGCGGCTGCTCGACCGCAACTGCTACGATCTCGACCCGGGAACCCCTTTCCTTCCCACCGCTCCCATCGGCGGCATGGGCCACGGCGACTACCGCTTCCGCGACGAAAAGGGCCGCGAGGTGTTTGAGATATACCGGAGCGCGGGCAACACCGCCTACTCCGAGTTCGGCTGCCCCGGTCCCTCGCCCGTGGCGTACCTCGAAACCTTCATTCCGGCGGCGGAGCTCTGGCCACCGCGCCCGGGCACAAGCTGGCAGACCCACCACGCATTCGGGGCGTGGGAGGCCGATCCGTCCACGTGGCTCTGCAACGGCACGCTCGAGCATTACTTCGGGGCGGCCCGGGACCTGGAGACCCTGGTCGAGCGGGGGACCTGGCTCCAGTGCGCGGGATACCAGGGGATCTTTGAGGAAGCGCGGCGCCAGAAGCCGGTGTGCGCGATGGCGCTCAACTGGTGCTACAACGAGCCGTGGCCGAGCGCGGCCGGCAACTGCATCATTAACTGGCCCGCGCGTCCCAAGCCCGCCTACCACGCGGTGAGGCTGGCTTGCCGGCCGGTCCTGGCGAGCGCGCGCTTCGCAAAGTTCCAGTGGCGGCCCGGGGAGGCGTTTTCCGCCGAGATATGGATTCTCAACGACTGTCTCGACCCGCTGCCCGCCGGGGAGGTCGAAGTGACGCTGCTCGCCGGTGGCGCCCGGACGAGGCTGCTGCTCTGGGCCTTCCCGCCGGTCGCCGGCGGCAGGAACCTGGCCGGGCCGAGCGCGCACGCCGTGCTGCCCTCGGTCGCGGAGGGGTCGTTCGAACTGGTCCTGGGGGTTTCGCCGCGGACGGACTGGAGCTCGTCCTACCGGCTCAGCCTTCTGCCCGGGGGGCGGTGAACGCCCGGTCAGCGGGCCGGGTCCATCTGCACCGCCCACTGGTTGTCGAGGCGAAGCGAGAAATCCAGCGGATCGCCGACCCCCACGCTGCCGCGCGCCACCTGGTAGGCCCAGACCTGGAAGTACGTGAGCGTCGCGCCGCCGTAGATCGTGGAGAATGCGCCGTCCACGGCATCCAGCCCGCAGGAGACCATGACGCGGCCGATGCGCGGGACATGGAAGCGGGCATCGGTCGTGAACCAGCGTCCGCCGAGGTAGACGTCCGCGTACGCATGGAAGTCCATGTGGTTGTCCGGGTCGGGAAACCCGATATCGGGCAGATGGCCGGTCACGTAGCGGGTGGGCAGGTTGAAGGTCCGGTTGAGGGCGATCGCGAGGTGCGCGAAGTCGCGGCACACCCCGTATCCCCGCTGCAGCACGTCCCAAGCCGAAAGGTCGGGACGGCCGGACATGTAGCGGTACTCGATGTTTTCATGCAGCCATCGGCTGATGGCCTGGACCCGCGGCCAGCCGTGCTCGACCTTCCCGAATTTTTCCCAGGCGAAATTGACCAGCTTGTCGGAGTCGCAGTACCGGCTGGGCAGCGTGTAGCGAAGCACGGAGGTCGGCAGCTCGCCCGGCGCGAGCGGCGCGGCGCCGTCGAGGTCGTGGTTGTCCGGCTTGGAGGAGATCGCCACGATGGCATCGTGCCTGAAAAGGTTGGTGCCCGGAGCGAGCGTCACGCGGTAAAACGGATTGCCATGGCTGTCGGTGAACTCCTCGGCAGGCAGGTTGTCGCCCATGGTCAGCGCCTCCGCGAGCATGACGTGGTGGCGGTCGGGCCTCGGCCTCACGTTCAGCAGCAGCGACGCCGTTCCCGTCACCTCGTAGGCAAGGCTGCAGCCCACGCGGACCGTCAGGTCAAATTCAGGTGGGCAGATGGGTGATACCATGACTGGTGCATAGGAACCATGATCGAGCGCGTAGCAAATAGTTTTCCCCTTTTGGCGTCGCGCTTCCTGCGGACTTGCAGTTGGTCCGCAGCATGTTGTGATTTCAGGCGCCCCAAATGATTTCATCCCAGGACGTGTTCATCGGCTCCGACAGCGGCGCAACGACATCCAAGACCGGGGGCGTGTGGGCCGACGGTTCGATGGTCTCGATGAAGCTCCTCCAGAGCGACACGAACGCCCAGAAGGGAACCGCCGCGGTGGTCCACGGCTGGGTCCAGGGCGTCGTCGGCTTCCTCGCCCAGAACAAGCTCACTTGGGACCAGGTCCGGGGCGTGGGGCTCGCTATCCCCGGGCCGTACCAGCGCTACGGGGTCCTCGGGCGGACCGCCAATCTGCCCGCCAGCTTTGACGGCTGGAATTTCCACGCCGACTACGGCCGCGCGCTCTCGGAGGCCGCGGGCCGCGCGATCCCCCTCTCGGTGGGAAACGACGGCAAGTTCGGCGGAGTCGCCGAGGCCAAGCTGGTGCGCGCCGGAAAAAAGGCCTCGGTGCTCCTGCTCGCCCCTGGCTCCGGCCTGGGGTGCGCCTATATCGACACCAACGGGCTGCCGTTGGACGGCGAGACCCTCTCGGGAATGGAGGCGGCGCACATGCCAGCCCCGCTTCACCTTCTCGGGATGAGGCCGTTCCCCTGCGGCTGCGGCAGGACATGGGGGTGCATCGAGTCGTACACCACCCTTTCCGGGCTGCCCCACCTCCTTGAGGAGGTGTTGAAGCGGCATCCTGGCCACGCGCTCGCGCGATCGGAGCACCCGCCAAGGGAAAAGGCGATGTCGCTTCGCGGGCTTGCCCAGAAGGAGGATCCGCTTGCGATGGAGATCTTCGAGTTCCAGGCCCGGGCGCTTGGGCTGCACGCGGCGTCGCTCTGCCTGGCGCTCGATCCCGGTTTCGTCGTGGTCGGGGGCGGCCTCATGGACCACGAGTCCACCACGGCAAAGTTCCGCGATCGGTACATCAGCGTCCTTCGCGAGACCGCGATGCCCTACCTTTGGCCCGGCCAGCGGGCGACGATCAAGTTCGCTGCCTCGGAGCTGGGCGAACTATCCCAGGCCATCGGGGCGGCGCTGGTCGCGCTCTACACCTCGAAGGCCGGCTGAGCGGCTTCGCCGGGGCGCCTGCAGCCGCCGAAAACGGCGCTACTTGCCGTCCCGCGCCCGGGCGGAGGGAAGAGGCACCCCGTAGCCAAAGCCGTTCAGCACGCGCCGCGCCGCGGCGCTCCCAAGGAAGGCGACAAAACGCGCCGACTGGGGGTTGGCGGAGCCATGGGACGTGATCACCGCGACCTGGGTGAGCGGCTCATACAGCCCCGCAGGCACCTCAAGCCAGCGCCCCTTGCCCCTTAGCCGCGGGGAAACGACGGCGGAGAGCGCCACAAACCCGGCGTCCGCATTGCCCGTTTCGACAAACTGGGTCGCCTGCGAAATGTTCTCGGCGGTGACCAGCTTCGGCACGGCCACGGGCCAGAGCCCCAGTTTCTCGAGCGCCTGCCTCGCCGCCCGGCCGTAGGGCGCGCTGTCGGGGCTTGCGATCGCAAGGACGCGCACCGCGGGGCTGCGCACGGTTGCGGCGATGTCGGAGATGTCGACGCCGGGCTTGACCGTCCAGATCACGAGCCGGCCGACCGCAAAGGGGGTGAGGCTCCCGGCATCGGCGCTCCCTGACTTGACGAGCGCCTCGGCGAATTCGAGGTCGGCCGATAGAAAGACGTCGTAGGGCGCCCCGTCCCTTATCTGCGCGACCAGGCTTCCCGACGCGCCGGCCGTCGTCGTGACGTCGACCGAGGGGGAGGTATTCCTGAACTCGGCGTCCAGGGCCTCGAGCGCATAGGTGAGGTTCGAGGCGGCGGCGATGCTCAGCGTTTCCGCGCCGCGGGCCGCGACCGCCGCGGCCAGACCCAGGGAAATGCCGAGTACGGAGACCCGAGCGCGCCTCACGAAAGAGGCTTGTCGGGAGCGATGATCTTGAGCACCGAGCGGACCCGGTTGAGCTCGCCGTGGAGGTGGCTCATGATGAACGCGATCTCGATCGCACGCGAAGCGGGCACCTCTTCCTGGGGCTCGATGGACAACCGGGTTTCAAGCGTGGAAAACCGGCGCCCGACCTCCCGCAGGCCCAGATCCAGCGCGTCGGTCTTTAGCCTGCCGGTGTCGGCCGCCAGCTGCTGCCGGTCCGTGGACCGCGCGCCGGCCTTGGCCTTCGTCAGCCAGCGTTCCATGTATTCGAGGGTCACGCCCACCTTCGCCTTGTATGCGGGGATGTCGATCCCCAGGCGGCCAGCGGCCTCCTCGGGCCTCTCGATCTTCTGGAGCCCTGCGATCTCGGCCTTGATGATGTTGAGCTGCTCAAACACGCGAATCTTGTCGCACGGCTTCACCATGTAATGGCGGACGCCGAGCCGCGCCGCGCGGACGACCGTCGCGCTGTCGGTCGAGATCGTGCAGATGATCACCCTGACGAAGCGACAGGCGGGTATCGCCCTCACCCGCTCAAGCAGGTCGAGGCCGGAGATCGACGGAAGCATCAGGTCCAGGAAAACCACGTCGAAGGGATGCCGCGGATCCGCCATCAGCTTGAGCGCGTCGTCGCCGTCCGAGGCGGTCAGAATCTGGTGATCCCCCTCCATCTCGAGGATGGTCAGCAGCATCTCGCGCGAAGTGGCTTCGTCTTCGACGATTAGGATGTTCACGGCATGGCAGGTTGACGGGAGCCCATTTCGGGAAAAACAGCCCCCGGTGTCAACCGTTGCCGCACATGGATATGCGGGTTATCTGACCGCCGCCCAGACCCGCTGGACGTCGTCGTGGTCCTCCAGGGCCTGGAGGAACTCCCCGACGTCGGCCCTCGTCGCCTCGTCGAGCTCGGGAAACAACTTTGCGATATAGCCCAGCTCGCTCGTCACGACCGACCAGCCGTGCTGCGCAAGCCAAGTGGACACGGCGTGGACCGCCGTCCGGTCGGAGATGAAACGGGCGCCGGCGTGGCCGTCCGGAATGTCGTCGTTTTGATGGTGCGTGAGCGGCTCCACGTCATTGGCGCCCGCCTCGATCGCGGCGGCCTCGAGGTCGGCAGCGGGGTCCGGGTGATGCGCCTCAATGAGCCCGACATGGTCGAAGAGGAACTTGTTGCTGCCCGCGCTCCCCAGCACGCCCCGCTTGAAAAGGAAGCGCATCTCCGGCGCGGTGCGCTGGTGGTTGTCCGTGTAGACCTCGACGATGAGGGGGACCTTGTGGGGGGCGTAGCCCTCGAAAACAACGTGCTCGAGGACGAGCTTCTCGTCGCCGACCCCGGCGCCCTTCCTGATCGCCCGCTCGATGACGTCGCGGGTCACGCTCGCCTTGCGCGCCTTTTCAAGGGCGGCAAAAAGCCGCGCATTCGCCACGGGATCGGCGCCGCCGAGCTTCGCCGCGACCGTGATCTCCTTGACCAGCTTCCCAACGACCTGGCCCTTCTTCAGGTTGACGATCGCGCGCTTTGCGTGGAGCCATTGTCGTCCCATGGGACGGGAAGGGCTAGCACCGCTCCCCGTCCCCGGCAATTGCAAAGAGTCTCGAAGGGAGCCCTGGGCTCCGTCATCCTGGTCCCATGCCAACCCCAATCGATCCCCGGGCGTTCCTCGCCGCCGCGCTCCTGGCGTACGCCGGCGCGCTCGCGGCCCCG
Source organism: Opitutaceae bacterium (assembly GCA_003140665.1). Lineage (GTDB taxonomy): Bacteria > Verrucomicrobiota > Verrucomicrobiia > Opitutales > Opitutaceae > Palsa-1447. Next base: position 14,311 of record PLKS01000204.1, read on the forward strand.
GCGTTGCCGGCAAGCGACGTCCCGGCCGGGCGGCTCGCGGCCCTCTCCAGGGGAGTCAACCTGTCCCATTGGTTCTCGCAGATCCCGGTGAAAAACGGGGCTTACGCCCACGATTGGTTCGCAACCTATGACAAGCCTGAGGATTTCGCGCTTATCGCCGGCGCCGGGTTCACCCATGTCCGGTATCCGGTCGAGTTCGAGATGTTCATGGATGAGGACCACCCCGGGACCCTGCGATCCGAATTTCTCCCCGATTTCGACGCCGCGCTCGACCACATCCTCGGGGCCGGCCTTGCCGTGATCGTAGACTGGCATGCGCGCGAGGACACAAAGGGCAGGCTGCGCACGGACGATGCGCTCGCGCTGAAGGCCGCCGCGCTTTGGGGCGCGATGGCCCGCCACCTGGCGGTCCGCGACCCGGAACGCGTCTTCCTCGAGACCATGAACGAGCCGGCGGGCATGATGTCGCTCGAGCGCTGGTCCTGGGTCCAGGGGGGACTGTTCGCAGCCATGCGGTCCGCCGCGCCGAGGCACACGATCATCGTCACCTCGAACCGCTGGAGCGGCGTCGGCGAGCTTGCGAAGTTCACCCCGCTAGCGGACCGCAATGTCGTCTACAACTTCCATTTCTATGAGCCGATGGCCGAGACCCACCAGGGCGCGTCCTGGACCGGCGATGGCGAGAAGGAGCTCACCGGCGTCGTCTATCCCGTCGACCCGGTGAGCAAGGCCGCCGAGCTCGCGGCGCTCTCGGATCCCGCGGCGCGCAAGGTCCTCGGGGATTACCATGCGTCCCGCGATTGGATCGCCGCACGCCTCGCCCTCGCGTTTGACTGGGGGCGCGTGAACGGCGTTCCCCTCACCTGCAACGAATTCGGGGTCTACACCCGGGTCGCGCCTCCCGACAGCCGCTACCGCTGGATACGCGACGTGCGCGAACTCTGCGAGGCGCAGGGAGTCGGCTGGGCTATGTGGGACTACGCGGGCGGATTTCGCGTCGCAAACAGCGACGCGCAGGGTCGCCGGACGCTCGATGCTGAATGCGTCAGGGCGCTGGGTCTCCAGGCCCGGTAGCCGGCGCCGTGCCGTAGGCCGCCTGACGGAGGCCGCAGGGCGGCTCCGGGCCAAAATCGGGTTTGCGATCGGCGAACGTCCGGGCGACGTTGCGCGCACCTCCTCAATCCCATGCAGACTCCCGCAAACGTCCAGGTGATCGGCGACGAGGTCGCCATCGCCTGGAGCGACGGCGCCGAATCCTTCCTCCGCCACGACCTGCTCCGCCGCGCGTCCCCCAGCGCGGAGACCCAGGGGGAGCGCGACATGTTCGGGACGCAGTACGGGGGCGAACGCGGTGCCGACCATTCCGGCGTCCGGATCCTCGGCTGGGAGCGCATCGGCAACTACGCCCTGCGCTTCGAATTCAGCGACGGGCACAGGACCGGGCTTTACACCTACGACTACCTGAGAAAACTGGGCGCCCTCCCCCCGACCTGACCATGGCCAAGCCCGCCTCATTTGCCGCCCGCACCACGACCGACGAGGTCGAGCTCGGAACACTCCTGCAGCCGAAATTCGGCCCGGACGGACTGATCCCCTGCATCACCGTGGACCACGCGACCGGCGAGGTCCTCATGTTCGCATTCATGAACGCCGAGTCGCTCTCCCACACGATCCGCACCCGGACGGCGGCGTTTTGGAGCCGCTCGCGGAACAAGCTCTGGGTCAAGGGGGAGCAATCCGGCCACGCGCTCAAGGTCGTGGATCTCTACGTCGACTGCGACCAGGACGTCCTTCTGCTGAGGGTTGAGAACACGGGCCCCGGCGCATGCCACAACGGCTATAGGTCCTGCTTCTACCGCAAGCTCGCCGCAGGCGCCGACCTGGACGGGATGGGCGCGCCGAAGCTCGAATTCGCCGCCACGCGAGCGTTCGACCCGGCCGGCGTCTACAAGAAGTAGGGCACCGGAGGGCCGCCGCTCACTCGTCGCCGGGCTCCTCTACGACCGCTATCATCAGCTCCGCGCTCGACACGACCTGACCGTCCACCGTGCAGCTCACCTCGGCGAACGCTATCTTGTTGGCGCGGACCTTGGTGAGCTTCGCGAGAATCCGAAGCTGGTCGCCCGGGCGGACGGGCCTGCGAAACTTCACCTTGTCCGCGCTCATGAAGAACGCCGGCTTCGGCACCCACTTGTTGTGGGCGATAATGAGGATGCCCGCGGCCTGGGCCATCGCCTCGAGCTGAAGGACCCCGGGCATGACGGGATTGCCCGGGAAGTGGCCGTTGAAGTATGGCTCGTTGATGGTGACATTCTTGATCGCGACCAGCTCCTGCGACCCCTTGATCTCGACGACCCGGTCGATCAGGACGAACGGATACCGGTGCGGAATCATGTCCAGGATGCTCCGGATATCGAGCGCCGTCACGTCGGCCTCCTCGGGCCCGCGAGGCACGCCCCTTTTCCTGGCTCCTCCCTTTTTGCGCTCCTGGAGACGGTCGAAGAGGATCTTCGTGAGCTCGGCGTTGATCGCGTGGCCCGGCCGGGTCGCGACGATGTGCGCCTTCAGCGGCATTCCCAGGAGCGAGACGTCGCCCACGATGTCGAGGATCTTGTGGCGGACAAACTCGTCCTTGAACCGGAGGGGTTCCTTGGACATCACCTTGTCGCCCTTGATCACGACGGCGCAATCGAGCGAGCCCCCGCGGATCTTGCCCAGCTTGAGGAGCTCCTCGATGTCCTCGTAGAACGTGAA
>PLKS01000274.1 GCA_003140665.1 Opitutaceae bacterium
GGACGCCGTCTGGGAGAACTACCCGTCCGCCGCGGCGCGGGTGCTCCTGCCGATGGTGCTCGCATTCAACATATCGGTTCCGCGCCGGGGATGGTGGGCGCTCCTGCTCATCGTGGGAAACCTTGGCATCTTCGCCTCGGCCGACATCTTCAAGCCGCCCGGACGGGAGAGCTTTGTCGTCGAGGGCCCCAGGTCGCTCCGGATCAACCCGAAGGATTCAAGCGTGGTCGACGTTGTCTACGGCCCGCGCAACTGGTACCCGTCCGAGAGGCCCCGGTGGTCCAGCTGGGAGTACTTCCGCTGGAGCAAGGGCGATGGCACCGTGACCATCAGAAACCCGCAACCATTTACGATCGTAGCTGTTGTAAAATTCAGGCTCCGGGCGGCGGACGCCCGCGAGGCCATCGTGACGCGGGCCGGGAAGGTGCTCTGGCGCGGGATGCTGAAACCGGCGGAGGTCAGGCGCGTCACCCTTGGCGAGATCGAGCTTCCGCCCGGCGAAACGGTCCTCGCGTTTGGAAGCGACCGGCCCGCTATGTATCCGGGCAATGGTGACATCCGGAGGCTGACCTTCAGCCTGAGGGACCTTGAGATCGACCTGCGGCGGCGCCTCTAAGCGGTCGTCAATCGGAGGATCGACTTCCCCTCGGCGCCATCGCTAAGTTGCGTTCCCCTGCGACTGAAGACTCGGACCCGAGAACCTACGAATCGAATCGCCTTGCCGCCCATCGCTCCCAACCCCGGATCGAGTCCGCCGCCGAATCGCAGGCATCGGAGCCGATGAAGCTCTGGCAGGTCCAACGCCATTGGGATGCCCTGGCCAAGGCGGACCCGCTCTGGGCCGTGCTCACGGAGTCGGACAAGCAGGGAAAGCGCTGGACCAAGGAGGAGTTCTTCTCGACCGGCGTCGCCGAGGCCGAGGCCGATGTCGGCCGGGCCCGGTCGCTCGAACCGCGGCTCCGCCGGGAAAGCGCGCTCGATTTCGGCTGCGGTGCCGGGCGGCTGACCCACGGCCTCGCCCTGCATTTTTCCCGCGTGACCGGGGTGGACATCTCGGGCCGGATGGTGGCGCTGGCCCGGGAGCACAACCGGAACGATCGCGTCGATTTTGTCCAGAACCCCCGGCCTCACCTTGGGCTCTTTGCCGACGGGTCCTTCGACTNNTCGTCTACAGCCGCATCACGCTTCAGCACATCGCCCCGCGCTATATCAGGCGGTACTTGCGCGAATTCATCCGCGTCCTCGCCCCGGGCGGCGTCATGTCGGTCCAGGTTCCCGCCACCGTGCCCGCGGGCGATCCCCCCGAGCGCTTCCGGCTCTCGTTCTGGCCTCCGACCGTGTGGATGCGGGCCAGGAGATATGTCCGCTACCATTACCCCGGGTGGTTTTCGGGGACACCCAAGATGCAGATGTACGCCGTGGCGCGGGAAGGGGTTCTCGAATGCCTGGCCGACGGGGGCGCCGAGGTCCTGTCCGTCGACGCGGATGGGCATGCGGGCTTTGAAAACCTCATCTACATCGCTCGCAAACCCCCCACATAGGCGCGCGGGCGAGCACGGGCCGCCCCCTTTTGCCTTGGTTACAAATGCCGAACCCCCAAAGGTGACGTGAAAGCAAAGCAGCCTCCGCCGAAACCATCTCCACAGCCCGCTCCGGCAACCGATGCGCCGCCAGCGGTCGGCGACCGAGGCGCGCGCCGCCACCGCCCCATTCACGAAGCATGACCGAACCGGCCCCAGCGATGAGCGAAAAAGGACGGGCGGACGACCCGGACCTGCGCACGCTCGCCATCCTCCACTTTGGCATGGCCCTTCTTTGCCTCGCGGGGACCCTTCTTCTCATCTGGCAATACCGGCGCGTGCATGACGCCTTCCTGGATGTCACGGCGTGGAAGAAGCAGAAGGGTGGGGGCGCGTCGCTCCAGGAGTTCTTTGAGGTGTTCAATCTGTTCTACCTGGTCCCTGGCGCCATCGTGGCCGCATGCTGCGTCGGCAACCTGCTCTCGGGCATCCTCATCACGCGGAGAAAGGGCCGGTTCCTCTCGCTGTTCGTCGCATGCGTGAACTGCATCATGGTCCCCATCGGCACCCTCCTCGGCGCCTTCACCTGGGTTGTGCTCCTTCGCGATTCCGTCCGGGCGGCATACGAGGCCAAGGTTGCCAAGACCGCCGTGCCACGCCCGGGGCGCAAGGGCTCGCCCCGATAGTCAAAGCCACCATGACCGCTCCTCATGCCGGGACGCGCCTCGGAAACGCNNTGGATCGCGGGCGCCCCATGCGCCCGATCCGCGGCGCGGTAGCGACGATTTCCCGATGCGCCCCAGGATCCCCGGCGTTTTCGCATGCCTCGTTTTTTCCCTGGCAGCCATTCTCCCATTCGAGCCCTGGGGCCTGTCGGGTCTCAGTTCCTGCTCGCTCGAGGTCCGCGTGGAGTCGGACCAATCGGGCTTGGTGCAGCTGTACTACGACGTGGGTCGGGACTTCAACGAGACGGATTCGGTGGTTGAGCCGGTCGTCGCGGGCCATCCCAGCCTCCTTCGTTTCGCGCTGCCCAGCGCCACGTACAAGGCCTTGAGGTTCGATCCGCTGGATAGGGCCGCCCGGATGACGATCAGCGGGGCGAAGATCGTCGACGGCTCCGGACGGACCGTCCTCGCCCTTGCTCCGGAACAATTCGCGAAGTCCAATCAGATAGACTCGCTCAAGATCCGGGATGAGAGGCTATTCATCGAGACATCCCCGGGAGGATACGACCCGCAGCTCTCCGTCAAGCTCGCGAACCCCTTCAGGCTAACCGGGCCGCCCTGGTGGAAAAGAGCGGCCCTCGTCTTCGCGGCGATGCTGGGGGGTCTGGTGGTCGCCTCGTGGGCATGCTCGGAGCGCGTCCGCCTTGGCGCGCGCGCGCGCTCGCTCTGGAACGCCTCCGTCGCCTCCCCGGGATGGGCGGTCCTTGCGGCGGCGCTCCTCGGCACCGTGGCCGCCAATTACCCGATCGTCTTTGCGGGCAGAAGCATTGTCACGCCCAACCTCGGCGTGCCGCTGCTCTATGGCGAGAACCCGTGGATCCCGGGATTCCAGAACGTCGAGGTTGGCGATCCCCACAAGTCGGACGTGGCCGCCCTGATGTGGCATCACCTGCCGCTTTCGATGCTCGAGCGCCGCGCCCTGTTTCGCGACGGGGAGCTGCCGCTCTGGNNGCCAGGGCCAGTCGTGCTTCGGTGATCCCCTCAACCTGCTGCCGATTCTCGCGGACGGCGCGGCGTGGGCCTGGGATCTCAAGTTTCTCCTGGCCAAGTGGATTTTCGCGATGGGGATCGGACTGTGCGCATGGCGCTCGTCGCGGCACCTCCCGGCATCGCTGCTGATGGCGGCGTCGG
>PLKS01000038.1 GCA_003140665.1 Opitutaceae bacterium
AAACGCCGGTTTACCGTTACTAAGAGTGCCGACGGCGAAGGGAAGTTTATCCGAGGATCGAAGCCGCGTTCTCAATACGGGCATGTGATCGTTCGCATAGAACCGAACGGTAGGGGCAAAGGGGCAACAATCTTAACCGAAGTGAGCGACGGCACGATCCCGGATCGGTTTATCGAGGCTATTACAGACGGCATTCGTAATTCCTTGGAATATGGAATTGATGGCAGGCCGGTCGTTGACGTAGTCGTCCGTATTTCTGGTGGCTCTTGGAATGAACGTGATTCTGGCGATCTAGCATTTAAGATGGCTAGTATCTTTGCAGTAAAGGACGCGTTGAAAAAGGCAGAGCCAATTTCCATTGATTGATCGAGCTAACAATTACCGGATCCAACGTCTCCGTCTGTCACGCCTCCTGCTGGTGCAGGAGGCGCGCCATCCGCCGCCGCAGATTATTAGGACGTTAGGCATCTTGAAATCATGGTCACATTTTACGAAGTCGTAGGGTTCGTTGTTACCATCACCTCTGTCGTCGTTGGTATCCACATGTGGCAAGAGAGACGGGTTTTGGAGATTCTGCGAGGATGGGCCGTAAAAAATGATTTCGAGATTATCTCTTATGGATGGCGTCCGTTTTGCGGTCCGTTTTTCTGGGCGATGTTTGGCAAGCGGGGAAAGCTGATAGTCTACTTTGTGAATTTACGCGACCGACAGGGAAGCCAACGATCGGGTTGGGTTTCTTGCGGCAGGTGGCTTTTCGGGATTTCGGACGAAGAAGCGGTGATAGCGTGGAAGAGAATTTGATTATGCCTAGCCGATCGCCGGACCCGACGCCCAGGTCTGACACGCCTCCTGCGGGGCAGGAGTCGCGCCACCCCTAGGCGCAGGTCGCCTCAACGTTAAGCTTCCAATCTCGACGGAGAATTCGGATCTACCAGATTTTTCGGGGAAAGTGCTGCGGTCAATCGAAGCTGGATTCGGGCCTTCGAAAGGGCGGCCTGCTGGCATCCGTCTTCATCCTCTCGGTCGGAATCCCGGCACACGGCAGGCTCGCCACGTTTCTTGCCATCCTATTGGCGAAAATGAATCTCTGATGGTGGCGACGCCCCAGTCGCTCGTTGCATCCGGGTCCCATGTCCGGAGCCAGCTCGTCCGAAGGAGCCGTTTGGGAGACCGGGTTGGCCTTCGCCTGCGAATCGGCATCGTTCCCCGCGGAAGGCTTGAATTGACCGCCCCCCGCAGGGCCGGTTATTTCTGGGCGGCCATGCCCGACACCGCCCCCACCCCCGTCTCGATGGAGACGCTCGTCGCGCTATGCAAGCGCCGCGGGTTCATCTTCCAGTCCTCCGAGATCTACGGCGGGATCAACGGCTTCTTCGATTTCGGCCCGCTGGGCGTCGAGCTGAAGAAGAACATCCGCGACTGCTGGTGGAACGACATGGTCCGGCGCCGGGACGACATCGTCGGCATCGAGACCTCGATCATCATGCATCCGAAGGTCTGGGAGGCCTCGGGCCACGTCGCCGGATTCGCCGATCCGCTCGTGGACTGCAAGGCGTCGAAGCAGCGCTACCGCGCCGACCAGCTGTTCTTCGCGGAGGTCGTCGTCGACGGGAAGACCGTGGGCTACGTGAGCGCCCTCGAGAGCGAGCGCACCGCCGAGGCGCTCCAGGAGGCCGCCGAGTCCCTCAAGCGCAAGAAGGCCATCCAGGGGAGGCTGGAGCCCGTCGCGCCCCGCGACATGACCGAGGCGAAGCCGGAGGAGATCGCGCTCATCCCCTCCCCCGCGACGGGCGAGCCGGGCAGCCTGACGCCGCCCCGCTCGTTCAACATGATGTTCCAGACGAATGTCGGGGCGATGAGCGACGCCTCGTCCGTCGCCTACCTTCGCCCGGAGACGGCGCAGGGCATGTTCGTCGATTTCAAGGCGGTCGTGGACACGGGCCGCGTCAAGCTTCCCTTCGGCATCGCGCAGATCGGACGCTCGTTCCGAAACGAGATCACGCCGCGCAACTTCATCTTCCGCTCCCGCGAGTTCGAGCAGATGGAGATGGAGTACTTCATCCACGAGGACGCGGACTGGGCGAAGTGCCACCGCGAGTGGATCGACTGGTGCAGGGGCTGGCTGGTCTCGATCGGGCTGCCCGAGTCCCACCTCTCGGAGTACAGCCACCCGAGGGAGAAGCTCGCGTTCTACTCGAGGGGCACGACCGACATCATGTTCCGGTATCCTTTCGGCGTCCAGGAGCTGTGGGGGATCGCGGCGCGCGGGGACTACGACCTGAAGCAGCACGAGAAGCACAGCGGCGCCTCGCAGGCCATATTCGACGAGGCGACGAAGCGCAGGATCGTCCCCCACGTCATCGAGCCCGCCGTGGGGGTCGACCGGATATTCCTCGCGGTCCTCTGCGCGGGCTACGCCGAGGAGGATGTGACGGACGAGAAGGGCGCGGTGGAGAAGCGCACCGTGCTCCGCCTGAGCCCGCGGATCGCGCCGGTCAAGGTCGCGGTGTTCCCGCTCCTCAAGAACAAGCCCGAGCTCGTCGCGCGCGCGCAGGAGCTCCACAGGAAGCTGAAGCGCAGGTACGCGGTGTTCTACGACGAGTCGGGCGCGATCGGCCGCCGCTACCGCCGGCAGGACGAGATCGGCACCCCGTGGTGCGTGACGATCGACTTTGAGACGATCGAGAAGGATGGCACGTTCACGCTTCGCGAGCGCGACTCGATGCAGCAGAAGCGGATCGGCGAGGCCGAGCTCTTTGCGCTCCTGGAGGAAAGGGTGTATTGAGCAGCGTGCGAGCCAACCCTACCCGATGATCACCGTCGCCGAATGCGCCAGCCCCGAGGAGGCCGAGGTCCTCCAGTCGCTGCTGGCCGACAACGGGGTGGCGTCGTACCTGCCCGACGAGCTCTCGGTGCAGTTCATGGGCACCCTCGGGGGGCACCGCGTGCAGGTCGCCGAGGCGAATGAGGAATCCGCCCGGAGGATCCTCGCGGCGAAGGACCCGTAGCATGGATTCGTATGCGCGCGCACGGGAGCTCATAGACGCGGCGCATTCGGCGGACCCGGGCAAGGCCGCGGACGGGCGCCCCGCCGAGCTCGCCTATGCCGAGCGGATGGAGAAATGGGTGGCGCGGATCGTGCCCGAGGCCGGCCCGGTCCTGAGGCTCGCGGCGCGCTGCCAGCACCTCGAGCGCTGGTCCGTCCCGCGCGGCTCCTTCCCGATGGACAGGCCGGGCTACCTGGCCTGGCGCCAGTCCCTCTATGTGAAGCAGGCTGCCCGGGCCAGGCAGCTCCTGCTGGCCGCGGGCGTGCGGGAGGGCGAGGCCGCGGAGGCCGCGACATGGGTTTCGAAGAAGGGCCTCAGGACCAACGCCGGGACGCAGGCCCTCGAGGACGCGGCGGTGCTCGTCTTCCTCGAGAGCGAGATCGAGGCGTTTGCCGCGCAGCACGCGGAATATCCGCGCGAGAAGTTCGTGGACATCCTCCGCAAGACCTGGCGCAAGATGAGCCCGCGCGCCCAGGAAATCGCGCTGGGGCTCGGGCTCCCGGCGCCCATCGCGGACCTTGTCCGGGAGGCGGCGCAGCCGTGACGCGCGGCCGGGCCGCCGGTCACGCCCGCTTCACCAGGCGCAGGTCCCGCCTCAGGACCTCGAGCGCGCGGCCCCGGAAGACGATGAGGTCGCTCGCCTCCGAGGCCACGGCGCTCGTCTCCCACAGATGGGAGGAATCAAGCTCGGCCTGGTCGATGACGCTGCCCGCCTGGATGGGGCGGTCGGGCAGGCCGGGGCCCGAGAGCAGGAGGCCGCCCTGGCGCACGTAGAAGAAGCCGCGGCTGGGCGTGCCGCGCGTGAAGAGCGTCTCGCCCTTCTCGAGGTGGATCGCGCGGACGGACTCCTCCGGCGGGGGCAGGATCTGGCTGATGTCGCGGGGGAACACCAGGTCGAAGGTCCAGTCGATCATGACGCGCAGCCTGCGCATCGTCCCGGGAAGCTTGGCGAGGTAGATCGTCCGCCACATCCACCATGCGGCGAAGCCCTTGAAATGCATCCCGAAGATCTCCGCGACGGCCTTCCTTTCGCCGATGGAGGCGAGCTGCCCCATGTAGCGGTAGCGGAAGGGCCGGGGCTCCTGGCCCCGCAGCGACCGGAAGATGTTCTCGCCCAGAAGCTTTCCCTGCCGCGAGGCAAACTGCGCGGTCTGGGGCGAGACCTTGGCGCGCCCGCGGTCGTTCCAGGGGACCGCGGCGCCGTCCCCCGCGGCCCAGAGCGCCTCGGCCCCCGGAACCCGCATGGCGGCGTCGGTCGGCACGCGCCCTTTCGGCGCATCGACCCCGATCTGCCTGCACAGGTCCATGACGACGGGATTCGGCGCGTTTCCGATCGTCGACACGACCGTGTTCGCGTCGATCCCCGAGCCGTCGCCCAGGATCACGCGCCTTGCGGTCACGGCGGAGACGCGCGCGCTCAGCCTGACCTCCACGCCGCGCTCCTCGAGGATGCCGCGGGCGTAGGCGCCGAGTTCCGGGCCGATTTCACCGAGAAGCTCGCCGCCCCCGTGCACGAGCACGACGCGAAGCCTTGATTCCCTCAGGTTGGCGTAGAACCGCCGGGCCTGGCGTATGAAGTCGAGCAGCTGCCCGGCCGTCTCCACGCCCGTGTAGCCGCCCCCGACGACGACGAAGGTGAGGAGCCGCATGCGGGTCTCGTGGTCCTCGACGAGATTGGCCTCCTCGAGGCGGTTGATGAGGGCCGCGCGCAGCCGGAGGGCGTCCGAGACGTTCTTCATCGGCCAGCCGTATTCCGTCATCCCGGGCACGGACGCCATGTCCGTCACGTTTCCGAGCGCGAGCACCAGGTGCCCGAAGGCGATGCTGTGGTCCCGGGTGTAACGTCCGCCGTCGAGGAGCAGGGTCTTCGTCGCCCAGTCGATCTTCTGGATCGTTCCCTGGAGCACGTTCACGCCGCGGCAGAACTGGCGGAGCGGGTTGACGACATCGACCGGGTTGAGCGACGAGCCAACGACCTCGGCGAGCATCGGCTGGAACACGAACACGTTGCGCTCGGCGACCAGGGCGACGCGCCGCTCGCCCTCGGCCCTGCCATAGGCCTTGCCAAGGACGCGTGCGCAATAGGCCCCCGCAAATCCCCCCCCNNTGACGACGTCGAATTCCATGGTCGGTTCCCGGCAGGTAGACACCTACCGGGGTCATGCGGTGCCGTCGAGACCCGCAGGGGCGCCCGGAAACATTTCGCAGAAAAGGCGGATATCGTTATGCTTCCGGCATGGATCCCGATCCTCGTCCGGCACCGATGGCGGCGGGCGCGATCGCCTTCGCGCTTCTCGCCGCCCTGACCGGGCCGCGCGGCGC
>PLKS01000074.1 GCA_003140665.1 Opitutaceae bacterium
ATAAAGCGGACACGCGTTGAGAGTGTCATAGTGAAGTGACCTACTGAGGTTCTCTCGATTTGCCGAACACACGTTGAGCCTTAAAGGAAATTGGTGCTTAGTCGCTGATATCAATTTGGTCTGTTTCGGTTTCTTGCCGCGAGTGATTTCCACTTTTGACCCTCGTCGGATTGCTTTTTTTGTGGAGTCGTCCGGGGAGTGATCATGCTGGCGTTGGTGCCAATTGGAATTCCCCGGGCGGGCGTTTCAAGGCGCCTATGGGCAAGTATGGGGGAGGAGCGAGTAGGAGCCGGGGCATTACGCTCTGGCTCCGTCAGGTCACGCCAGACCCAAATCTGTGACACTTTTGTGACACCGAGACGCTTACGTATATTAAGCGACTAATTGTTAGGTACTTAAAATTGGAGGCGCGGGTCGGAATNNGCGGGTCGGGATCGAACCGACGAATAAAGGTTTTGCAGACCTTTGCCTTACCACTTGGCTACCGCGCCCTCGCCCAATCAGACGGCAAAGAGGGGGTATTACGGTTTGATCAAAATCGGCTGACAAGCAATTTCGCGGCGTTGACCGCCAGCTGCTCGGCCCTGCCGACGATCCACCTGATGTTCCCAACCTGCATCTGCTGCGCCGCCTCGATCGTCTCGGGCTCGAGATCGACGGTCAGTACTTCCCGGAATGAGGAGGCAATCGCCAGGGCCACGCGGCCGGGTCCGTGCGCCAAAGCGAGCAGGCGTCCGTTTCCCGTGACGCCCGATCCTTCGGCCAGGTCCGCCAGGAGCCTCTTGGGATAGGGAATCCGGTACCGAGCATAGAAGGCGGCGGTGCCGGCAAAGGCATCTTTGGCAAGATTCGAATGAACCTCCTCATCACGATTCATGTCTGCGATATTTTTTCCCCGCTGACTTGAGGGAAAGTGCCTGGATCCGGCGCCATTAGTGCGGGAGCGCCTCAATCTTGTCCAGAACCCGGCGGGCCGGCTCGTTTCCCGGCTGAAGGCGCAGGACCTCCCTGAGCTGAGCGGTTGCCTCGTCGGTTCGACCCGGGACCTGGAGAAGCGCGCCGGCAAGATAAAAATGGATGGTCGGATCGTCCGGCTTCAGGCTCGACGCTTCCTCGTAGTGTTCGATCGCTTCCGTGATGCGCCCCATCGCCTTGAGAGCGGTCCCCAGATTGAATTCCGCCTGGTAGAAGCCCGGATTCAGGCGAAGAGCTTCCTCAAATTGGGCCACCGAGTCATTCCCGCGGCCGGGAACATTCTTTAGGGCGACGCCCAGGCCGTTATGCGCCTCAGCATAATCGGGCCTTAGGCGCAGCGCTTCCTCATAGTGTGCAATCGCATCATGCGTGCTGCCCATGGATCCAAGGGCATTCCCGAGGTTGTTATGGGCTTCGGCAAAATCAGGCCTCAGGCGCAGCGCCTCCTCAAAATGGGGCACTGCCTCGTGCGTGCGGCCAATTGATAACAGGGCATTCCCCAGATTGTTTTGGGCCTTCGGATAATCGGGCCTCAGGCGCACCGCCTCCTCGAGTTGGGCGATCGCCTCGTTCATTCGGCCTGGCATTCTCTCCAGGACGGACCCGAGGTTGTAGCGCGCCCGTTCATTCTCAGGGAGCTTGGCCACCGTGTCGGCCCATAGACTCTCTTCGCTTTGGTACGTCTCATTCCGATGCCAGGTGGTCCAAAGGAGCACCGAGGCAATGGCGACGGCGACCGGAAAGGCTGCGCGATGCAGCAACCTGTAGATTCCCAGAACCACCAGCACGACCACGGGAATGGACGCCAGGTACATTCGCTGCTCTGCCATTGTCTCGGTGGCAACCGGGATTATGCTGGATGTCGGCGCGAGAATGGCGAAGAAGGCTGCCCCCAAAAATCCGACGGCGGACCGCCGGACAAGGCCCCACACGGTCGCCGCCACAAGCCCAGTGACGATCAACACGGATGGCACTACCCGAAGCGTATGCGCCTCAAGGCCGTTGCCGTAGTCAAAGATCAGCGTTCTCGGCCAGAAGCAGAGCCCCAAGTAATGGACAATCGCCGGAAACTGGGTCAACGCATAGCTAAAGACCGAGACGCCGGAATGGAAGCCCGCGCTCCCTTGCCTGCCGTGATTGGAGATGACAAGAACGGCGAGGACGATCCAGCTCGCGGCGAGGCCGGCATAGGTCCATCGGCGAAGCCTCCATGCAGCCTGGAAGGAGCCGGCGATGAACGTGCGGTCATAGAGAAGGGCAATGAGCGGCGCCGAGACGATCGCCTCCTTGGTGCCCGAGCCGAGGAGGCAGGCGGCGATGGAAAGGCCGTTCCAAAGCCGCCTTCTTGGACGCTCCACTTCGGCTCCGCGAATGAAGCAGTATAAGGTCAGAAGATAGAACAGCCCCATCAGCGATTCCGCGCGCTGGATCGTGTACGTGACCGATTCGGTCAGGATGGGGTGGACGATCCAGAGCAGCGCAGCGGAGAAGGCGATGCCCCATGCGGCCCGGCCGTTCACCGGCATGAGCGCGCGCCGAAGGATCCCGAAGAGCGTCAACCCGGCAAGGATATGGATCGCCAGGTTCGCGGCGTGATAGCTCCAGACGGCGGTTCCGCTGACAGCGTAGTTTATCGCGAGCGAAAGGTTCAGGATCGGCCGACCGCTTACCGTGGCATCGGGCGGGGGAAAGAGCGCGGTTCCAAGGCGCCGGATGGTGGGATTGTCAGGGATCGAGGACCCGTCGTCAAAGACCAGCGGAACAGAGAGGGTCCGGCCGTAGGCAAAGATCGCGGCAATCGCCAGAGCCGCTCCAGCCGCGACTACCGGCCACTTCGCCTTCCGGACAGGCGCGAGGCGCGGGATAGGGGTTCCTGATTTAATGAGCAATGAGCAATGCGCGCGCAAAGGCCCCAGGTATCAGCAAAACGCAGCCGACTTGTGCAAATACGCTGACCATCCGATGGACCTTTTCCAAGGATTCGGCAGACGAAACCCTCCGCTCCATTGGTATTGCGATTGACAAATGCGAGCGAATGAGGAGGCCTTCTCCACAACGTCACAACCCGAAAATAATATGGCCTCCAAAATTAGGAAAACCAAGGCGAAGCCCAGCGTCAAATTCAAGGATCTCAAGTCCAAGAAGAATCCGAAAGGTGGGGCCGTCGACACTTACATGATTGGCGGAGATCCGCCGCCGACGACAACATCCACAAGCAGTAAGAAATAGTGGGTAGCCTCGTGTCGCCGTCCGGCGATTGCGTGGGCATTGCATTCGGGGAAAGCATTGAAACTTGGAATTGGTTGAGGGTCGGGCCTCAGGAAGATAACAGGATCATTTACTTCTCGATCCTGGCATGACTGGGGATCCGGAATGATTTCAGGCGCCCCATGCGTGCGGCAAGCCATCCGTCCATGACGGGCGAAGACGAGGCAATTCCCCTTTCCTACGGGAAAGGGCCGTCACCCGGCTTCCGCGTTGCCCAAGAGCGGATTCCACACGATCAGAGGTGCTTTGCAGTCGATAACAGGTACGCGATCATCACCACACCCAGCAACGCGACCGAGATTGTGACGACGGTGACGAGCCCCCTATCAGCCTGAAACTCGCCCCGATCGATCGCTCGATTGATCGCGCGGTAGCGCCATGCCGCCATGAGGGTGAGTGCGCCGCCGAGAGCCATCATGGCCACGCCCACGAAGAGAGAAAAGCTGGTTCTCTCGGTCTCCACCTTGGGGTTGATCTGGGTGGCCAGTTCCCGCAGCCAGACGCCAAATCGCGCCACCACAAATCCAAGGCTGATGACCGCGACGCACGTGCGGATCCAGGCGAGAAACGTTCGTTCATTCGCCAGGTATTCCGTGGCCTTCTTGTCCGGTGAAATTTCTGGAGGCATGAAAGGGGGCGTGAGGCCGCCAGAATGCGGAGGACCTAGGCATTTGCCAGCGGTAAGCCGAGGGAGGGCGCGATCCGGCGGCCTCCCCAAGGGAGCCCAAATATCCTGCGCTACAACCGTCGGGGAAAACGACCGACCCCAGGGGCTCGAGCGGCAACCTCGCATTCGCGGACGCGACTATCCGCCGTCGGGCATTGGAAAACGCCCGGCCGGTCTGGTCATGTCAAGCGCCGGGCCGACTGGGACGATTCGCGTCGGATTGATCCCGGTGTGGGTGTAATAATAATGCCGCTTGATGTGGTCAAAATTCACCGTGCCGGCGATGCCTGGCTGCTGGTAGAGATCGAGCAGGTAACCTTGCAGGTTGGCATAGTCGACAATGCGCCTGATGTTGCATTTGAAGTGGCCGTGATAAACGGCGTCGAAGCGCACCAAAGTGCAGAAGAGCCGCCAGTCCGCCTCGACGATCCGGTTGCCAAACAGGAAGCGCCTTGACGCCAGCCGGTCCTCCAACGCGTCCAGCGCCGAAAACACCCGTCGGCAGGCCTGCTCGTAAGCCGACTGCGTCGTCGCAAAACCCGCCTGATAGACCCCGTTGTTGACGTTCTCGTAGATGAAGCGGGCGAGTTCCGCATGGTCGTGTTCGATCGCGGCGGGAAACAGGTCGATCCCCCTGTTGCCGAGGCCGGCGAAGGAATCATTGAACATCCGGCATATGTCGTCCTCCGAGTTGTTCACGATCCGCCGCTTCACCTTATCCCAGAGCACCGGGACGGTCACTCGGCCCCGGTAACCCGGCTTGGTCGCCTCGTAGGCCTCGCTCAGGAATGCGAAGCCGTTGACAGGATCGGCGGAGTATCCCGGGCCATCGCGGAAAGCCCATCCACGCTCGTCCCGGATGGGATCGACGACCGTCATTCCGACGGCGGACTCAAGCCCGGCAAGAAGCCTCACGATGACCGTCCGGCAGGCCCAGGGGCATGCGAGGGAAACATAGAGATGATACCGGCCAACCCCCGCGGGGCGGGGGCCCGCCGGGTCGGTGCTCACACGGTCCCTGAAGGCGTCTTCCTGTCGCTCAAACGTGCCGGCACTGGATTGCTCCTCGGGGAACTGGGCTGAAACATTCACTGCCGACACCGTAGGTTCTCGCGGATGGCGTGCAAGGGCGGCGCGGAACGGGTGGCCGCTGGGCGCCAATGCTTAGGGGGGTTCCCTGGGGCCGCGTGCGTTGTGGATGTTTCGTCGCGCCGGGGTCGTTCGCGCCGACCCCGTGGCTCGGGAGCGGCCGGTTGGCGATCCTGCCGCCGGCTCGCTCAGATCTGCAGTTTGGAAAGGTTTACCGAGGCGATCCCCTCAACCGGCTTGCCGTGGGCGAGGGCGGGCTTGAAGCGCAGGCTCCTCACAACCGATTCCAGAAATGGATCATCGATCTTCGTCGAGCATGCGGCGTCGGCGAACGGTTCGTCCGCCACGCCGTCCTTCGATACCACGGTATAGAACGTCTCGCCGTATTTCCCCGCGGCGAGACGAAGGGGCAGCTCGGCGGGCAATCTCCCCAGCGCGGGCTCCGCTGGAAGCGTGTCGCCCTTGTGCGCGCTGATGTATTCTATCTTGATGTATTCGAAGGCCTCGTCCCGGGTCAGCTCCACACGCTTTTGCGATTCGTTCGTCGCAATCTCCTGCCCGTGGTTGTAGATGTGGATCTGAAATTCGATCAACTCGTAGTTGAAGGGGAATCCGTCCTCGATGAAGTGGACACGGCCAAAATGTGAGTCTATCGGATTCAGGGACTTGCCGTACACCAGGCTTTGGAGGATGCCCGGCTTTGTTCCCGCCGGATGAAAACGAGCTATCGTGACCACATAGGGATCTTGCAGACGTCTGGGCGATGAGATCTCAAACTCGACATCCATCGCATCCAGGCCCTGCGTCAGGAGACGGCCGGTCGGTTCATCGCCATTCTTCGTCTGATTCGCTGCGGAAGCGGCGTTCTGATTGGCGACCGTAACGGCGAGCGCTTGCCCCTCCAGCCCATCGAACGTCGACGGGACGTTCGGGTTTGGTGGCGGAAAAAGCTGCCCCGGCGCGGCCTTGGGCTCGTGGAGCGTGGCATTTGCGATCTGGGCGGTGAATAACAGGGCATTTTCACCGAACTGGTTGTCCGAGTCGGCAAAAATGGCGGAAGGTCCCAAAGCCTTGTTGCTTTCGGTGTCGGCCACATGCTGCGCGTCCAGCGAGGCGCCCAGGAGCATCGCGTTGGTGAGTGCCGATTGGGAAAGCGTCCTCGACATCCGCACGCTGGGGTCGTTGTTGAAGGAGTATGCGGCCTGTCGCTTGAATCCCAGGATCGTCGCAGATACCTCCGTCAACTTGAGGGACGGCGTGATCTTGAGGTTCAGCGGCGCTTCCTTTGCGGATACAAGCTTGTCCTGTCCGTTGATGACGATCACCCAATTTGAGCCGTGGATGCCGCGGACGGGATAGATGTCCTTGTCGAGGTTGACGGAGATGTCGGCGCCCATGAAAAGCGTGTGCGTCTTTGCTTCGTTGACCGTTACCGGTTCCAACATCACCGGCTTTGTGTCTCGCACGCTGTCCGTCGCACGGGCCTTCACGCCGCCGATGGCCAGGGCAGGTATCAGGAATCGCATCGCAGTCGAAGTCCAGGGGAAGGGGGCTCCTCGGGGTATTTTCATGGCTTGTTCCAGAACTTAGGGAATTCCAAGGCACTGACGCACGCTCCGTGCCACGGGGCGGAGAATCCGCTTAACATCTTCGAGCCAAGCATATAACGCCGTTGGCACCTTCGCTCGTTGTTTTGTCTTACCGGCTGGATGGTTGCACGCACCCGCATTCGACGAGGGCTGGAACCGTGATTGGATATCCTCAACCAGCGTCTGACTCGATTCTGTCCGCAGCCTATGTCTGGAGGGCTGAGAAACCCTCCTCGGGAACGTAACGGCGTCGGCGCAGAGCGAAGTCATTTCGTCGGCCCCTGCGAGCCATCGCGGAGATACCCGGATCTACCTGTCCGGCGCCTCGCCGAGGGTCTTCAGGTCGCCTATTTCGATGTGGCCCTCCGGTATCGGCGGTATCCGGACCAGACCGTGGGTGTCCCTGCCAAAATACAGCCCGGCGCACTGAGCCATGGCCGGGAGGTCCTCCTTAAAATCGTGCCGGCGCTCAGACAGGCTGAATCGTGTCTCCCATAGCAGCTTCAACGTCTTTTGCCTCCAGAGAGATTGGAAATCGTATGCCCGCAATATGACAAAATAGCGGTTGACGGTAAGGTCGTCCATGACGTCGTGATGTGAAAGTTCGAGCAGGGACGATCTGAAATCGCGGCTGTAGCCGGGAATGCTGGGCTGAAAGGACAATTCAGAAAAGCCGCCGGAATTGAACCCCAAGAGGGAGGCGTTCCAGGAGTCGAGCCAGTCAACCGAATCCCCATCCCTCGTGTTGACGGAGCCCGCGGTCCTTCCCCAAAAAACCATGATCAGGAGCCGTGTCGTGTTTGGGTCGCGAGCCCGCACGTAGTTTTGGCGAGCGAGCGGGACCGCGATCGTTCGCGCAACCGCGTCAAAGCCCAGGTTGTCGATAGTGGGATCGCTGACAATCAAGACCGGCGGATCGATTTGACCTCCCTCCCCAAAGGCGAATGCCTCGGGCTGGAACGAGCCGTCCGCGAGTCGGGTGCGAACGTATCCGTTGTAGTCCCGCGAGGATACCGCGGTCAGCTTCTCCGATTCGGAAACGAGGCTGAAAGGGCCCGCGCCGACCGGGGCCGCGATGGCGGCCGCCCATCCCATCAGAAAGGCGGCCCTGATATGCACCGGCTCCTTGGGGCGCGGTTACTTCTCCGAGTTGGAGGCCAGCGTCTTCAGCTCGCCGATGTCGACGCGGCCCTCGGGAAGCGCCTTGCGAACCAGCCCATGGGTGTCCTGGCCGAAATACTGCGAGGCGTTCTGCGCGATCACCAAGAGATCCTTTTCAAAATCATGGTCGCGCTGGCGGACGCTGAAACGCGTTTCCCAAAGCAGCTTGTGCTTCTTTTGCTTCCACATCGCCTGGAAGTCATAGGCCATCAGGACCACCAGGTAGCGGCCCTCCTGGAGCTCATTGGCCAGATCCTGACGGCGGTAGGCGAGAGGCGTCCCCTGGTAGGCCGCGGCCGCGCTCCACAACGTGTCATAGCCGAGCAACGCGGCATTCTGGGCATTGATCTGATCTCGGCTGCGGTTCTCGGCCGCGACCATGGCCATGGCGCCCGTCATGGCATTGTCCGAATCTATCTGGTCGGCAACCACGCTGGATGAGATTGACGGATCAAAATGGCCGCAGGCCATTCCCGACCCCGAGGAGGGGACCGTGGCTGCTGCAGCTGCGGCCGCCGCGTTCGTCTCCTTTGCCGCGGCGGCGTTGCCCGAGGCTCGTTGCAGATTTTGCATCGCTATCGACTCGTTGGTGCTTCCCGGCGTGCCGGTCATGCCATAGTACACCAGGATAAGGAGCCTGGTCGTCTTGGCGTCCTTCGTCGGGACGTAATGCTGGTCCGCGAGAGGAACGGCAACGGTTCGCGCCATTTCCATGAAGCTGATCCTGTCGATCGTGGCATCGCTTATCGTGCCGGTCAGGTGACCGCCTTCTCCAAACGCATAGGATTCGGGCTGAAACGTGCCGTCGGCGAGCTTGATGCGAACGTAGTCGTCGCTTGTTCGTGACGAGACCGCCGTGATCACATCGCTGCTCGAGGCAAATGCGCAGGAGGGTGCCACAGCAACCGCCGCCCACGCTAATAGTATGCAAGCTTTCATAGGCAAACGTGGTTTATTCACGCCGGGGCAATAATTGTTCCTGAGCGACTGTCACATCTATCGTGAATCTTGGAACTTTGCAAGTTTCGACTCCGGCCCGTGGACCCCCAGGTCGGGGCATGGCAACGCCGCGGGAGGCGCTAACCCGGGTTGCCTGGACGCGCCGGCTCACGCCTCCAAAAGACCTCGACCGACTTCTCCCTGCAGGCGCTCAGGGCATCGGCAAATTCGGAACCGTTGAGCCACTCGGCCAAGCCAGCGCCGCCCTGGCAGTCGCTGGACCAATTGAAGCGACCGGATTCGGCCAAACGGCTGACGATGCCGATGCATTCGATGCCTTCGGGAAGGAATTCAGGGAGATTGACCTCGAACGAGAGGAAGGGGACGGGACGACTCAGCCCGCGCAGCACGCTCGGTTCATGGCCCTCGACGTCGACCTTGATGTAATGCGGAACGCCGTAGGCATCTATCAGCGAGTCAAGCGTCGCCGTCTCGACCTGTTGGCGGCCGGCAAACTCCACCGTGCTTCCGAATCGCCGGTCGTCACTTCCCAGTGCCTGGACCCATTTGCTGCTAAGCGAGTTGAGGCCGGAGCCGGGCGCGTGGACCCACATCGTCGCGACCGCGCTGGCATCGCTCATCGCCTTTGCGACTATGGTCACGCGACTCGCACCGATCCGATGATATTTCGCGGCGAGGACCCTCTGATTGGATGCATCCGGCTCCACCGCGATCACGCGCGCGTCCAATCCCAGAAAGACATCGGTCCTTTGCCCTCGATGTGCTCCGATATCAAAGATCAGCAGCTCGCTGGGATACGGGCTCAACAGGGATCGGTAGAAGAGAAGCTCATTGTGCCGCCACCCGATCGGCCGGCCGTGCCTTAAACGCTGGTAACAGTCGTAGGCGAACGACTCCCGCAGGCGATCGTATATGCCCCAGCGACGTAGAAGGTGTTGTAGATTGGCTTTGGGCACGGACCCCCGGGGTTTCGAGGCGCTTTGATTCTTCGATTCCTAATTTAGAGACGTTGGTTTCGGCCTGCCGCAATGCGACCCGAAAAGTCATTGAGGTCATGACCCCATCGGCCCCCCGGCGCGCCGGCCCGGTATCGTACTCCTTTTGCTCATGAATCATCCCGGCCCACAGAGGAACACATCATGGCGACGAAAAGCGGGGGCGGCAGAATGACCGCCGCCACGAAACGCGCCGCAAGGAGGGCCCGGTGGCAGAGGCCTGGACCAGAATCGCCCTGCCGGCCGCAGGATCATGAGCCCCTGAAGTCGCGTGCCATGACCACAGTTTCAAGGGCCGTCGAGGGACGGTCTTTTTTTCGGTCCGCGAACGGCGACAGGACGCGATTGGCCGCGCCAAGGGAGCGGCTCAGGCTGCTCGGTTCTGCCCGGCCCCGGGCGCCCATCTCCAGGCCCTGGAACACGCGCTAGAATGCGCGGCCGTATTGCACGGGCGGGGGGATCTTCACGTGAAGCTTGGCGGCGGCGTGGTGGGGCCAGTAGGGATCGCGCAGGAATTCGCGCGCGAGGATGACAAGATCGGCCTGCCCGGTGCGCAGGATGGTTTCCGCCTGCTCGGCCGAGGTGATCATGCCCACCGCCCCCGTCAGAATTCCCGTGTCGCGGCGGATTCGTTCCGCAAAGGGTGTCTGGTACCCCGGCCCCGTGGGAATCTTCGCGTCGGGCACGGTCCCCCCGGATGAGCAGTCGATCAGGTCCACCCCCTCCGCCTTCAATAGGCGGGATAATTGGACGGATTGCTCGAGGTCCCAGCCGGCCCCCTCCACCCAATCGGTCGCGGAGATCCGGACAAAGAGCGGCAGCCGCTCCCACCAGATGGCCCGCACGGCTGCCACGACCTCGCGCAGCAGCCGGACCCGGTTCTCGAATGCGCCGCCATAGGCATCGGTGCGCGTGTTGGAAAGGGGCGAGAGAAATTGATGCAACAGGTATCCGTGCGCGGCGTGGATCTCCAGCAGCTGGAAGCCCGCTTCCATGGCGCGCCCGGCGGCTTGGGCGAAGGCCTTCGTCACCGCGCGGATATGGTCGGCGCTCATTGCCTCGGGGACCGGATGACCGTCCTTGAAGGGAAGGGCGCTCGGCGCCAGGAGGGGCCGCCATCCGCCCTGGTTGACCTCGACGGGCGCGTTCCCCTCCCACGGGCGCGAGGTCGATGCCTTTCGTCCCGCGTGCGCCAGCTGAACGCCCGCGACGGCTCCCTGCGCGCGGACAAACGACGCGATGCGCTGCAGCATGTCGATCTGCGCGTCCTCCCAAATTCCTAGGTCCTGGGGGCTGATCCGGCCGCGCCCCTCGACGGCCGCAGCCTCGGTCAGGACCAGGCCGGCGCCGCCCACCGCCCGGCTTCCTAGGTGCACCAGGTGCCAGTCATTCGCTAGGCCGTCCTCGCTCGAATACTGGCACATGGGGGAAACCATGATGCGGTTCCTGAGCGTCACGTCGCGGAGCTTGAGCGGATCAAAGAGCATCGTGACAATCGTGCCTGCGGACGGCGGCTGGGCCCGGGAGGCATTCCTTGTGAAGGCGCCCCGCGTCCTGGGAGACAGTCGGGTCTTTGAGCATGATCCCGTTCATCTGAGACCCCTATCAGACCGCCGGCTCGTGCGTCGGTTCACCGGATTGATGGGCCGTCCGCGCCTCCAGCGTTGCCAGCTCGCCGGCGATATGCGCCCCGAGCTGGCGATCCCGCGTCAAGAGGGCATGGAGCGGGCACCAGAGGACCGTTTCGCCCGCCCCTTGAATGCGCGCGCTCGCATGGGGGATTACCATGAGGTCAAACGGGGTCCGATAGGTGAATGTTGGAAGGGTTTCGAGGGCTCGGGCGCCGGCGGCGAGCGACAGCAGAAAGGCGCTGCCCGGGCGCATTTGACGGGTGCCGAGGCTGGGGTAGAGGTAAGCGCTCCTCGTTCCCTCGTGGGGTCCGGCGATGGAAAAGTACGCCTTCGCGCGCTGGGCTCCGCCGAGGGCCTGCAGGTAGTGGCGCGCGACCAGCGCGCCCATGCTGAATCCGACGAGCGCCAGGGGTGCTCCCCGGGGTATGTTTCCCTCGATGAAGGACGCCAGCTTTGCCGAAAGATCGGGGATCCCGAGCCTTCCGTCCCGCGGATGGAGGGTCGGCGCGTGGCAGGCATGCCCGCGGGACGCCAGCATCCTTCCCAGGGTGCCGAACTGGCGGCCCGTGTTGAGGAAGCCATGAACCATGACGACGTTCATTATGTTTCTCTGACGGCGGCCCTGCCGCTATTTCGCCGGGCTGCAGCACGCCCGCGCCCCGCATCGCTATGGAAGGATTTCCTTGGCGCTCCAATCGAGGCCCGGATAGCGCTCCTTGAGCTCCTCCTTCAGCTTCTCGCTGAAATCGTGGTGCGCCACCTTTGCCGACGCCAGCCCTTCGCGATCGTCGCGCACCTTGTCCACGATCGGCTGGAGGAAAACGCCGCCCGGCTTGGCGGTGGTGTCCATCCGGCCCACGGAATCGAGCATCGCATCGACGGTCCCGAGCGTGTCGGTTTGAGCGGACTCCAAAGCATACCTGATCGGGGGCAGGGGGGCGCCTGGGCCCGTTTGCCGGGCGTTTGACTCCTTGATCTCGCGGAAGAGCTCGGCCGAATCGAAGCACACGGTCGCGTACGAATCGAGTATCGCCTCGAAGTTCCGGGTGAACTTGAGCGCATCGGTGTCGACGCCTTCCGGTGACAGCGCGGACAGGGTGTGCTTGTATTCGCCGATCTTCACGCCTTCGGCGCCCAGCTTCGTGATGTCCTCGCCGCGGATCATCGCCGGAATCCGGTCCTTGTTGCCTGCGTTGATGAGCACGCGCACGAGGCCCACTTTCTGGAGGTAGTCATACGTCTGCTTCGCCCCGAAAACCCTGGGGGCCTCCTGATGGTGCGAACACCCCGAGGCGGCCATGAGCGCGCCGGCCAACAGCACGACGATTCGCGAATTCACGGGGCGGAGCGCCGGCGCCCACGGGGGGTTGGACGCTGAATCGTGACTCCGGGCCCCGGCGGCCCCCGACAGGTCGCGCTTGCTCGACACGCGTCAGGCCTCGTCAAAATCGGTGAGGATCGAGAACCGGAAGGTCGAGCCCTCGCCCGCGCGGCTTTCGACCGAGATCGTCCCACCCATGAGCTCGCAGAGGCGCTTGGAGATGATGAGACCGAGGCCCGTGCCGCCCCGGCGGCGCGTGGAGGAGGTGTCGACCTGGCTGAACGGAAGGAAAAGGTGGTCGAGCTTGTCCGTGGGGATGCCTATCCCGGAATCCTTGACGGCGAAGAACAGCCGGGCGACGCGCCGGGGCGAGCCGGGCTCGATGGGCTCGCCGCGGGCGCAGGACACCTCGAGCGAGACGCCTCCGCGCTCGGTGAACTTGAGCGCGTTGCCGATGAGGTTCGTCAGTATCTGCCGGATCCTCGGCTCGTCGCTGTTGACGATCTCCGGCACGCCCGCGTCCACCTTGGAATCCAGGGCGAGCGCGAGGGAGCGGGCCTTCGGCGCGAAGAGCGCGCAGACGTCCTGGACGCAAAGCCGGATGGAGAAGGGCGCGCGCTCGATGTCGATCGTCCCCGACTCGATCTTGGAAAGGTTAAGGATGTCGGCGATGATCTTCTCCAGGGCCAGGCCGCTCGAATTGATCATCTCGACCTGCTCGCGCTGGTCCAGATTCAGGGTCGTGCTCGAGAGCATCTTGGAGAACCCGATGATCGCGTTTATGGGAGTCCGCAGCTCGTGGCTCACGATCGCGAGGAACTCTGACTTCGCCCGGTCGGCCGCCTCGGCGGCCTCCTTGGCGCGCAGCAGCGCGGCCTCCGCGTCCTTGCGCTCGGTGATGTCATGGCCGACGGCCTGGTATTCGGAGGTGTTGCGCTCGTCGTCCTTTATCGCCCGCTGGGTCCAGCGGATCCAGAGCCGCCTCCCGTCGTCGAAGGTCATCTCGGACTCGAACGTGTACGGCTCGTCGGCGATCGCCGCGCCCTGGACAAAATAGGGGAAATCGGCGCCGACGAGGTCGTTTCGCTTCCTGTTCACCGCGCGGGCGTAGGCGCCGTTGACGAACGTGATCTTGCCGTCGTTCCTGTAGCGGCAGATGAGGTCGGGCTGGTCCTCGACGATCCCCTTGTAGCTGGCCTCGACGTGCTGGAGCGAGCGCGCCATGCGCTCGATCTTGCGCGCCAGCCCGATGATCTCGTCCGAGTCGGACTCGTCGCCCGGCGTCAGGGAGATCTCGTCGGTCTGGATGGAGCTCGTCGTGTCGTGGAGCGACTTGAGGGCCTTTACGAGCGTCTGGTCCCAGATGTATTGGGCCAGCAACAGGATGAAGCACCCGGTGATCGCGAACCCTATGATGTAAAGGGTGGACCCGAGGCGCTCCCTGAGCGGTTCGTCGGTGATGATGGTTACCCACGCCACCACCAGGGCGAATCCCAGGAACAGCAGGAACCAGGTCTTTCGCTTCATCGACTGGGAAATCGTCGCGGATACTTTTCGGGAGGGGGGCATGGATTCGATTGCGGTAAAGCCTAG
>PLKS01000136.1 GCA_003140665.1 Opitutaceae bacterium
TGCCGGCGATCATGCGCGAGATCAACGCCCGCTACGACGTCGACGGGCTCTTCACCAACGCGTGGCCGCCGCTTGACGGCCTGCCGGTCTGCTATTGCGACGAGTGCCGCAAGCTGGCCGCGCCCAAGTCGGTGGAGTACTGGCACCAGTTCAACGAGCGTGTCGCCACCCTGTGGAAGACCTACGACGGTATCGCCAAGGAGAAGAAGGCGGACAGCCTGTTCTTCGCCAACATGGGCGGCGGCATCCGGGCGACGCCGAACCTCAAGCGGCTCGCCGACGTCTGCGAATGGTTCAACTGCGACAACCAGGGCCGCGGCGGCGAGGGAACGCCGATCTGGGGCGCCGCGCAGCAGGGCCGCGTTGCGACCGCGGTCATGAAGGGGCGCACGATCACGAACGTCACCGGCGCCTGGTCGACCTGCGGCGCCGTGCGCTGGCGCAACGTGGCCAAATCAAGGGCCGAGAGCGAGATCTGGATGGACCAGACGGCCGCGAGCGGCATGACCATCTGGTATCACTGGATCGGAGGGCAGGGCGGGATGGGGGAGGACCGGCGCTGGCAGCAGACCGGCCGCCGCTACATGGATTGGCTGGTGCGCCACGACCGGCATTTTGAGAGGCGGCGCTCGGTGGCGAACATCGCGGTCGTCATGGGCCAGCGATCCCACCTGTTCTACACGCCGCCCGGGGAGGGAGGCATGCCCCAGTTCATGGACGGCCTCTACTACGCCCTGCTTGAGGGCCGGTTCCTGTTCGATTTCGTCCACGAGGACGACCTGGGCCCTGAGACGATCGGGCGCTACGCCGCGCTCCTGCTGCCCAACATAGCGTGGCTGAGCGACGGCCAGTGCCGGCAGCTGCGCGACTATGCGGCCGCGGGCGGCTCGCTGATGGCCTCCTTCGAAACGGGGATGTTCGACGAGAACGGCGCCCGCAGGGAGAAATCCGGGCTGGCCGAGCTCTTCGGAATCGAGTCTGCGGGGCCGGTGGCCGGACCGAACGGAAACGGCTTCTACGCCCGCATCGAGGGCCCGCACAAGATCCTCGCCGGTTTTGAAGACACAAGCCTGATACCCGGCGGCGCCTACCGCCTCCCGGTGAAGGCGGCGGGCCCGATGGTGCTGTCCGTCGTGCCCGCGTACACGGCGTATCCGCCGGAGCTTTCGTACGCCCCGGTCCCAAGGACCGACGAGCCCGCGGTCGTCATCCGCGAGACCGGCGCCAGCAGGTTGATCTATTTCCCGGCCGACCTCGAGCGCACCGCCTGGCGCTCGGGACACACGGACCTGAGCCGGCTGATTCAGAATTCCGTGACGTGGCTGACAAGGGGGGCGCAGCCGGTCAGCGTGGCGGGCGACGGTGTCATCGAGTGCTTTGCCTGGGAGACGGGTTCCGGCTTTGCCGTGCACCTGCTCAACTACACCAACCCCAACATGCACCGCGGCTGGCTGCGCCGCCATTATCCGATCGCCGAGCAGAAGGTGCGGATGACCCTCCCGCCCGGCCGCAAGGTGGCCCGTGTCCAGCTCCTGCGCGCGGAGCGCGACATCCCGTATCGCCAGGACGGAAGCACCGTCGAGTTCACGATTCCGCGGGTCGCGGATTACGAGGTGGCCGCGCTCTACGCATGATCGGCGCGGCCGCCCGATTCCCCTCGACCCCGGGGTTTCCGCCGCCCGTGGGCGCCGCATGCAGCCCTTGCGCTAGGATGAAGCGGTGGCCATGAGGGCCGTCTTCCGCGTCCTCGTCCTCCTTGTCGCCCTGTCGGGCGCCGAGGCCGCGCCCGCATCCGTCCCGCGGGCCAGGATCTATGAGCGGCCGGAGTACCTGGCGATCAGGAAGAGGCTCGTCCGGGGATGGGGAACCTGGGACACCCGCAATGCGCTGGCCCAGGTCCTTCTGCCCGAGTCCCTGTCGGTGAGCCTCTCGTTCAAGCATTCGGGCGGCCCCGAAAGTTTTTCCCGGCCCCAGATGGTGAGGGACAAGAACGGGGCGGAGTTCCGGGCGGGCGCCCACGCCCTCGACGGGAGCTATTCCGAGGCCGACATCGGCTGGAAGGGAGCCCGGCTGCGGGTCCAGAGCGCGACCCAGGGGGACGATCTCGTCATCCTGGTCACGATGCCCGAGGCGCCCGACCTGCCGGTCGAGGCCATCGTCTCGGTCGAGATGCTATGGGACCGCCCCGGCCTCCTCTCCCGCTCGCCCGGCCGGCTTGAGGCCGCGCTCCCCGCCCGCGTCGTCCGGGTCTACGCGACCGGACACGAGCTCAACGACCCGTACGCCCAGGCAGGCAGCCCTTACCTGGTCCTCGAGCTTGAAGGCGAGCTGGGGATCTCCACGGGAAGACCAAGGACGGTCGGGGAGATCCGCGAGATCGTTCGAGGAAGGCGCGCCGCCCTGGAGAAGGAGGCGGCGCAGCATGGCGAGCTTGCCGAGGCCTATGACGCCGTCCGCGCCGGGATCGGGTGGAGCACGATCTTTGACCCGGATTTCAACCGGCTCATCACGACGGTGAGCCGGGACTGGAACGTCGGCTCCGGCGGTTACATCCTCTTCGGCTGGGATAATTTCTTCATGGCGTACGCGAGCGCCCTCTTCAGCAGGGACCTTGCCTATGCCAATTTCATCGAGCACATGCGGTCCCTCACCCCGGACGGCTTCATACCCAACGTCGAGGAGGCGAATGGAAACGTGTCATGGGACCGCTCCCAGCCGCCCGTCGGGGCGCTCATGCTCAAGGAGATCTTCAAGCGGTATGGGGACCGCTGGCTGCTGGAGGCCTCGTTTGACGACCTCCTGGCGTGGAACCGATGGTGGTTCAGGAAGCGCCTGAACGGGGAGCTGCTCGGATGGGGCTCGGACGCGGCGCCCAACCCGTTTCATGACGCGAATGCCCACACGGTCGTGGCCGCGATCTGGGAATCGGGAATGGACGACTCCCCCATGTACGAAGGCGTGCCGTTCAATCCGCAAAAGAGCATGCTTGAGATGCAGGACGTCGGGCTGAACGGCCTGTACATCGCGGACTGCAGGGCGCTGGCGGAAATCGCCGACGTCGTCAGGCGCCCGCAGGAGGCCCGCGAACTGCGCTCGAGGGCGGACCATTTCAGCGCGGAGATCGAGGCGCTGTGGGATCCGCCTACGGGCCTGTACCTGAACCGGCGCACCGACTCGGGCGCAAAGTCAGGCCGGATATCCCCCACGATGTTTTACCCGCTGGTCGGACGGGTGCCCGATCCGCGGCGCGCGGCGAACATGGTGCGGGGGCACCTCCTCAACCCTGCCGAATTCGGGGGCGACTACATGCTTCCCTCCATCGCCCGGAGCGACCCGAGCTTTCCGCACCAGTCCTATTGGAAGGGCGCCGTGTGGCCGCCCCTCAATTTCTTGGTATACCTCGGGCTGCGCAACTACGACCTGCCGCAGGCGGGGCGCGAGCTCGCGGACAAGTCGATGGCCATCTTCCTGCACGAGTGGAGGCGCAGGGGATTCGTCAGCGAGAACTACTCGGCGCTAACCGGAACCGGGGACGACCCGCACCTGTCGAGCACCCCCTTCTACGCGTGGGGCGTGCTGATGGGGATGCCGGGCTTCATCGAGGCGGGCCAGATGCCGGCTCCGGAGGCTCCGCTCGCCGCCCACACCGGGCGATAGGGCGAAGGGCCTAATTGCCCGGGGCGTCCGTGCTCTTCGCGAGCATCTTGTTGACGTCGTCGATGAGCCACTGCCGGGCCGCGTCCCCCTCGGCCACCTTCACCTTGTTGTCGTACACCACGAGGCGGGGAAGGCTGTCGATGTGAAACTGCCTGGAGACCGGGGACTGCCAGTCGATTCCCACCACGCCGGGCCGGTTGACGTCGACCCGGCGGATCGCATAGCGCCGCGGATAGCTCTTGCTCTGCTGGATGAGGAACATCGCCAGCTGCACGCACGGGGCGCAGTAGTCGCTCGAGAAATCGACGATGGTGATCTTGCCCGCGACGGCCAGGCCGTCGATATTGATGGTCTGGCCGTGGGAGGTTTCCTGGTAATCCGCTTTCCCGCCCCGGTCGGACGCGGCCCATTCGGCAATCTTGGCGGTCGCCACGGCGTCTCCCCGGGATTGGGGGAGAAGGAGAGCGGCCAAGGCTGCCGCGATGAGTATCTTTTTCTTCACGATGATCGGCTCCGGATTTCTGGGTTTCCCGGGATAGGTCGGGATTCTCCGACAATCTAGCGCGCGCTGCCGGAATTGTCCATCCCCTGCAAGAGGCGGACGCGAACCCCATTGCACCAGGGCGGTTAAGGAACCTCGTAGACCTCCACCAACGCCACGCCGCTCGCGCCGCTTTGGCTGGTCACCTGCGCGGTGTACGCTCCCGGGGAAAGCGTCAGGGTCATGGCCGTATCCTGGCTTCCCGTCGCAAGGCCGAACGCGCCGACGTAGTCGAATGTCGCCTGCAGGGTCGGGTCGGCCGCCCATCCGGGGCCCGATGAACCGATCGCAACGCTTCCGCTGTAGAGAGTAAGGACGGGATCCGGCAGGACCCCGGCCACCCCGAAGGACGCGAGGGATGGGCCCACGGCGCGGATCAGGACCCGCTTCGCATTGGCACCCTCGATCACAAACCCGCCTATCAGCGCGTTGGACCCGGACCCGGCCTGGCTGCGGCATGAAAAGTTTATCGCCCTCGGCCCGGAGAACGAAGGCGCCGCTGGATTGGCGTCGTACGCCTCGGCCAGCGCGATGCCGCTCGCGCCGCCGGATCCGAAGACCTGGAACGTGTGGCTGCCGGGACCCAGCGTCGCCAGGGCGGCGGCATCCAGCGAGCCGTTGGCCAGGGGAAACGCGCCGACCTGAACGGCCGCCGCGGCAATGGCCGGCCCGTTGCCATTGTCTCCCCAGTTGTCATCGGAGAGCTGGAGATCTCCCGATTGGTCGAACAACGAGAGTTTCGGGTCGGCGAGGTAGCCGGTCACCCCAAATGCGGCCAGCCCGGGACCGACGCCCCGAAGCAGCATCGGGATGCCGCCTGGGCCCTGGGTCACGAATCCGACGATGAGCGTTTGCGGGCCCTCGCCCGCCACCGTCCGCGCCGAGAGGTTGCCCAGCTTCGAGAACTGCGCGCCGACCTGGGGGTTAATCCTCGCGATGCCGGTGCGAGGCTCGCCGTCAAATGCGGCAAAATTGCCCCACACATACCACTGGCCATCGGGAGCCTGGAGGATGCCGGTTATCGCCGCCGGGCCCACGCTTGCCGAATAGTTCGTCAAAGAAAGAGACGTGAGCTGCGCGCCCTCGACATTGAGGGCGTAGGTCGGATCGAAACTGCCATTCGGGTCGATCCGGATCACCCCGCTGCGATAGGTCCCGTCGATGATGGGCAACGGTGACGAAGCCGACGCGGGCGCGTCTGGCGTCACGTCCAGCCACAGCGATCCGTCGGGCGTCATGGTGGACGCGCCGATCACCCACTGGGGGCCGGTGGCCGTCGGCAGGCTCAGTCCGGGATAAGTCGGGTCGGGCGATCCGTCCGCGTTAAGCCGGCCGACCATGAGGGCGCCAAGGGTGGATGGGACGGTCGACTTGAACAAATAGACGATCCTGCCGGTTGCCTGGAGATACACGCCGGCGGTCGTCCCCGGTTCGGTCGCCGGCGCAAAGCTCGGGTCGGGCGTGCCGTCCGGATTGAGCCTGAATATGGAATTCTGGCTTCCCACGATGACACGCCCGGCGGGATCGAGGACAAAAAAGGATCCGGCCGGGCTGGTCGCGGTGAACGTCGGGTCGATCGCGCCATTCACGGTCAGGCGCACGATCAGCCCGTCTTGTGAGGCAAGGTAGCGCCCGTCCGCGAGGGTGATCTGGGGAATGGCGTCCTCGGTGAGGACGACACNNGGAACGACATGGGGGGTGTAGCTTGGATCCAGCGTGCCGTCTGGATTCAAACGGACCGATGCCACCGAGGGGCTCCGCCCGATGAGGCCTTCCGTGTCATAGGTCGCCGCCAAGATCTTGCCGTCCGGTTGGACGAACACGGACGTGACATTGCCGAAAGGAGCCGGGTTGAAGGAGGCGTCCAGGGTGCCGTCCGTATTGATCCGGACGAGCGACGGGCTTGCGATTATGAGCCTGCCGTCGGGCTGGATGGCGGCCGCCGCGGGCATCGTTACCAGCAAATCGCCTTCCCCCGTGGAAATGATTGAGGGCAGGTCGAGGACGGGATCGTAGGATTCGTCGACCAGCCCGGGAATGACAGCCTGATACGTGGCATTCAGGACATACGAAGTCGACGCCGATCCGAGCGAATCGCTGACCGAGACGATGTAGACTCCGTTCTGAGATGCCTGGAGCTGAGAAAGGAGCAGCGTGGGACCGATCGCGCCGGGGATGGCTACCTCGTTGAAGTACCACTGATAAGTGAAGGGGGTTTGGCCGGTTGCAGTGACGGCAATTTCCACCGAGCCTCCAAGGGCCGGCGCCTGGGTCGATCCGATGATGGCGCTCACCGCCGGGAGGAGCACCTGCGTACCGAGGATGACGCCGCCCTGTCCCACGGCCACCACGAAGTTACCGGTGTAGAAGGAACCGGACGCGACCGAATAAAGGCCAGCGCCTGTCACGATGGCCGCCTCCTGCCAGTTCATCTGGACGAGGTCCGCGGACAGGATCGTCCCGGCGGTTCCCACGAAGAACCCCGTGTTGCCGACGATGGAGCAGCCCCGGAAGTGGGCGCCCCCTTGGGGGCCCGTCGCGGTCCATTTCAGGCCGTCCTGCGAGTCGATGATCGTGCCATTGGCACCCGCAGCCACGTCCTGGAGGGGAACGCCGCCGGTGGCGATGCATTCGATGTCGGCCGCGGTGCCGGAGACGATGGGCGTGAAAGTGATGCCATCCGGCGTGGACAGCAGCGTGCCGCCCTCGCCTGTCACGATGAATTGACTCTGGTCGTACCGGTAGACGACGCCGCGGAGCCATCCGCTCACCCCGGCGTTGCCCGCGGTCCAGTGGACTCCGTCGGAGGAGCGGGCGACGGCGCCTCCCTCGCCGACCGCGAGCCAGATTTCGCGGCCATAGGCGACCCCGTTGAGCCGGGCCCCGCCGACGGTGACCTGGTTCCACGTGTTCCCGTAACTCGAATAGAGGATCGTACCCACGTCCCCGACGGCGACAAACTCGCCTTGACCGTACGCGACCGCCAGCAGCCAGTTTGTCGTCCCGCTCGGCTGCTGATTCCATGAGATTCCATTGTTCGAGGTGAGAATCGTACCGCCGGTGCCCACGGCGACGAGAGTTTGCTCGCCGTAGCATACGCCCCATAGGTCCTGCGAGGTGCCTGATGCCTCAACCGCCCAGGTCTGCTGCGCGGCGACCCTTGGCATTCCCGCTAGCAGAAGCAACCCGACGAAGGAGGCACCCGCGACACGGCGGGCTAGATTCGGCGTAATGCCGCGAAGTTCCATACAGATACACTATGACAATCGTGCCGCAATATCCCGCTACCGGGGATTTTCGTCGCGACGGGTACCCGCCAGCCGACCTATCGGAGTGTCGTCGCGTAATCGGCCAGCCGTTCCAGGCTCTGCGTCATCCCCGCCTCAAATCCTCCGATATACCTGCCCGCCCCTGCGGTGGTCTTGGTCACGCGCGACCGAATCGTGAGCGTTGTCCTGCCGTTCTTCTCGATGAAGGTGACGGTGTGGAGGAACTCGAACAGCAGTTGGTTCTTGTCGTCCAGGGCGCCGCTCGTGAAAACCAGCCGCTCGGGCGGGACCACCTCCAGGAAGCCGCCGCCCATCGGAAAGTCGACCCCGTTGGGAGCGCGCATGACGACGTAGATGGGCTGTCCGGGGCGCGCGTCCCACTGGCAGACCGGATTGGTGAACCCCTTTGGTCCCCACCATTGCGCCAGGTGCTTGGGATCGGTCCAGGCCCTGAACACGAGTTCGCGCGGCGCGGCGTATTCGCGCGTGAGGATGAATTCCTTCCCGGCGTAATCCTTGATGCCTTTAGGTGATGCCATGGTTGTTCTCCTTTGCCTGAAGTTCCTTGAGGTACCCGTCCAGGCGATCCAGGCTGCCCTCCCAGAAGCGGCGGTATTCCTCCATCCATTGGGAGGCCTGCTTCATCGGGGCGGCGCGCAATTTCAGCGAATGCAGGCGTCCCTTTCGGCGGCGGCGGATCAAACCGGCATTTTCCAGCACGCGTAGGTGCTTCGAGACGGCGGGCAGCGACATGGAGTAGGGCCGGGCCAGGTCGGTGACGCAGCGGTCGCCCTGGGCCAGATGCTCGAGGATGCGCCGTCGCGTCGGGTCGGCCAGCGCAGCAAAGGTGCGGCTCACGAAGCGCGGCGAACATTTAACCATATGGTTAACGATTGGCCCGACTTGACCCTTGATGCAAGCCGGATTTCCTGCTCAACAGTTTGCCCATGGAACCCCGCCGCCTCTGTCTCGCCCTTCTTGCCTTCGCCGCCGGCGCGGTTTCGCAGCCCGCGGCCAGGGGGCAGGATCCGGATTCGTCGGCCACAGGCACGGCGAAGGCCCTGTGCGATGCGCTCCTGGCGTCGATGAAGGCGGGCCCCTCCCTCACCTTTGCCGCGCGCAAGGAAATTCTCGCCCCCGAGATCCGGCGCGACCTTGACCTGGACCTCATGACCCGGATCGTGGTCGGGCCGCCCTGGCGCGGCCTTTCATCGTCCGACCGCCAGCAGCTGGCGGAGGCGTTCAGCGACTACAGCATCGCCACCTACGCCGGGCGTTTCAAGGGCTACTCCGGCGAGCACTTCGAGGTCGACCCGTCGGCCACCGTGCTGCCGAGTGGCGACAGCATCGTCCATACGAAGCTTTTCACGGGCGGTCCAAAGCCGGTGCAGCTGGATTACCTCATGCGAAAGAACGCCGACCGGTGGCAGATCATCGACGTCTACCTCAACGGCACCATCAGTGAGATGGCCGCCCGCCGCTCGGAGTATTCCACGGTCCTGCGCCAGGGCGGGGCGCCGGCCCTCGTCGCGCTCCTTCACAAGAAGGCGACGGAACTCGGCGGCTAACGCCCCGGATCCTGGTAGAAATCCGGCGCGGGCAGCGGCACCGGGACGCCGCCGCTTCTCAGGTCGGCCGCGCGGTTCTGCCTGAAAAGGCTGCGGAGGGAGGCGTAATAGTCGACGGACTCACGCTGGATTTCGTCCAGGTAGTCCAGGTTGCGGGCCCGCCTGTCGATCCCGTCGGCCCCCATGCGGGCAACCGTCACGCCGGTGGGAAAGTTGCGCGTCCAGGGGGCGTAGCGCAGGGGATCGAGGTAGATGTCGACTCCCATGCCGACTCCATCGCGTGGATTCGAGGGCCCGAGGAGGGGAAGGATCAGGTACGGCCCCTCGGGTATGCCCCAGGTCCAGAGGGTCTGCCCGAAGTCGCCGATCTGCTTGGGCAGCCTCTCGCGGCTGGCCACGTCGGCCAGGCCGCCGATTCCGATGGTGGTGTTGACGAGAAAGCGGCATCCCGTCGTGCCCGCGGCGCTCATCCGGCCCTGGAGGATCGTGTTCACGAAGACGACGGGTTCGTGGAGGTTGTCCAGGAAATGGCGGAGGGCATCGCGGCCGCCCTGGGGCAGCGCCCAGACATATCCCTTGGCGATGGGTTTGATCAGGATCCTGTCGACAAAGAGGTTGAACGCGAAGGTCCCGCGGTTCAGCGGCTCGAGCGGGTCGTGGTTCGCCTTGAACTCGGCGCGGGCGGCCGGGTCGCGGGGCACGCTTGCGCATCCCGCAATCAGGAGCGAGAAGGAGAGGCCAAGGAGCGTCGCGCGCCTGCCCGTCATCTCGATTCTCCTCGATCGGCGCCGGAGCTCGGCCCCAGGAGCACGGGCAGCACGAAAAGCGTGCAGGCCAGGATGAAGAAGAGGGCGAGGGCGAGGAATTTTCCCATCTCCGCCATGCCGGGCGAGCGGGAAAGCGCAAGGCTTCCAAAGGCGGTGCCGGTCGTCAGGGCGCTGAAGACGACGCCCCGGGCGGTGGGCGACCCCAGGAGCCCCAACTCCCCGGCCTGGTGGCGCATGACGAAGTAGATGTCAAAGGCGACTCCGATGCCGAGCATCATCGGAAGCGTGATGATGTTGGCGAAATTGATCGAAAAGCCGAGGAGCGCCGCGGCGCCGAGCGTGAGGATCCCGGCAAGGAGCAAGGGGGCCAGCACCAGGGCGACATTGCGCACCCGCCGGAGGACGGCCATGAGGAGGACCGATATCGTCACCAGCGCCAGCAGCCCGGCGGTTGCGAAGGCTCGCGGGGCCAGCCGGGTCCACTCGTCCACCGTCACCGCGGAACCCACGGCCTGGGGAACGACCTTTTGCACGGCCTTGGCGAAGCGCCTGAGCGTTTCATTGTCCCGCGTGTCGCCGCGCGGGAAGACCTGGACCCGCCAGCGTCCGTCCGGCGCCACCCACTCCTGGCGGAACTCGGGTGGAATCGTGTCGAGTGAAACGGGCGCGGCGCTCAGCGCCACGCGCAGATCGTCCAGCCGCTGTCCGATGCCGGCGCTGAGGTTGTCGGCCAGGGCGGGAAGGGCCGCGGGGCCCCGCTGCACGACCCCTCGCAGGGCGGCCGCCAGGCGGGCGGCCGGCTTGTCGCCCCGGCTGGCGAGCTGGGCCATCACGTCGGCGCAGCGGCCTGCGGCCGCGAGGATCTCATCGGGGGTCGGCGCCGGGGTCACGACCGGGGGTGAGAGCGTCGGGCCGAGGAGGGTCCCGGCGTCCGACAGGATCTCGAGCTTGGGCGCCTGGTCGCCGGGAATGAAGACACCGAGGCTCAGCACCCGGCCGACCTCGGGCAGCGAGCCGAGCTTCTCGGCGGCGGCGCGCGCGGCCGCCGGGTCCGCCAGGAATTCTATCGTGTACGGGGACGTGTTCGGATCCGCCATCAGATCGACGAGGGTGCGGACCGATTCGGCGCGCGGATTCTCCAGGTCGACCGGATTGAAATCGAATTTCAACCGCGGCAGCGCGGCGGCCGAGAGGGCCGCAAGCGCAAGCGCCGCCACGATCACGCCGCGCCGCCTGCGGTCAAGGAAGCGGTCCATGGGCGCGCCCCAGGCAAAGCCCGCGGCGTGGCGCTCGGCTCCCGCCCGGAACAGCCCGAGCAGGGCGGGCAGCAGGGTGAGGTTGAGGGCGAGGGCGATCACCATGCCCGTTCCCGCGATCAGCCCCAGGTCCCTGACGCCAAGGTAGGCGGTGGGAGCAAACGCCATGAAGCCGACGGCGGTGGCGACGGCGGCCACCGTGAGGGGCAGGCCCACGCCCGCGGCGGTCTTGCGCATGGCGTCGACGGGCTCCGCGGTCAGGCGCTCCGCCGAGTACCGAACGCTGAATTGGATTCCGAAGTCGATCGCGATGCCGATGAAGAGCGGGGCAAATGCGATCGAAACGGGATTGAACGGCCCGATCACCCGGATCGCGAAGGCGGCGCATCCCACCAGGCCGACGACCAGCGTGATGAGAATCGCCGCCATTGTGCGCGCCGAGCGCAGCCCGATCGCGAGCCAGAAGCAAAGCAGGCCCAGGCAGAGGACGGTCGAGAAGACCGCGCTTTCAGAAAGGGCGGCAAGCTGGTCGTTGTTGAGGGCGACCGGGCCGGTCACCCGCACGCTGATCCCCTTGTCCGGCGCCAGGCCGGCCTCCCGCGCGGCGGACCTGATCGCCTCGATGTCCTGCGAGGCCGCCTCGACCTGCCCAAAGCGAAGGACGGCCCGGGCGAGGATGAAGCGGCGCCGCCCGTCCGCCTGCACCTTCCGGCCGCTGAGCAGCGTCTGCCAGGATAGAGGCTGGCGGCGGCCGTCCAGGGCGGCCTCGGCCGAGTCGGCCACGAGCCCGAGCGGCTGGTCGATCGCGGCCGGGGCGACCGCGCCCCGGACGGCGCCTTCGCCAAGCAGGTCGATGGCATCCAGGACGCCGCGCACGCTCGGGTCGGCCGCGAGCGTGCCGATGAACGGCTGGGCGGAAATGAGGTGGTCCGCAAAATCCTGGACCTCGGCAGCCGGCAGAAAGAGGAGGCCGAAGCGCCTGAAATAGGGGTCCGCGTCGGGCTGGCGCACGTAATGGAAAAGGTCCGCCCTTGCCCGCATTCGCCGCGCAAGCTCCGCCGCCGCATCGGACGCCCGGTCGGGCGTCGTCGCGTCTACCACCACCAGGAGAAGGTCCTGGTTCTGCGGAAACTGGCGGTCCAGGTCGGCCGCCGCCCGCTGCCAGGGAAGGGTGGGATCGACCAGTTTGCCGGTGTCGCTGTCGATGCTGATGTGGCGCACGGCGTACATGGCCGCCGCGAAGGCGAGAAGCAGGACAACGGACGCGAGCGCGGCCGCGTGCCGCCGGCTGAACTCAACCGTTCGGAGGAGGATCGAGTTCATGACACGTCTGCCGCGGAGCGCCGCGGTTGCCGGGCCGCGCCGCGGCGGCAAATGGCCTCAGGCCGCCCGAGGCCGTGCGTTGGGGTTGATGCCTCCACCTATTTGGCCCAGCGCACCCTCCTGAGGATCATCGCGAACCATGGGGTGATGGCCCCGGATTCCTGCATCTGGGCCAACTGCTCCTGGTCCACCCAGCGCAGTGCCGAGACTTCCGCGCGGTCCGGCTTGATCGAGGTCTCCTCGGCCAGCCTCGCATAGAACACGTGATCCATCTCGTGCTCGAGCGCCCCGGACACGGGACAGCGCACGGGACCGTAATACATGCGGAACGCGGGCGCGACGGCGCCGTGGATCCGCAGCTCCTCAAACAGCCGGCGCCGCGCGGCCTTCGCGTACGGCTCCCGCGGGAGGGGATGGCTGCAGACGGCATTGCTCCAGTAGCCGGGCCAGGTCGTCTTTTCCGCCGCGCGGCGGGTGACGAGCATCCTCGTGCGCCTGGCGTTCCACACCACGATGCTGATCGCCCGGTGCGCCGCCCCCACCCGATGCGCCTCGAGGATGGCTATCGGAGGCCCGATGCCGCCCCTGCGATCGACTGTTTCCACGAGCCTCATTCGTGGCCCAAGGTAACGGCGCGTTTTGGCGCCTGTCGATACCCGATCACCCCTTGGCGCGCACACGATCAGACCGGCTTATCTAGCGGATTAACTGAGCGATACCAGAGCGCGGCCCGCGGAAAATATCGGTTGCCGTTTGCGATCTTTCAATCACGGTGTCGCGGGGCGGAATCAACCGCATGGCGCAGGCGCAACGCACCGGGGCGCCGGAGGAGGACGGGCGTTTCAAAACGAATGACGACTACCCAGGAGAACACGCAGACCGCGGTACGTGGCCCTGAACGGCCGGGCGGCAGCCTCGCCGGCGTGGAGCCCGCCATCGCCCGCTCGAGGGATTTCCTCCTCTCCCAGCAGCATCCCGACGGCTACTGGTCCGGCGAGGTCGAGGCCGACTCGATGCTGGAGGCCGACTATATCTTCCTTCACGTCCTCCTTGCGAGCGGCGAGCCCGGCCGGATGAGGCGTGCGCTCGCCGAGATCCTGCGGTGCCAGAAGGAGGACGGGAGCTGGAGCCTCTACCCGGGGGGCCCGGGCAACATCTCGCTCGCCGTCAAATGCTACCTTGCGTGCAAGCTGATGGGCATGGGAGCCGGCGATCCGCGGCTGGTCAAATGCCGCGAATGGGTCCTGAAGCACGGCGGCGTAGTGGAGTGCAACACCTTCACAAAGATTTATCTCTGCCTTCTCGGACAGTACGACCACGACGCGGCACCGGTCATCCCTCCGGAGATCGTGCTGTTTCCCAGGTGGTTTTATTTCAACATCTACGAAATCTCATCCTGGTCGCGCGCGATCCTTGTCCCCCTTGCGATCATCCACGCCAAGAAGCCGTTCAGGGCCATCCCGGCCGAGCAGGGTATCGACGAGCTGTTCGTCGGCGGCCGGGCCAACGCCAACCTGCGCCTGCGCATGGACCGGAAGTCGATTGTATCGTGGCGCAATTTCTTCCTCGTCCTGGACCGTGCGATGCACTGGATGGAGGCAGCCCGCATCCACCCGCTGCGAAAGCCGGCATTGGACCGCGCCGAGAATTGGCTGCTGGAGCGCCTGGAGATGTCGGACGGGCTGGGCGCCATCTACCCGGCCATGCTGAACGCCATCATTGCGCTGCGCTGCCTGGGCTACCCGGAGGACCATCCGCAGGTCATCCGCGCCCGGAGCGAGTTCGAGAAGCTGGGAATCGAGCGGGCGGCCACGGAGAAGGCGCCGGAGGCCACCTTCCGCATGCAACCCTGCGTCTCGCCGGTCTGGGACACGGCGCACGCCGTCTTTGCCCTGGGCGACGCCGGCATGCCGCCCGGCGACCCGCGGCTGGTCAAGGCCGCGGAATGGCTGCTCTCCAAGGAGGTTCGCCACAAGGGCGACTGGGCGGTCAAGGTCCGGGACACCCCGCCCAGCGGCTGGTACTTCGAGTTTGCCAACGAGTTTTATCCCGACACGGACGACACCGCCCAGGTCCTTCTGGGGCTGAGCAAGGCGGGCGACCCGCGCGACCGCGGCCGGCAGGAGGCCGCGCAGCGCGCCATCGCGTGGGAGTTCGCCATGCAGTGCCGCAATGGAGGGTGGGGAAGCTTCGACAAGGACTGCACCAAGATGATCTTCGAGAACATCCCCTTTGCGGACCACAACGCGATGCTGGACCCGCCCTCCGCGGACATCACCGGGCGCATCCTCGAGATGCTGGCGGCCTACGGCTACACGCGCGCCGACAAGCGGGTGGACCGGGCCGTCCGGTTCGTCTCCTCCCAGCAGGAGCCCGACGGGAGCTGGTTTGGCCGCTGGGGCGTGAACTACATCTACGGCACCTTCCTGGTGCTGCGCGGGCTTGACGCGATCGGCATCGATCACGAGGAGCCGCAGGTCCGGCGGGCCGCGGAATGGCTTCGCTCCGCCCAGAATTCCGACGGCGGCTGGGGCGAGACCTGCGGGACCTATGACGACCCGGGCACGCGCGGCGAGGGACCGAGCACGCCGTCGCAGACCGCGTGGGGGGTCCTCGGGCTTCTCGCCGCCGGCGACACCTCGTCCGACTCCGTCGCCAGGGGCGTGGGTTGGCTGCTTCGCCGCCAAGGGGGCGACGGCAGCTGGGACGAGTCCGACGGCGCCGGGTGGGCACGCCAGGCGCAGTACACGGCGACCGGCTTTCCCAGAGTCTTTTATCTGGCCTATCGCCTGTACCGCCAATACTTTCCGCTCATGGCGCTCGCCGCCTACCGACGGGCCGTGGAAAACGCCACATAAGGCAGCGCCGAGGGTCAAACACGAATATGGCTATCCCGATCTCCCAGATGTGGACCGTTGCCACCTATGTCCTGAAAAACAGGCTGGCGGGCAACAAGCGCTATCCGCTGGTGCTGATGCTGGAGCCCCTCTTCAGGTGCAACCTGGCCTGCGCCGGCTGCGGCAAGGTCCAGTATCCCGCCCACATCCTGAAGCGGCAGCTCACCCCGGAGGAGTGCTTCGCGGCCGTGGAGGAGTGCGGCGCCCCGATGGTCTCGCTGCCCGGAGGCGAGCCGCTGCTGCATCCGCAGATCGTCGAGATCGTCAACGGCCTGGTCGCGCGGAAGAAGTACGTCTACCTGTGCACCAACGCCCTGATGCTCAAGCGGCGCCTTCCCGAGTTCACCCCGTCGAAGTACCTCACCTTCTCGGTGCACCTGGACGGCCAGCGCGAGCACCACGATTTCTCGGTCTGCCGCGAGGGCGGCTACGACATCGCGGTCGAGGGCATCAGGGAGGCCGTCAAGGGCGGCTTCCGCGTGACAACCAACGCGACCTTCTTCGACGGCGCCGACCCCAAGTCCATCCGGGGCTTCTTCGACGAGGTGATGGACATGGGCGTCGAGGGCATCGTGCTTTCACCCGGATACAGCTACGAGAAGGCCCCGGACCAGAGCCACTTCATGGGCCGTGCCCGCGCCCGCCGGCTGTTCCGCTCCGTGCTGTCCAACCGGAAGCCGACATGGAAGTTCAACATGTCGCCGTTGTTCCTCGAGTTCCTCATGGGCGACCGCAAGTACGAGTGCACCCCCTGGGGTTCGCCGGCGTTCAACATATTCGGCTGGCAGCGGCCCTGCTACCTGCTGCAGGACNNCCAAGTGCGCCAACTGCATGGTCAGCTGCGGCTATGAGCCCACGGCGGTGATGGATGGCTTCGGCTCGCTGGGCGGCTTCTGGGGGATGGTGCGTGGCACGTTCAAGAGCTACCGCGACCCGGAGGCGCTGAGGGCGCTGAACGAGGACGGCCCTCCCGGGCCGGGGGCCCCGTCGCCGATCGAGCATCCCGTCCAGGCCCTCAAGGAGACCTGCTCATGAGCGCCGAGGCGCCGAAATACACGCTGGAGCAGGTCGAGACGATGGAGCTGGCCCCGGGGGCCGAGCACCAGAACGTGCAGGGCTGGATCCCCGCGCTTGGGAGCGACGGGGAGCTGCGCGACGCCCTGGAGAAGGCCTTCGACTACCGCGGCGACGTGGCGATCACGCTCAAGAGCGGCGAGCGCATCGACGCCTTCATCTTCAACCGCCATACCGGGGCGACGCTGGCGGATTCCCACGTGGAGTACTTCGCCCCGAAGGTGGCGCAAAAGCTCAGGCTGAGCTATGCCGACATCGACCGCCTCGAGTTCAGCGGCAAGGATTGCGCCGCGGGAAAGCAGTGGCAGGACTGGGNNGACCAAGTACAATGAACGCAAGGCCGCCGGGGAGAAGGGCATCGCTCTCAACCCGGATGCGCTGGACTAGCGGGCCGCGCGCTGGCGCCCCCCGGCCCGGCCCGGCGGGAGGGGCAGGAAATCCGTGAGGGTCTTCCTTACGGGCGCGACCGGGTTTGTCGGCCATCATGTGGCCCGTGCGCTGGCCGCACAGGGCGCCGAGCTTCGCCTGCTGGTCCGGAAGTCCAGCAACCTTGCGCACCTCGAGGGCGTCGCCGGCGAGACGCACCTCGGCGACNNGGCCGCCGACTACCGCCTCTGGATCCGCGACCCGCAGGCGATGCACCGCACCAACGTGGACGGCACGGGAAGCCTGCTCCGGCTGGCCCGCGAGGCCCGCGTGCCGCGCTTTGTCTACACCTCAAGCGTCGCCACCATGAATTTTCGCGTCNNACATGGTCGGCCACTACAAGCGGTCCAAGTTCCTGGCCGAGCAGCAGGCCGAATCGGCCGCGCGGGGCGGCCAGGACGTCATCATCCTTAACCCCACGACGCCCGTCGGCCCGTATGACGCCAAGCCCACGCCCACGGGCCGCATCTTCGTGGATTTTCTCAACGGGAGATTTCCCGCCTACGTGGACACCGGGCTCAACCTGGTCGACGTGGCGGAGGTCGCCCGCACCCACGTTGACGCGCTCACCCGCGGCACGCCGGGCAGGCGTTATATTCTCGGCGGCGAAAACCTGACCCTGAAGCAGATCCTGGACCGGATGTCGGCGATCACCGGCCTCGCGTCCCCCACGCTCCGGATCCCCTTCGCCGTCGCCGCGACCTACGCC
>PLKS01000052.1 GCA_003140665.1 Opitutaceae bacterium
CCGCCGTGCCTGTTCGTGGAGGCCCGCCCAAGCGCGGCCGTCGAAGCGAATACCTGCCCGGACGGCGCACTACATCCATTGCGCTGCCGGACTCGGGAATCCCGGTCAAAATCGCGAACGCGATTTAGACCGGGAGGACGTCAACGTGTAGTAGGTCGCTTCCTTTCCGTCCGAGCCGACGGTGGCGAACTGGAACACGACCTCGGTGAGGGTCTCATTCGTCGCGAGCGAGGTGAGGAACTGGGGTGAGGCCGCGTCTATCTCCTTCTTGAAGACGATCGGCTTGAAGACGCGCTTGCCGGACGCCTGCCCGGTGGCCGCATCCCTCGGGGAGATGACCTCAAATTCGATTGCCAGCACGGGTATCCTGCCCTTCTGCGCCCCCGTCCCCGGGCTCTTGAAGGCCCCTGGGTCTTTCCCGTCACCGTCATATAATATTGGTGGGACATGGCCGTCCTCCTTTGTGACGGGCAGATTGGCCGGCTCCCGAAACCTTTCAATTGGAAATTTCCGGTTGGCACGATTCTTTCGTGTAGGGACCCGTTCCCGCCCCCTGCCGTGCCCACCCACCGCCTCATTGTCCCCCTCGCCGCAGCGATGCTTCTTTCGGCCTGCTCAAGGCCCGCGCCGACGGCGGGCCCGGCGCTGGCCCCGGTCTCGATCCAGGCCGACTGGTACGCCGAGGCCGAGGAGGGCGGCAACTACCAGGCCCTGGCCCG
Organism: Opitutaceae bacterium; assembly: GCA_003140665.1. Taxonomy (GTDB): domain Bacteria; phylum Verrucomicrobiota; class Verrucomicrobiia; order Opitutales; family Opitutaceae; genus Palsa-1447. Next base: position 720 of record PLKS01000052.1, read on the forward strand.
GGGATTCTACAGGGAGGCCGGGCTCGACGTGAACATCATGAACGGCGGCCCGGGCGGATTCCCGCTGCAGAAGGTGGCCTCGGGCAACGCCGACTTCGCGCTCGGCCGCAGCGACGACGTGATCCTGGCGGTCAGCCGGGCGCACCTGCCGCTCATGATCGTCTGCGCCTACATGGAAAAGGATCCCATGGCCGTGCTGGTCCACGAGGACAGCCCGGTCAGGGATTTTCCGGACCTCGCGGGAAAGGTCGTCATGGCCGACCCGTCGTCGGCCTGGATCAGCTACCTCAAGGCGCAGTACCACATGGATTTTGGGATCATCCCGCTCAACTACGGCCTCGGGGAATTCATCGCCGACCGGAACTTCATCGTCCAGGGATTCGCGACCAACGAGGGCTACTACCTGGGGAAGAAGGGCGTGGCCTCGAGGACGCTCCTCATCGCGAGTTCCGGCTACAAGCCGTACCGGGTGATCATCGGGAACGCCCGGTTTGTCCGCGAGCACCCCGATGAGGTGCGCGCGTTCGTCGCCGCGACCCTGAGGGGCTGGGCGGATTTCCTTGAAGGGGACCCGGCGCCCGCGAAGAAACTGATCTTCGCGCGCAATGAGGCGATGTCGGACGATTTCATGAGATTCAGCATGGGGGCGATGAAGGAGAACCATTTCGTGACGGGCGACCCGGCCCTCGGGGAGCGCCTCGGGCTGATGACCCGCCGCCGGATGCAGGAGCAGGTCGACCTCTTCGTGAGGCTGAAGGTCATTGAGGCCCCCCTCCCGCTTGAGGACTTCGTGTCCTTCGACTTCCTTCCCCCGGAGCTGGCGGCGCTGGCCAAATGACCCGCGCCCCGATTCATTGCCCCGTGTCCCCGAGCTGAACATGCCTGAAATCCAAGCCCACCCCGCCGCCATCCCGCTGCACGCGGGCCCGGGCGAATCGGGCACCGAGACCAACAGCCCGCAGCTCCTGGCGGATCCCGTGGGTTACTTCACGTCGGGCTACCGCGAGCTCGGCCCCGTCTTCCGGACGCGCTACCGGGGGACGGACTGGGTCACGATCGCCGGGATCGAGGCGAACGACTTCTTCTGGCAGAACACGTCGGACTGGAGCTACGAGCGCGCCGGCCCGGGCTTCAGGGACCAGTTCGGCCCGACCTACGTCACGCAGCTGGACGGGGCGCCGCACCTGAGGTCGCGCCGTCTCCTCAAGGCCGGCTTCTCGGCGGAGGCGGTCGGGCGGTACGTGCCGGCCATCGCCCGGGAGGCGGCGCGATTCCTGGGAAAGCGGGACGGCTGGAGCGACGACGCGAACGAGTGGATTCCCGCCCTGCTCCTCTCGCTCAACCGGGCGACGCTCCTCCAGACGGAGCTCTCCATCGGCGAGATGCGCGACGCCATCAGGCTTGAGGGCGAGCTGATCTACGGCGTCGGTGTCAGCGCCTCGCCCGCGGAATATTTTGCCAGGCCCGGGTACGCCGCGCTCAAGGCGCGGGTGTTCGCGTGCGTCGACCGCGAGCTCGGGGCGCGGGCGGCCGGACGCCGCGCGCCGGACAACCTCCAGGCCCTGGTCGACCAGGATCCCGGCAGCCTCGAGCCGCTTTCCCCCGTCGAGCTTCGGAACGACGCCTACATGCTGCTCGTGGCCGGCATCCACAACACCGCCAAGCTGACGACGCGCATCCTGGAGCGCCTCAGCCGCGATCCCGAATGGGCCGGGGAGCTCCGCGCCGAGCTCGCCGGCTATGCGCCCGATTCCTTCAGCCGCGGCATGGCCCCGTTTCCCAAGCTCCGGGCGACCATCCTCGAGGGCGAGCGGCTTCACCCGGGAGCCACTTTCCTCAAGCGGCGCCCGATCAGGGACCTGGAATTCGCGGGCCGGACCATCCCGGCGGATTCCCGCGTGCTGCAGGCGCACACGCTGCCACATTTCCTGCCGGAATACTACCCCGAGCCCATGGCCTACAATCCCCGGCGCTGGCTCGAGGGCGCACCGGCGCAACGCAAGGCCCTGACCGACTTCGGCGGCGGGTCGCACATCTGCCTCGGTATGAATGTCACCCGGATCCAGATTCCCGTGATCCTTGCCGAGCTTCTCCGGCATTACGACTGGCGGCTCGGCTATGTCCCCGCCCCCGGCCTGACGGTTGACCCGGGACTTGGGCTCAGGGAACTGCATGAGCCGATCGTCCTCGTGGGGAGGGAAACCAGCGTCCCAGGATCGTGATAGCGCCGCCACCTCCCGACCGTCCGGCTGCTGTTGTCCCGAGGGTACCCCAGCTGGCTGCCCTCAAGTCGGGACAAAAGTTGCCACATCTGTGAAAGATTGGAGATCCTCATCGAAGGATGCGATCCCGTCGCCATGCTCAACTGCGGTCGACGCCAAATATCCATCACCAAAGTCCACATTCGCCTTTGTGACGCGCTGCAGCGCGTCAAGCACGCGAGGACGGTGGTCAACCTCAAGCACGTCGGACTGGAGTAACGGCAGGAGTTTCGCAGCGGCATCAGCCTTCTTATGCTTGTAGACGCGAGAAAGTACGTAGAAGGCTTCGGCAACAGTGACGGCCGAGATTGCCAGTCGAACCCTTCCCGCCTTCGCGCTCGCAAACAATCTTGCCGCGGCAGGAGACTGATTCGAGTCGTCATTCCGCAGAAAGCGGAGCACGACGTTGGCGTCGAGATGATAACGAGGGCTCATCTCTTCGCCCTCCCCTTCTCACCCCCTTCAGCCCACCCCAAGCGCGCCTTGCTCTTCTCGCCGGGGTCCCGCGCTTGTCCTGTGCGGGCGGAGCCCAAGAGGGACATAATGTCAGGCACTGGCCTGACTTGTGCGCTGCCATCCGGCAAATCCTCCCAAACAACCTCCACCGATTTCCAACGAGCCCGAAATTTCGCCGGGATCGTAGTCTGTCCTTTACTTGATATATGAGTCTTTACCATGACATATATTCTTTACCAGATAAGGATAGTCGTCAATTGAAATCAAAAATCAGTTAGCCCCGCCGGCTGGGTGCGGGCTCCGTCAGGGCGGCGTTGACCGCCGGGGGTTTTTGGGGCCGAGTCGACTCATGACGGGCTGGTCCTGCATGGTCGGCCGGCGGACGCACCAATTCGAGACGCTGCGCGAATTGATGGGACGGGCGACGCCGCGCAGGTCGGGCGGCCGACCATCTCCGCGAAATGGCGGACGCATGGGGCCGAAGGGATCTCGCCGTGCTCGTTTCCGGGGGCCTCTCGGGGACGGCCGCGGGAAGCCACGCCGCCGGGACACTCATCGAGCTCGCGAGGATCCTCAAGGGGTGGAATTGGACCCTCTACGCTGTCTTCCTCGTGCCGTTCGCTCGCGTTAAGGTTTAGGACGCGGTGGGCGCGATACTGGAATGCCGTCAAAGCATCATCCTTCTCGGCGAGCGCCCGGGACTGAGCGCGCACGACAGCCTTGGGGCCTACCTGACCTATGAGCCGCACGCCGAGCGCACCGACGCCGACCGCAACTGCGTCTCGAACATACGCGCGGACGGCCTTCCGCCGCTGGAGGCGGCGCGCCGGCTCGCGAACATCCTGGCCGAGTCGCGACGCCTCGGCCTGAGCGGGACGGCGTTGAACGATGCAGGCAACCGACCGGATGCCGAGCTGGGCTGACGCCGGCGGGCCGGCCCGTCAGCCCGGGCGCTGCAGCGAGCGGGGATTTTCCCCGGCTCGAAGCGAGATGTCGGCGCCCTCGCGGCCAAGTTCCAGGCATTCGTACAGGTTTCGCACGCACTGCCCGAGCCGGTCGTGGCCGAATCGTCCGCTCTCGATCTGGTAGACCAGCTTTCGGCCCAGCGTCGCCGCCTCCTCCCGGATCTTCTCGGCCTCGGCGCCCGGAGGGTTCTCGTCAAGGTCCAGCCAGGGATCGAGCAGCTTCACGAGCTCGGCCGTCAGCCGGCGCGCCGCCGCGGTTGCGTCGCCGCCGGGCTCCCCCCGCGCCGGCAGCATGCGGATGATCCGCCGGGCGATGCGTCCCGCATGCGGCAGGTTCAGCGCCACCTTGAAGTAGGGCCGGTCGTCAGCCGGAACCGGCTCGTCGCCAATCATTCCGGAGATATGGGTGCCCCGCCGCAGGCTGGCAAGATCGGGCGGATTGTCGCCGAGGCATTGCCCGCGCGGCTCCGCAGCCCCGGTCGCGCCTCAGTCGATAAACGAATAGTCGTACGGCTTTCGCATCTCCCGCGTCACGTAGCCATTCGCAAGCTTGGAGTGCCAGCCCACGAACTTCTCCTTCTCCGGATCCCAGGACAGTTTCTTTCCCGTCCGCAGCGAGATGGTGGCCAGATGGCACATGGTCGCGGATCGATGCCCGGTCTCGACGTCGCAGATCGGCGATTTCCTGGAGCGGACGCAGTCGAAGAAGTTCCCCATGTGGTTCTTGCTCTCGTAGAGCCGGATCGCGCCCTCGGGGAGCGGCGTCGTCAGGAGTTGCGGGTCGCTCGCCGTGATCTCGTCCCGGTTCACCCAGATCCAGCCGTCGGTCCCCTCGAAGCGGATGCCGTTCCGCTGGCCCCCGGGGTTCTTGACCGCCCCGTAGAGGGTGTCGTCCTCGGTCGAGTTGATGTTGAGGTCGACGCCGTTGGCATAGGTGTACTTGACCGCATAGTCGGCGATGGCGGTGTATCCCCCCGGTATGGGCTCGGAGAGTCGCCTCGACTCCACGTGCGTAGGAGCCAGGATCCCGATCGCCCAGTAGGCGATGTCGTTGTGGTGGGCGCCCCAGTCGGTCATCGTGCCCCCGGAATAGTCGTACCAGTACCGAAAGGTGGCGTGGCAGCGCTCCTTCACGTAGGCCGTGGCCGGCGCCTGTCCCTGCCAGAAATCCCAGTCCAGGCCCTCGGGTACCGGCACCGTCGGAAACGGGCCCCCGCGCGCTCCCGCCGGCAGCCAGACGTTGGCCCGCTGCAGCCTGCCGATGCGATTGTTGCGGATGAGCTCGCATGCCAGCCGGAAGCGTCCGTCGCTGCGCTGCTGGGTGCCGGTCTGAAGGACGATCCCGCTGTCCTGCACCACCTTCACGAGACGGCGCCCCTCGTCGATGGTCAGCGTCAGCGGTTTTTCCCCGTACACGTCCTTGTGCGCCCTGGCAGCCGCCAGGTTGACCAGCGTGTGCCAGTGGTCCGGGGTGGCGTTCACGATGATGTGCACGTCGTCCCGCGCCATCACCTTGCGGAAGTCCGAATAGATCGCGGGCACCTTCTCCCCCACGGTGAACATCTTGGCCGCGGCCGCGGCATGCGTCGCATCCACGTCGCACACCGCGATGATCTCGCCGTACTTGCTGGCGTTCTTGGCGTCGCCCTTGCCCATCCCGCCGCAGCCGACGAGGGCGATTCCAGGGCGATCGTTCGGCGTCGGGGTCTTGGGCACCTCCTGGGCGTCAAGCTGCTGGCGCTCGATGAACCAGAGCGGAAGCCCGGTCATCGCCGCGATCAGGCCGCAGCGCCGGATGAAGGCGCGGCGGGAAATGTCGAACGTCCTGATGGGCACAGACGGTTGGGACGGGAGGCGCGGGTGGGATGATTTCATGGGGGGTTGTCTGAAGCGAGGCGTCTTTGGGACAAGCCGGGCGCGGGATCATGCGGACCCGCTTGGCCGCAAGTTCGGGTCGGGTGGGCAGGAACTTCAATCCCAATTTGCGATCGTCACGAACGCGTCCCGTCTGATCCCACCAAGGAAGGGCCGCGGACCTGCCCTCCGGGAACTTGTCGCCGCCACTACGGACGGATGCCGTCCAGCATGCAGAATCCCAACCAAAGATAGCCTACCGATTGTAGCCAATCGAAACCGTCGTCACCGCGTGCATGAATGATTTCGCATTGGCTCCGACCGGAACATCATAACCCAGGTTTATGGAAAATACCTGATGATAATAGGCCTTGGCCAGCACTCCCCATTCATAGGTGTGGGTGCTCGCGTTCTTGGTTTGGAAGATGCTGTCTAGGGTATTCTTGTTCGCGAATATGGACGAGACATGGGCCTCGAATCCGATCCCCCCTCCCGAATTGTTGGGATCTCCGCCCTCCTGAAAAAGGGGCCCGTCAAAGCCCAGCCCGTAATATGCGACGCCGGCAGCGGCCATTGACGTGGACGTGGAAGCAGTTCCCGTCGTGGTTCCGGCGGTTGTCGAGGTCGAGGCTGGGGACTCCAACGACGTCTTGATGGCCTTTACTCCAACGACCGGCAGGTAAAACAATGAATGTTCATCGTAGGCCAGGATCTCCTCGTTGAGCTTTTCCCTGTTACCGTCGGCATCCAATGGGTCCAAGGTGCCCGGATCCGCCAGATGATTGAGGCCGAAGAACGAGTAGTCCTTGTCGATCGCATACTTTCGATCGATCCAGGTGTTTTGCGCATCCACATACTTGACCGTATCGGGGCCCGCTATCAGGAGATAAAAGTTGATGATTCCCCCATCATGCGAGAGCAACTCCGATGACATGTAGTCCGCTAGCGTCGGGGAGCCGACAGATGTCGCGGCCGTCACTTGAATGCCGAGCCTGCTCGAGAGATTTGGCGAGTCCTCAAAGATGTTGGCATAGCCCTGGAACACCTTGACGGTCGCAATCGGAACGCTGTTCGAATAGCTGATCCCGAATGAGCTCAACGCATCAACCGCAGAGGTTGATGGCCCGTTCGCTACGGCGGAGCTGCCGAGCGCGGCCGTCTCGATATCGTTTGCGGCAGCGCTGTTGGGCGCGATCCCTTGCTGCTGCATCAGATTCGCCATGTCAGAGCTGAACAGGTTCACGACGGCGGCCTTTAGCGCCGCATTGAGAGATGCAAAGTTGGCAGACCCCGAGACAAACTCATTGGCCGCAGCAGAGGCGACGCTTCCGTTGATCGCCGCCAGCAGCGCGTCTATAGTGGCGAGGTTTGAAGGTGTCGCACGAATGGAGGCAGCTATTGTTGCCGCCATGCTGTTTATCTCCTGCGTGACGGCTGCTGGCATGGGAGTGCCTGAATTGACCGCAGCCGGTCCTGCCGATGACAAGGCAACGCATGGTCCCAAAAGGCCGGATGCGATCACAATGGCGACGAGGGCTAATGCCTTGACTATGCAAGACGGCCGGCGAGCGGGATAGATTGCCGCTCGCGAGATGGATTTAGCGGATGATTTCATGGCTTGATTGTTTGACNNGCGTGACCCACATCCGGGCCGCGACTTCCGCGATCGGGGGGCGCGGCCGGCCAGCTCGATGCCCGCGCCGGTCTTTTACCATCGATCGCGAAGAGATAGCACCGCGGCCGCGGGCCACCCTCCGACCGCGCACCGCCCTTCCTAGCGGCGCCTTTATGAATCTTCGTGCGGCGAAGAAACCCCGTTGGCTGGAACTTCAATCCCAATTGGCCGCCGCCGTCCCGGCCCAGGATCGAACCGCATCGGCCGGCCCTTTCCAATCCGGTGCCGGGGACTTGCAGGAATGGTTATTTGGGCGACGTTCTCGTGATGAATCTTCCCGATAGAACCCACTCAACGGGAAGCAGGAGGCGCCTAACTTGACCGGCGCTATCATGTTACCTGCAGATTCCAAAAGTTCTCCCGGCAAAATCGAGTTTCCATGGGGACACTCTTTCCGATCGCTGTCCAATAGACCGAAATGACACTCTCTCCCGCCACTGAAGAACCGCCGATCCAAAAGGCTGATCCGGCATGGGATGAGGCATTCCTCCGGGTCGAGAGCTACCTGCGCGCCTACGGCCTCGAAAGCCGCGTCCAGCTCAACCAGGTCACGGCGCTCATCATCGACGAGGCGCGGCAGAGGCTCGAAGCGGGCGGTGCGGGAGACCCCGTGAGGGTCGCCATGGACATCACCCATTCCCACATCGGGGCGTGGTTCGTGAAGGCGGGCCATGACCTCGACTGGTCGGACGAGAGGATCCGGGTCCAGGGCAGGCTCGCCCTCGTGATCGCCGACCTGCCGGGCCGCTGGGCCAACTATTTCCTGGGCCCGGGACCCGTCCCGGCCGCCCTCGCCGCCGCGATGGGCTCCTTCCAGGTCCTGCCTGGTCCCGAGGTTCGGCTGAGCAAGATGACGCCCGAGACCCTCGAGTTCGGCCTCCTTGAGCCCGGCGATACGCGTCTTCCCTCCCGAAGGGTATGGCCTCCCATGCGCGCGATGGCCTCCTGGTTCGTCATCTTCGGGCTCCTCGGCGTCACCTGGGCTGCAAGTCACTGACGTGCGACGTGCACTTTGATCCATCGCAGCTTTCCAGCGAGGAGGCCTCCCGCCGGCGCCACCGCGTGCTGACGATCGTGCTCCTCATGACCGGGCCCGCGATCCTCACGATGGCCGACCTTCACTGGCGGACCGGCTATGACCCCTGGAAGGTCCTCCATCTTATCCTCTTCACGCTGCTTCTGGTCCTCATAGCCCTGGGGGCCGCGCAATCCCTGGTCGGATACCTGCTGCGCCGGCAAGGGGGTGACAGGTGCCGGATAGCGGACACCCTGGAGCCGGCCGACCTCGTGCGGCCCGTGGAGGCCCGGACAGCCGTCGTGATGCCCATCTGCAACGAGGACGTTGGGCGCGTGATCGAGGGCATCCGGGCCACCTACCGCTCCGTGGTGCGCGCGGGCCTGCTGCCGGAGTGCGACTTCTTCCTTCTCAGCGACTCCACGGACTCCAACTGCTGGATCGCGGAGGAAGCCGCGTGGCTCGCGCTGACCCGGGAGCTGCAGGCAGAAGGCCGGATCTTCTACCGCAAGCGCCGCCTGGGGATAAACAAGAAGTCCGGCAACCTGGCGGACTTCTGCCGCCGCTGGGGAAAGCTCTACCGCTACATGGTCGTCCTCGACGCCGACAGCCTCATGACGGGCGAGGCGATCCACCGCCTCGTGCAGCTGATGGAGCGCAACCGCAGGGTCGGCATCATCCAGGGCGTGCCGCTCCTGGCCAACGCCGAGACCATCATCGCCCGGCTCCAGCAGTTCGCCAGCCGGCTCTACGGGCCGGTGTCGGCCTCGGGGCTCAACTACTGGCAGCTCAGCGAGGCAAACTACTGGGGCCACAACGCCATCATCCGGCTGGCGCCGTTCATCCGCCACTGCGCGCTGCCCGAGCTTCCAGGCAGGGGACCGTTTGGCGGCAGGATCCTGAGCCACGACTATGTCGAGGCCGCGCTCATGCGCCGGGCGGGCTGGGAGGTCTGGCTCGCGACCGGCGTGGAGGGCAACTACGAGGAGTGCCCGCCCACGGTCATCGACCTCGCCGAGCGGGACCGGCGGTGGCTCCAGGGCAACCTGCAGCACACGCGCCTCATCTTCGCCAAGGGCTTCCACGCCGTCAACCGCGTCCATTTCCTCCTCGGCATCCTCTCCTACCTGGCGTCCCCGCTCTGGCTCGCCTTCCTGGTGCTCTCGACCGTCATCGCCGACCAGATGAAGCGCGCGGGACAGGCGGAGGCGCCGCTGACCGGCTTCGCCGCATACGTGCATTGGAGCTATTCCGGCGAGGCGCTCTGTCTCTTCGCCTACACGATCGCGCTGCTCTTCCTGCCGAAGATACTCGCCGTGCTCGACCTTCGCTCGCGTCCCGCCGACGTGGCCGCGTTTGGGGGATGGAGGAAGATCATCGAAGGGGTCCTCCTCGAGACCCTAATCTTCACGCTGGTGGCGCCGGTGCTGATGCTCTTCCACAGCTGGTTCATCGGCCTCACGCTCCTAGGGCAGAAGGTCTCCTGGGGCGCCCAGCGCCGGGGAGGAGCTGCCGCGTTGGCGGAAACCGCCGTCGCCCACGGCGCCCAGACGATCCTCGGTCTGCTCGGGGCATGGATCGTTTTCCGGATCGATCCGCAACTCGGGTTCTGGATGTCCCCCATCCTCGCGGGCCTCATTCTTTCCATTCCGCTATCGTATCTCACCGGCTCGCCTTCGCTGGGCCTATGGCTCCGCGGCCATGGGATCTTCGAGACACCCGAGGAAAGCCATCCCCTGCCCGAGCTCAGGGAGCTCGCCGCCGCCATGGCCGGGCGAAGCGAGTCCCCCGAGCCTCCGCCGGGACTCAAGGCCAACTACGGGATGCTGCAGGCCGTCCTCGATCCCTACGTGAACGCCGTCCACGTCTCCCTGCTGCGCACGAAGGACGACCCGCCCCGCGCGACCGAGGAGCGGTTCATCGCACTCAGGACCACCCTCCTGAGCGAGGGTCCCAAGGCGATCACCCCGCACGACCGCAAGGCCCTACTCATGGACGCGGAGTCAATGCATTGGCTGCACCAGGAGGCCTGGGCCACGCCCGCCGCGCATCTTGCCCCATGGTGGCGGAGCGCGCTCCTCCATTACACCCGGCTGGCCCCCGCGCCGCAGACGGCGTTTTCGCGGTGATGGCGCTTC
>PLKS01000063.1 GCA_003140665.1 Opitutaceae bacterium
TAACAGCAATGGGGACGGCTGCTGCGAGGGCGCCAAGCCCCGCTTTGTCATATGCGATCCCAGGGCACCTACTCCGAAATCATCCCGATCGTCCCCAGCCACGTCTCCACCAACCGAGGCCATCCCGTAACCGGAAACTTCGTGCGCCGCAGCCCGAACGCATGCCCGCCCTCTGCATACAAATGCATCTCCACGGGAACCCCAATCTTCTTCAGCGCAGCATAGTAAGACAGAGAGTCCTCTACACGGTCCACGTGGTCATCCTCATCCTGCAGCAAGAACGTAGGCGGCGTCTGGCGGGTGATATNNGCCACCGCAAAATCCGGGCGGCAGCTCTCTTTGTCGGCCGCATCTACGGCCGGGTACAAACGCTGCGCAAAATGCGTGCTCATCGCTGCCACCATATGCCCGCCCGCTGAAAACCCCAGCACTCCAATCTTGTGCGCATCGATGTGCCACTCCGCGGCGTGAAAGCGCACCAGCCCAACCGTCCTCTGCGCATCTTCCAACGCCATCGGTGCCTTGGGATCGACCTCGCGCATCGATCGTTCGTCCCAGTATTGCCCGGAAAAAGGCACTCGGTATTTCAGCAACACACAAGTGATCCCCTTGGCTGTCAGCCAGTCGCAGACCTCCGTGCCTTCGAGATCGATGGCCAGTTCCTTGTAGCCTCCGCCAGGAAACACGACGACCGCAGCACCCGTATTTTTCCCCATCGGCGAATAGACCGTCATCGTCGGCCGCGAGACATTGGTCACCATGATCCACGGCCTGCCCGCAACCAGTGACGCGGTTACCGTTGTCGTCATGTCTTCCGGCCCCGGGATGGGCTGTGCATCAGGCGCCGCCCCCGGCCATATCGGCAGTTGCGTGTGTCCCGGCGATGGCTGCCAGGCAGGCGTCTGGGCTCTCAGACCGCCGCACGCAAACACAACACAGAGCACAAAGATCAAAGGCTTCATGACAATCCCCGCAATCGAGCAGAAGCTGAAACTGGGCCCCTTCGAAAAGCGAGCTGAAGAAGCGGGAGAGCGCGCAAGTCTTCCGTCTTGGTCTTGTTGCCGAGGATCTCGTCAAACCACGCGACGTCGCCTTGGGGTGAAAATTGAACGTGTCGCAGCTTGGAAATATAGGTCCAGCCCTTTCCCCTTGAGAAGTAAGGCATCGCGTAGGCCTTGAACTGATCGACCGTCCAACGCTCGTTGGCGTCGGTGCCGATGAACACAGCCTCGGGCGCGAAAAGCGCGAAATAGGCTGCGCCGTCCGCGTTCGAGGCAGCCTGATGAAACCGATCGAGCGTCGCCTCGACGTCGTGAGCGCCGGGAGGGATCGCGTTTCCGGCCCCGGAACCGAGCAGGGATCCGCCCAACAGAACAGACCCGAGGAGCCCTTTGCAGAATGAGAGTTTCATTCCTCCAGATTCTTCCTGTTGGGAAGAGCGTCAAACCGCATTCCCGCGGCCGCGGTGAAAACTCCGCCGCGCGCAATGTGCAGGAGGATCCAAGATCAGCCAAATGGTTGCATGTTGCGGAACGAGCCGCGCCGGTCGCGGGAATGTGACGATGTCGCCGCCCGCGGCGACCGGGCTTGTGCATGCGGGATGTGTCATATTGTATTGGACCCAACCACATCGATGCCATGAATCGCCCGGCAAAAAGCCTGCTCTGCGCATCGCTAGCGTCTGCCTTGCTGCTGCCCCGGCTTGCCCAGGCGCAGGCCCTGACGCCATACGCGCTGGGGAAGGCCAAGCAATACAGCCAAACGGGTCCGGGTGAACTCAGCGCGAACCCAGTGGCGCCATTCCAGTTCAATGCAATCGCATCGATACAGGGTACGTTGACGACCCCTTTGTCGCAGGTCGACCAGCTCACATACGTCATCCCTGACGCCTCCTACGAGGTGCTCCAGAACTTCACCACCCAGGCGGCGATGGACCAGGCGTTCCCGTCGGGAACCTATACCTTCACGTTATTCGGGCAGTTGCCGGTGAACCTTATTCTCACCGGGGACCTTTATCCGTCGGCGCCGCAGATTGTCGGCGGAACATGGGGTGGCGGGGATCTTCTCGTCGATCCGACAAGCGATTACGTCCTGAGCTTCAACCCGTTCCTGGGATTTGCGACGGTGGGAGAGGCCGGCCAGGCGGAGTTCACCATTCAGAATCCGCCCGGCCCCGACCTCATCGACACCACCTGGGTGAGCATCACCTCCCCCGTCATCCCCGCGGGCATCACCATTCCGGCGGGCACGCTCACTCCCGGCAGCCATTACACGGCGAAGTTGGTTTACGCCTCGGACACGGTGGTGGACGACACCTCGGTCCCGGGCGCGTTGCTTCTGTCAACCTACGCGACGTCGGATACCTTCATAATCTTTGCGGCGTCTCCGGCGTCGGTCGTACTGGTGGCGACGAGCCAGCCCGAGTCCCAAACGGTTGCGAACGCGTCCACGGTCGTTTTCACGTTCGCCGCGAGCGGATCCCCCGCGCCCTCGTACCAGTGGTATTTCAATGGTGCGCAGATTCCGGACACGCAGCCCATGCTGGTCATCAACGGCGCGACGGCTGCGAGCGCGGGCAGCTACTATTGCACGGCGACCAACGCCAACGGTTCGCTCACGAGCAACGCGGCGTCACTCTTCATCAGCGGCACCAGCGACATCGGGAGGCTGGTGAACATTTCCTGCCGCGCGCAGGTCGGAACCGGGGGCAACATCCTGATCGCGGGGTTCGCGGTTGGCGGCGCGGGCACCGCGGGCACGGAGCAGCTGCTGATCCGCGGGTCGGGCCCGGCGCTTGTTCCCTTCGGGGTGACCGGGGCCCTCGCGGATCCGCAGCTCCAGATATTCTCCGGCAGCGAGCTGCTGGGAACCAACGACGGCTGGAACGGAAGCCCGGCGATCGCGAGTGCGGCATCGTCGGTGGGCGCATTCGCATGGCCCATCGCCTCCAGCCACGACGCGGCGCTCCTCGAGAACCTGCCGGGCGGCCCCTATACGGCGCAGGTTGCCGGCGAGGCCAGCGACTCCGGCGTGGCGCTTGCAGAGGTCTACGATGACACCCAGCCGGGCGCCCGCACGCCCACGACCCCGAGGCTGGTCAACATATCGGCGCGCGTTCAGGTGGGCACGGGGGGCAACATCCTGATCGCGGGGTTTGTGATCGGCGGCTCGACGTCGAAAACGGTGCTGATCAGGGCCTCGGGCCCCGCGCTCATCGAATTCGGCGTGCTGGGCACGCTCCCGGATCCGATGCTTCAGCTCTATTCCGGAGGAACCGTGGTGGCCGCCAGCGACGGCTGGGGCGGGAACCCGCAGATTGCCAGCGCGGCCGCATCCGTCGGCGCATTTGCGTGGAGCAACCCCGCAAGCAACGATTCGGCGATTCTCGTCACCTTGCCGCCGGGTGCCTACACGGCCCAGGTCGCCGGCGCCAGCGGCGACTCCGGGGTGGCGCTGGCCGAGGTCTATGAGGTGCCGTAGGGACCGGGGCGCCCCGTTCCAGCGTGTTCGCCGAGCATTCACGCTGCTCGCGAGTCCCGTTCAATTTAAGAATTGAAGGCCGCGGCCCGCGGCCCAAGCAGATGATTTTCCCGTCGATCCCGTGACCCTCCCCTCGAAAGCAGAAGCGAGCGGCCTCCTTGAGAAATACGTCGGCGACGACTACCAGCGACTTCACGCCCTGATGGTGGCCACCGCGATGGAGGGATACTCGGGGGCATTCGGCGGCGATCCCCACCTCTGGTACGTCACCGGGCTGCTCCACGACCTGGATTACGAGCAGTTTCCCGACCTCCATCCCGCGGAGAGCCTGAGATGGTTCCGCGATTGGAACTATCCCGAGGAGCTGACGCATGCGGTCGAGGCTCATGCCTACGGCTACCATGGCTTCGCCACCCTGCCAAAAACCAAGCTCGCCGCCGCCCTTCTTGCCTGTGACGAGATAAGCGGGATCTTCTATGCCTATCGAAGGCTGAATCCCGTCCGTTATGGCGACATGAAGGCCGGCTCGATCAGGAAGAAGGTGAAGGATGCTGCGTTCGCGGCAAAGGTCGACCGCAGAACGATCGATCTCGGCTGCGAGCACCTCGGGGTCCCGTTGGATGAGCACATCGCGAACCTCATACGGTTCTTTGCGACGTTGCCCTAGTTTCCGGCGTTGCCGGGGGCCCCTACGCCAGGAATTTTGTCAGCGGATCCAGGTAATGTCCCTTCCACCCGGAGTCGAGGCCGTCGGCATCTCCTTCCGGGAAGCCCGTATGGTCAAGCACGAGCCTGGTCTGTGAATCGTGGTCACGGAATTCAAACTTGACGATCGAGTAGACTCCCGGCTCCCAGCTGCCGGGGCGCCATGCCTGGACAATTCTCCGGGCGGGTACCAGCTCGATGTTTCGTCCAAGGATCAGGCCCCCGAACAATGAAAATGCGCCGCCGTTGCTCGCATCGATCTCGGCGGGCCGGCCTGTCATCGAGGCGAACTGCTTTGGATCCAGCAGCAACTCGTATATGCGCTGCCCCGCCGCCTTGTAATCGACTTCATAGTGAAGCGACGTCCGCGGGCGGGCGGCCGTCGCCTCCCTTGCGGGCTGCTGCTGATCCTGTCCCCGGGCCCTTGAGCCCGCGGCCATGCTTGCAAACGCGATGGCGATGCCGGCAACCGCTTGCCGTCGAGTCACGGCGCCGGCCAGGTTCTGTTCATCATTCATGGTGTTTTCTCCGTTGTCCCCTTGGGTGGGCGGTGATTAAACCATGGTGCCAAAATATGATAAAGATAATGTTTTGAAATCGGCGTAGATATCATCCGAATCCCATTTCACCCCGTCAGCACCAAGGAGGACCCATGCCGTATGCCGCAGGACACCGCGCCGAGATAAAGCGCACGATCGTCGATAGCGCCCGCCGGCTTTTCAATCGGCACGGCTTTGAGAGTGTTTCGATCACGCAGGTCATGGCGGGCGCCGGACTCACCCACGGCGGCTTCTACAGCTACTTCAGGACCAAGAGCGACCTGTATGCCGAGGTCCTGGATTGCTTTTTCACAAACCCGGAATGGGAGCATTGCTGGGAGGGGGTGGAGGTCGACCTGTCAAAGGGCGACGTGGGCCCGCAGATTGTCCGCGCCTATCTGTCCCGCGGGCATTTCGACGACGTCGAGAATTCCTGCCCGATGGTTGCGCTGCCAACCGACGTCTCGCGCAGCGGGGAGCGCGCCAGGGCCGCATTCGAGACCGTGTTCCGGGCGATGGTCAGCGTCCTGGAGCGAAGCGTGATTCCCAACGGAACGCCCCGTCGCGCCACGGCCCAGGCCACCGCGGCCATGTGCATCGGCGGAATGATCGTCGCCCGCGCCGTGGTCAGCCGAAAGGTTGCGGATGAACTCCGAGCCGACTGCATCGCCGTCGCGCTGGAGCTTGGGGGGTGGAAAAGGAAGGGCGGATCGGGAAGGCGGAAGGCACCGCGTTCCCGCGCGGCCGGTGTCATGGCCCGCTCCTCGCCTCGAGCAACCAAGGGGGGCGTTCCCGAGCTGAACCGGCGGCAGGCACCATGAAAGCCTCGTCCCTGCTCACCCTTTCCTTGACGCTTGCGATCGCGTCGGCGCCGCTGCGTTCGCACGCCGAGGAGGGGGCCGGATGGCGCGACGACCTGATCGACCACCTGGCCGGCCCCTGGAGGCTGGAAGGGCGGATCATGGGCCGGGACGCACACCACGCGGTGCGGGCCGAATGGGTGCTCAGCCACCAGTTCCTGCGCATCCACGAGGAGACGGACGCCGGCGCGCCCGCCTCCGAGCGACGATATGAGGCCACCTGGTTCCTCGGCTACGACCCGCTCAGCGAGCGTTACGTGCTGCATCTGCTGGACGTATTTGGAGGGCGGTACTCGGAAACGATCGGATACGGCGTCCGCGACGGCGACGCGGTCCGGTTTGTCTTTGAGTATCCCGACGGGCCGTTCCACACGACCTTTCGGTGGAACCGTGAAAAGGACACCTGGCAATGGCTCATGGAGCAAAAGGACAAGGACGGGAAATGGACCGTCTTTGGCGACCTGGGGCTCGCGCGGCTGCCTCATTGACCGAGCGTCGCCGGGCTCCGGGCGTTGCAAGGCGCCCTTTCGCTCGTGCCGCCCGCCCGCGCGGTCCATACTGTGCGTCATGGAGCAAGACGTGACCCGGCCCGGAAAGGGCGACCCGCTGCACGGCGTCACCCTTGAACGGCTGCTGGGCGAGCTGGTGGCGCACCACGGCTGGGACGAGCTGGGCCGCCGCGTGGCGATCCGCTGCTTCCTTTTCGACCCGAGCATCAAGTCGAGCCTCACGTTTCTGCGCAAGACCCCGTGGGCACGCGCCAAGGTCGAGGAGATGTACGTTAGCCTGAAGACGAGGGGCTGAGAAAATTCCGAACCGCCCCGGGCATTCGCTGTCCAGTGCGTTACCGTTGATTTCGCCCGTTGATTCCCTACGCCCGCTTGAGCCGCCTTGGACAGAGGTTGGGAGAGTGTATCGGCGCGTCTGCCTGCTGCGGTCGGAAGGCCGCAGCGGCGAGGCGCAGCGGATGGAGGAGACCGAGCTTGCTGCGGCGGCCATGCAGGCCCGCGAGGCCTCGGAGTCCGGACCGGAAGCCGATGCGCGGCTGGAGGCGCTGATGGCCGGCGAGAGCGAACGCGTGGCCGCCGCGTTCGCGTTCGCCGAGGTCCTGGCGCCCATGCTGTCGGATCGCCTGCGCGCATTGTCGCCCGCGCGCGCGGTGGCGGGAAATTCCGGCCCGTCGCGCCCGGATATCCGACCCGCCAGGGATGCCCGCGGCATCGCCGACTACATCGAGGAGATGCTGGCGCAGGACCGAGCGGCATCCCGCTGATTCCATTTCCTCCGTACCCACCGAATCGATCCCAATAACATGTCCTCGCTCACCCTCGAAAAGCCGCCCGCACCCGCATCCATCGCGTCGCCCGCCGCAACGTCAGCCAATCCATCCCGTCCGGCGCCCGCCAAGGCCACGACCCTGCTTATCGGCCTGGACTTGGGCACCAACAAATCCTGCATTCTTGCGGGGCCTCCCGGATCAACCGATATCACTGTGAGCAAAGTGGTTCCGTCTGTCGTGGGCTACGTGAAGGACGGCATCGTCGACGGCATCATCACGGGCAATGTCCGAATCCTCTTCGGCGAGGAGGCGTTGCGCCAGAGGCTCCACGTCGAGCTCGTGGCGCCCCTGGCTGAGGGCGTGATCGCGCGCCCCGAGGCCGCCCGCGATTTCATGGAGCATGTCCGCCAGCTGGCCGACCCGAGCGGCCGTTCTGAGATCCGCGCCGTGGTGGGCGTTCCCGCGAACGCCGATGAGCAGGCGCGCGAGGGGATCCGGCGCTCGGCGCAGGGGATTTTCTCACGGATCCTGCTGATTCCGGAGCCCTTCCTGGCGGCGCTCGGGTTTCGCGATGACTCACGGGTCAAGCAGTCGGGCTACGTCGATCCGGTGGTCAATTCGCTCTTCATCGACATCGGCGCCGGAACGAGCGACCTCTGCCTCGTCCAGGGCTACTTCCCGACGCGCGAGGACCAGATCAGCATCCCCTTCGCGGGCGACGCGATCGACGAGAGCATCTACGACGGGCTCAACCGGACCTATCCCAACAACGGCCTCTCGCGGCTAAGCGTGCGCGAGATCAAGGAGGCCTACGCCTATGTCGGCCCCAGCCGCAAGCCGCTCGACGTCAAGGTCGTCATCGGCGGCAAGAGCCGGACGCTCGAGCTGGGCGACGCGGTCGGGGACGCGTGCAACGCCCTGATCGACAGGATCTACCCGGCACTCACGGCCCTGATAGCCTCCGCCGCCTCGGATTCGGTGGTCACGCTCCTCCAGAACATCATCATCACCGGCGGTGGCTCCCAGATCCGCGGCATCGACACGGTGCTTCAGAAGAGGCTTGCCGACGACGGCTATGAGTCCCCGAAGGTCCGCCTGGCCGGCCAGGACTTCCAGCGCTACGTGGCGCTGGGGGCCCTGAAGGCGGCGCGCGCGGCCCGGGAGAACCAATGGCAGGTGCTGCTGGACTAG
>PLKS01000055.1 GCA_003140665.1 Opitutaceae bacterium
CGGGAACCCCGTCGAGCGCACGCTCGCGTCCGGGCCTTGGAGCCGGACGCCCGAGCCGGGAATGTCGGACAACCGCGTCTTCGGGCTGCAGGAGCGGACGAGCACGGACACCCTCTGGATCGAGACCGACAACGGGGACAACCCGGCGATCGTGCTCGGCACCGTGCAGGCCATCTACCCGGTCGTGCGCCTGGTTTTCAAGGTCGCCCAAACCGACGGCTTCGAGCTCGCCTACGGCAACAAGATGGCGGACGCACCGCACTACGACCTGAGCCTTGTCGCCGAAAGGCTGCTCACGTCGAGCCGCAGCATCGCCCACCTTGGCGCCGAGCAGCCGGGCGCCGTCGCCAGGAACCCATTCGCCGGCTTGAGGGGCGGCTACGTTTTCTGGGGAGCGCTCGCGCTGGTCGTCGTCGCGCTGCTCATGGTCGTGGCAAGGCTGCTTCCTAAGCCCTCGGCCTGAATCGCATCTTCAATCCTGCGTCCGGGGATTGCGGCCTACCAGGAGAACCCAATCCCAAGCGCCACCGGAATATAGAAGACGGTGACCGCCCCCATCGCGAAATGCGTCCCGACCCGGACGGACCTGACTCCGATGCCAAGCCTCGCGGCCTGCTCGGCGGCGTNNATCCGCCTGCTCCTGGACAATGGCTGCGTGGAGATGGATCATCGTCCTCACGTCGCGTAGGGAGGCCGGGGGCGCCTCAACGAGATCCGGCACGGCAGGCTGGGGAATCTCATGCGCCAGGAACGGCGCCGTCTGGGCCGGCTTTGCCTGATTCGGCTCAAATTTGTACTCCGAGAGCATCTCCTTTCGAATATCGGTCTGCGTGACGACCGTGGAGGAAGCGCTGTCGTCGCCAGCGGCAAACGCGGCGGTTGAAGCAAACAGAAGGACTAGCGCCACAGGCTTCATCTGCTGGGCGAACCCTAGTCATGGCGCTCGATTTCTGCAAGCACGGGCGCACGATGCCGTTCCCATGGATCCGGGACGAATGCTCAGGCCCCGCCCGTGAAGATCTCCTCGATGGGCTGCTTGAAGAGTGCCGCGATCTTGAAGGCCAGCGGGAGGCTGGGGTCGTATTTTTCTGTCTCGATGGCGTTGATGGTCTGCCGCGAGACGCCGAGCCTCTCGGCCAGCTCGCTCTGCGACCACTGCGCCAGCGTCCGCAGCTCGCGCANNTTGCTTTTCATTTGTAGCGGCAGTTGACGACGGCGCCTGCCAACAGCCAGAGCGTGAACATGACCATGAAGGCTCCGCCCAGGCCGAGGCCGTGCCGCAGGAAGCCCAAGGAAACACCGCTGGCGTTCAGCGTGTCGATGACCGTCCCCACGATGATCGTGCCCAGGGCGGTGAACAGGAAGGCTTCGAGCTGGATGCGCCGCTGAAGCTCGTCCAAGCCGCGGATGAATTGCAGCCAGCCGCGGATGTAAAGAAATCCCGGTATCAGCGGAGCGAGTGCAATCAAGCCCCGCGTGAGCGGGCTCCAATCCGGATGTCGGGTTGTGAGGTAGAGTTCGGCCACGTAGGTGGCCGTAGCCACCGCAAGCCAGGCGTTCAGGTGCAGATCCTTCTTCAGGGAATAATGACCCGAGCACGGTATTATCGATTCGATCAGATTGGGTTTGTCCATGTATCGGGATGTAAAGCATGCTTGTCATTTGTCAAGCATGCTTGTCTTATAATTTGGCCTACCGCCTGGCGCCCCCTTCTCCGCCGCAGGCTGAAAGTTTTGTCCTATTTCGTCTGAATTTGGACATAAGTGAGCAGAACAATGCTTGGATTATCTACCGAAAATCGATCGACGAGGCGCCATTGGCGTATTCAGGTGAAAATGTATACAATTTAATTATAACAAGATGCATGATCGACGCGGGTACATTCTCGCGCGGCTCTTATTGAGACTGAGATTGGATTTCATTATGTTCTTGATACGCGACCGGGTCTCAACAACAACTGGCGGCTCCTCAATATTCTCCCATGCTCCTGAGCGTTCCCGATCTATTGAACCCAGACCAAGTGGCGAAGGCCCGCCAGATTCTCGACGGCGCCGAATGGGTTGACGGCCGCGTCACCGCGGGCCCGCAATCCGCCCAGGCCAAGGACAACCAGCAGATTCCGGAGGGTCATCCGGCGGGCCGCGAAGGCGGCGCCCTGATACTTGATGTCCTCGGCCGAAATCCGCTCTTCCTCGCCGCCGCCCTGCCGCTGAGGGTCTTCCCTCCGCTGTTCAACCGCTACTCCGGCGGGCAGTCGTTCGGAACGCACGTTGACAATGCCATCCGCCAGGTGCCGGGAACGCCGCACCGCGTCCGCACCGATATTTCTGCGACGCTTTTTCTTTCCGGGCCCGAGGAGTACGACGGCGGCGAACTCATGGTTGAGGACACCTACGGCGCGCACGGCGTGAAGCTTCGGCCTGGCTCTTTGGTGCTGTATCCGGCGACCAGCCTCCACCACGTGACCCCGGTGACCCGGGGGACGCGCCTGTGCTCGTTCTTCTGGATACAGAGCATGGTCAGGGATGACGGGCAAAGGTCATTGCTGTTCGATCTCGACGTGGGCATCCAGCGGCTCACGCGGGAGCTGCCAGGCCACGCGACGCTGGTGCCCTTCACCGGCGTCTACCACAACCTGCTCCGCCAATGGGCGGAAATGTAACAGGGAGGGATTTCCGACCCGGCAGGGCCGCCGCCATGACCTTCGGCACAAGAAAAGGAGAGCTGTCAGCCGCGGACAAGGCCGCGCTCCATCGCGCCGGAAGCGCATGGACGGACATGGGGACGGCGAGGCACGTTGCCGGCGGACCGGGGCATTCGTCCAGCGCCATTCGCTGCCATTGGCGGGCCGTCAGGCTCCTGGGAGAGCTTCCGGTCCATGAAGACACCGGCTACCTGGCCGACCTGGGCGCGGCATGGGTGAACCTGGGATGCGCCCTTCTGGCGGGCTATCCGGGAGCGTCCCCCGAGGAGGCACTGGGGGCCTTCGGGAGCGCCGTCGAGCTTCTGGGGCGCCTTCCGTTCGATGCCAATCCGCGGTTCCGGCACAATCTTGCGGCGGCGTGGATGGGTCGCGGGGAGGCATTCGGGCGGATCGAGACGACGAGCGGCCGGGCAGCGGCCCTCCATGCGTACGGCCGGGCGATCGAGATCGCGCGCGAACTACCGCTGGATGAAAGGCCCTCCTTCCGCGTCCTGCTCGCCAGCTGCCGGATCAACCGGGGAAACCTTCTCCAGCGACTTTCGAGGCATCAGGAGGCCATCCAGGAGTACGACGAGTCGCTGTCGGCGCTTGGCTCCCTGCCGCGATGCGGCCATCGGCTTGCCTCTCACCATGCGGCGACGGCCTGGACGAACCGGGGTGAGGCGCTGCTTTGCCTTTCCGATTTCGCCGGCTCCACCGCCGCCGTGGAGTCGGCAAGGATGGCGCTCGGCCAGGTGGAGGGAAGGGGATTGGACGGCCCCCCCGACGCCAAGATCAGCCTGCGTGCGCTTTGCGTGATGGCTCGCGGGCTTGAATCCCGCATGCTTCTCCAGGGATTCGCGCGGGGCGCGGACGAGGTCGCCGCGCTCAGCGACGTCGCCGAGCGGGGACTGGCTCTCGCCTTCGCCAGCCGCGATCGGGCTCCCGAGACATTTGATCCGCTCATCATTTGGTTCTTCTCATTCGGGGGCCGCGTCTACGGCCGATTCCAGCCGCAATTTCTTGCAGAATACCTGGGAGAGGCGCTCAGCCGCTGCCAAGCCGATGCGGAACTCGGAGCCGAGCTCCGAGCGGTCGCCCGACGGGCCGCGGCCGGTACCCTGGAGGGGCTTTGCCGCAATCGGATCATCATCGCGGGGACGCGCGAGGCGGAGCGGCTTCTGAGCACCGTGCGTGAGCTCGAGGGTGCCGCCGCCAATTTTTGAACAATGAATGACGAAATCCCCATGGCTCCTTGCTCGGATTCCAAGGCTCCTGCCGCCGGGGCTGTAGGGCGTCCCAGCGCGGGCTCCGGGCAAACGGCCCGGTTTGCCGTGATCGGCATGACCGTCGCGGGAATCCTCGCCGGCGGCGCACGTGCGCAGGAGGCCGGCTCCGCTGCGGGGAGGGACAACCCGGGGCCGCAGCCACCGGCGCCTCCTCCGGACTCGGTCACGAGCCTGCCTCCCATCGAGGTCACCGGGACGGCGACGAACCTGCCCCATGACATCCCTCAATCGGTCGCGACCGTGGGCCAGCAGGAGATCGCCGAGCAGGGAATCAGCAGCCTTCAGGACGTGCTCCGCAACGTGCCGGGCATCACTCTCAACGCCGGCGAAGGCGGAGCACACGGGGATTCCGTCAACCTGCGCGGCCTTTCGGTGCCGGACAGCTTCTTCCTGGACGGTCTCCGCGACATCGGCCTCTACCAGCGCGACACCTTCGACGAGGAGGCGGTCGAGGTGCTGTTGGGGCCGTCGTCCGTGCTTTTCGGCCGGGGCTCGACCGCGGGGGTCATCAACCAGGTGACCAAGCAGGCGATGCTGATCCCGCTCGAGGCCGTCAGCCTTGAAGTCGGCACGGCGGGAACGGAGCGCGCCACCGCCGACATTGATTTCGTGATGGGCGATCGCACCGCCGCGCGGATAGATCTGATGGGCCAGAGCTTCGGCGTGGCCGACCGCGACGACGTCCTCAACAGGAGTTACGGCATCGCGCCGACGCTCGCCTTCGGCATCAACACGCCGACCACGCTGACGCTGAGCTTCCTGCACCAGGACGAAAACGACATTCCGGACTACGGAATCCCGTTCATCGGCGGGTCCCCGGCCGAGGTCAATCGCCGCAACTACTACGGGCTGACAAATTATGACCGGACGAAGACCGGCGTCGACATCGGCACGGCCCGATTCGAGCACAAGTTCAACGAGCATGTCTCGCTGATCAATTCGGCGCGGTACGGCCACTATGACTTCACCTACCTGCTCAGCGCGCCGCACCTGGACGACGACTTCACCGAGCCGCCCGCGCCGGGGACGCCCCTGGCGGACATCGTGGTCTATCGGGACCAGCCAAGCAGCGCGGGAACCGAGGAGGAGCTCATCAACCGCACCGACCTCACCGCCAAGTTCGAGACCGGCGGCATCTCCCAGACCCTGATAACCGGCATCGAGCTCAGCCGGGAACGCTCCGACATCACGAAGTACATAAACGGGATCGATGTCATCCCGCCGACGCCGCTCCTTGATCCCGATCCCTATTACTCGCCGCCCACCGCGCTGGACGTGGATACCCTTCCTCGCAGCTATGGCAGCGATGTGAGCTTCAGCGCGATGGACAGGATATCCCTTGCGGCGCATTGGGACCTTGACGGCGGCTTGCGCTGGGACCGATTCAATTCGCATTTCAGCGAGCCCGTCACGGGAAGCGCGTTCTCGCGCGACGACACCGAGCTCAGTCCCCGCGCGGCCATCGTCTACAAGCCCGGGGCGTGGCAAAGCTACTACGTTTCCTACGGAGCATCGTACAACCCGGCGATCGAATACCTGACGCTGGCGCCGACCAGCGACAGCCTGTCACCGGAAAAGGACTACACGACCGAGGTGGGGGCCAAGCTTGATTTCCTCCAGGCATCCCTGACGGTGACCGCGGCTGTTTTCGACACTTTGCTGGACAACGCGCGGCTGGCCGACCCCGACGACCCCACCGTCCAGCAGCAGCCATTTGACCAACGGGTCCTGGGAGCCGAGCTGGGCGCCTCCGGCTATCTCACGGAGCAGCTGGAGGTTCAGGCGGCATATACGCATCTCGACGACCGGATCGCGGCGTCGACCGACCCGCTGGCGGTTGGAGAACGTGCGCCGAACACTCCGGAAGACTCGCTGAACCTTTGGATGACATGGGAACCGGGCCGCACATGGAAGTTCGGCGGCGGCGCCATCTACATGAGCCAGCGCTTCGCCGACACCCACAACACGGCGGGTGTGCCAAGCTATGTCGTCCTCAACGGGATGGTCGCCTATCGCGTCAACCAGCACCTCGACCTCCAAGCCAACCTCAACAACGTGGGGGACAAACTGTACTTCAACAGCCTCTACTACACGGCGGTTGACGAAAATCATGCCGTGCCAGGCCCCGGCCGCACGCTTTTGTTGACGGCCCGGCTGCGCTTTTAGGGACGAGCCCCGCCGGATAAGGTGCGTGGCCTTCGACGCCCGTGGGTCCATGTGCGGGAGTCGCGCGGCTGTGATTGAGGTTTGTCCGGACTTCTTTCAGAGCAGGCAGCGGCCGTGGATTCACGGGAACTGTAAGAAATCACGACCCAAACCGACTAAACGGGCCATTTTGGCCTCAGGGCGCCAGTACTCATGCCGACAGGTGCAACCGCCCACGCCAACGAATTTACGGCTGTAAAATTCGGGAGCAACCGCCGCAAGACCCATGCCGACGGAGTTCAAATTCGGGATCATTACGCAACTGAATGGCATTTCCAGCAGCCGATGATTTCGATGCTACGCGCTTAACAGCTCCCGCGGTTTGACTTCTTTGGCTATGACAGCGCCGAGTTTACGCTTTGCCTCACGCAATTTGCACTCAGTCTCAAGGCGGAGCCACCAGCCCTCCGAGAGGCCGAAATATCGGTCGAGCCGAAGACCCGTATCCGCGGTTACGGCCCGTTTGCCCGCCAAGATTGCTGCGATCCGCGTCAGCGGTACGCCGAGGTCTTTTGCAAGCCGGTAGGCGGTGATACCCATAGGCCCTAAGAACTCTTCCTGAAGCATTTCGCCTGGGGTGAGCAGGGGCAGAAGTCTCGGTTTCATGAAATTTAACGGTAATCTACGATTTCGACATCCCCGACACCGTTAGGCGTCCATTTGAAACAGATGCGCCATTTGACATTGATTCGAATGGAGAGCTGTCCCAGGCGGGTGCCTTTTAGAGCTTCCAGCCGATTGCCCGGTGGCACCCGAAGGTCATTGAGGTTCTGCGCAAGATCGATTTGGACAAGTTTGCGCCGAGCCATATTTTGGATTGTTGAAGGAAGCTCAGGAGACTGTTGGTCATTGAAGATCGCTTCGGCTGCTTTCGAGGCGAACGAACGGATCATTTTGAAGCATAGTAACGCAAGGCATGGGTAACGTCAAGCGTCACTACTACGGTTCAATGGGGAGAGGTTCCCAGATTCTTCCGTAGTCACAAGCCGGGT
This sequence comes from Opitutaceae bacterium, assembly GCA_003140665.1. Taxonomy (GTDB): domain Bacteria; phylum Verrucomicrobiota; class Verrucomicrobiia; order Opitutales; family Opitutaceae; genus Palsa-1447. The sequence goes on from PLKS01000055.1 coordinate 7,170, forward strand.
ACAGGCTCCCCTGGCGATAAAAGTTTTTCACCCCGGTCGAAAAGAACCTGAGGACCTTCGCCATTCACCCGATGGGACCTGAACTGTCGCGTTGGGATGATTTGAACGACTCTGAGGTGTTGGCGGCCAGAATCGCTTGCCATTTTCAAACCAACGAGAGGATTGTTTGAACCTAATGAAGCGCATCCGAGATTGGCTGGCTCACATAGAGAACCGACGGATGTTTGAACGAGATATGTGCCCCAAGCGGATGGCGAACAATTTGGAGGCGGCGGCGTCCCCGACGGCGCACGGCGCAGAAGTCGGCACCGATTCGGCATTACTCTAAGGGAAAGAATCGATTCCAATGCCTTCAACCCTCCCTTCCCAACCCGCACTACTCCGGGTCCTGGTAATCGAGGACCATCCCGTGGTGCTCGAGGGATTGTCGGGCCTCCTCGTGAGGGAGGGCGGGTTTTCGGTGGTCGGCCAAGCGGGTTCAGTGCGCGAGGCTCGGGAGGTGGCGTCCCACTGCGCCGCCGACGTCATCCTGCTCGATCTCGTTCTCCACGACGAAGACGGGTTGGCGCTCATCAAGGACCTGGCGGAGATCGCCCCAAAATCCCGGGTGCTCGTATTCTCGCTGCAGCCTGAGGAGATCTACGCCGAGCGCTGCCTGCGCGCGGGTGCCTTTGGCTATGTGATGAAACAGGCACCGATGGAGAGGCTTTATGCCGCCCTCCGTACTGTCTCTAAGGGGGGCTTCCAGGTTGGAGCCCGGGTGGCGGCGGCTGTCCTCGGAGGCCTTCGCACGTCGCCCCATCGTGCGGCGGCCGGAGACGAAGCGGGGCTCACCGACCGGGAGCTTCAGGTCTACCGGCTCACCGGTCTCGGACTTCCAACTCGCGTCATTGCCGAAAAACTTGGGGTCAGTGCAAGAACGGTCGAGGCCCACCACGAGAACATCAAAAACAAACTGGGTTTGGAGACGCACGTCGCATTGGTCGCCCGGGCCGCCCTCTGGGTCCGCGGCGTCTACCCAAACGAAACCCCGACCTAGGGGCAGCCCCTAGGCCGGAATAAGGCCGTCGGCCGGATGCCTTCGGGTTTTCCTTCCGATATCTTCGGCGCATGAACCTCAAATGTTCGATTGCCTCTCTCTCGCTCCGTCTGCTCCACGGCCTCGCCTGGGTGGGCCTCCTTTTTGCGCTCCTGTTCCTCCTTGGCCTGGTCGCTTTTGACTTCATCTGGCCCCACTGGGACTTAGATGACTCGGCTAAAATCACGGGTGTGTGTGTCCTTGGGCTCTTTGTCGTTCTGTTCGCCGCAGGTTTTTGGCAACGGCGTCGCTTGCGCTCCTGGCGTTGGACCCTGGGTGGGTTCCTCCTCCTCGCCCCGGTTTATGCCTACCTGGCGACGGACGACCCCGTGCTTCGGCATCCCCTCTCAGTTGAGGAACTCTCGCCCTCGTTTCCGGGCGCGGAGAAGAGTTGGGAGGTCCTGATGCGGTACGGTATAAATCACCCCTTGGGGGAGGGCTTCAAAGGCGTGCCATGGGAATATAGTTATTACTCGCCCGAAGATCCGAAGGAATACGAATCCTTCCGTAAGAATCTCGTCAAGGACCGGGCCCAGATCGAAGCGAATTGGGCCAAGCTCGCGCCCGAACGGGCCTGGTGGGCAGAGCTTAACACATTCGATCGGATTGGGGATCTCACACCAGCGGACTGGTCCTCCGAGCTGATCGCCATACCTCCTGTGCGGTCTGTAAGCCAGTATGCCTGCCCAATCGCGGCCCTGCAGGCGATCGACGGTCATGGGGATGCGGCGATTGATACCTTGCTGCCCATCCTCGAAGTCGCTCGAAAACTCGAACCTTCCGCGCGGACCCTGATCAGGCCCATGGTCGCCCGGATAATCCAAAAAATTACCATGGATACAGCGGCCTTTGTGCTCGAGACCACGCCGGTGTCTGGGGAGGCGCGCGAGCGCCTTTCGGCAGCGCTCACCGGGGGCACCCGGGGCGAGGCAGGCGCGAGAAGGTTGATCGCCGTAGAGTATGCATTCCATTCCAGCTCGGATCCCGAAAGTAACCATCTCGGAAATATATTATTCTCGATGAATAAATTCGATTGGCATGGGCCTCGGCAGTTGCTGCGCAAAGCCCTCAACGCCGTGGGACCCTTCGTTTACAATCCTCGCCGCACATTCAATCAATACGGCGATCTGATCGCAGAGACGCAGGAACTCGCGGCCGTTCGGCAAGAGGAACGAATGGCCGAGCGGGAGAAACAATTCGTGGATGATCTGAAGCGTCCCCGCTTCAAGAATATCGGCGGCGCTCTCGTTCTTTCTATGGAGTTCCCGCCTTTCCATAAAGTGCTGGAGAATTACTGGGAAAGGGAAGAACAGCGCGACGCGCTCGCCGCGCGCCTGGAGAAAACACACTAGCCGAATGCTCGCTGAAGATTACCTCCTCTTCCTCGGCGCGTTGGGTTGGTGGGTGGCCGTTGTATTTGCGTTGGTGATCCCCGGCTTCCCGGGAAGAAGCGCCCGCAGGCACACGGGCTGGCTCGTGGGCTTTTGTGCGGTACGGGCCGTCGCGCAGAGTCCTTCTCTTGGGCTGACCGGTACGCTTTGGATCTCTCCCTGGTTGAATTGGGCCGAAGGAAGGCAGATCACCGGAATCCTGGCTGGCATGCTCCTCTGGGAATGCGCGCGCCGAATGTGGAATGAGGAAGGGCGCCGGCGAATCTCGGCCGCCACCCACCTCGTCGCCGGCGAAGCAATAGCTCTCACGGTCGCCGTGTCTCTGGCCTCGGGCTCCGTCGCCTGGGCCGAATGGTCTCTTCCGGTAGCCGTCCTCGATTCGATCCTGCCCGCGGTCCTCGGGGCTGCCTCGGCCTTCCTCCTTTGGTGCCTTGTGGCCCGATTGGAATCGGGCCCCCGGTTTTGGCTGCGCCTCGCCGTCCTCGGACTCGGTTCATATGGGGTCGTCGAGAGCCTTCCGGCGCTTACGATCCTTGGCCCGGCTCCTTCCTGGCTCTTCGTCATAGGCATGGGGGCTACCAGCCTCGCGACGCCGCTCGCCCGGACTCGGTGGGGACCGGCCTTCGCGCTGGGCCTTGTCCTTGCGCCACTCGCCGGACCGCTCGTCGCCGAAGTGAACGCCCTGCGGGTTGAGTCGAGCGAGAGCGATCGGGGGCTCGCTCAGGGCGAGCAGGCCGCCGAACCCTTTCAAGGGCGATTGGCGGCCCAGCTCGAATTCAACAAGCGATGGGATCCGCGCGCGGGTGAGAAGATCCAGGCGGCACTTGATGGCGTCTGGAGTGGCGACCCGGCTCTCCGCGCAGTGTCGATCGTCGAATTTCGCGGGGACCGGATCTGGACGCTGGATCCTAGGGAGGGTTTTCGCGACCCGCGCACCGCAACACCCCAGGAAGACCGGGCCGGGAGGGCGAGTAGGGGCTTCGTGCTTCAGGAGAGGACAGGAACCCCGAAGGCGGCGGCGACGGTCTTCGTGCCGCTTCGTACCGCGCGCTTCGAGGGACCGGTGGCTTGGCTCGTCCTCGAATACCCCGCAACCCTCTGGGACGAGGCCCTGGCGGGGGCTCGGCGCGAAGGAATTGCAAGCATGGGACTCTTGGGTTTCTTCTGTGCGGTGGGCTTCGCGTTCTCCGGCCGCCAGGCCGCCGAGAACGCCCAGAGGCGGCACCTCGAGCGCACGGAGGCGGCGAGCGGGGCAAAGACGGAGTTTCTGGCGTTTTTGAGCCACGAACTCCGCACCCCGCTCCAATCGATGCTCGGTCGCGCGGAACTCCTGAACCGCACAGGTCTCGACGAACCCCAGGCGCGGCACCTCAAGGTCATCGAAGAACAAGGGAGGGTCCTGCTCCGGTTGGTCACAGACCTGCTCGATTTCGGCACCATCGAAGCCGGCAAACTCGAGTTGCGATCCACCGCATTCAGCCTGCGATCCTTGCTCGCGGACTTGGAATTGGCCACCAGTCCCGCTGCGGCTTCCAAGGGGCTTGCGCTGACCGTTGTGATTGCGCCCGCTGTCCCCGACGACTTGGTTGGAGACGGGGTACGGCTGCGCCAAATCCTGGCCAACCTCCTCGGAAATGCGGTCAAGTTCACATCGAAAGGGGAGGTGCGCCTAGAGGTCGAGGAGGATCTAGACCAGGCGAAACGGGGCGAGTCGGAGCGGGCTGAACCAGGGCAGCGGTCCGAAGCGCTCCTCTTCCGGGTGACCGATACCGGTCCCGGATTGCCGGTAGAGGAGATTCCCAGGCTCTTCTCCCTCTTTACCCGACTGGACCGAGCCGACACCTTCACCCGGGAGGGCACAGGCGTCGGCTTGGCGCTGGTACACCGTCTGTGCGTCCTGATGGGCGGCGCGGTGACGGCGGCCAATCGCCCCGATGGTGGGGCGGTGTTCACGGTCCGATTGGGGATTCAACGAACTCAGACGCCCCAACAACCAGTGGGGCTCTCTGGACGGACGCCCGCAGTCTCCCCTACGACCGACTCCCGTCCGCCACGCCTTCGCGTCCTGGTCGCGGACGACAACCGCTCGGGTCGGGACTATCTGGTCGAAGCCCTTCAAGCGCTTGGTCATCGGGCAGAGGCGGTGTCCGACGGGGAGGCGGCGCTGGCCGCCTGCGCTCGCACGCCCTATGACGCCGTGTTTCTCGATGTGAACCTGCCAGGTCGCGACGGGATAGCGGTGGCCCGGATCCTATCAACTCACGCTCCGTGCCCCAAGCTCATTGGCTGTTCCGCCGAGGCTTTTCCCTCCACCCGCGATGCCGGTCTGGCCGCCGGCATGGCGGCATATCTCGTAAAGCCTGCGAACCTGGACGCGATTGCGGCAGCTCTGGAACCCAACTCTGCCACCGATTCAATATCCTCAATGACTGGGGGAGGGAGCCTGTTTGAGAAGATTCGAACCCCGGAACTTCAGGCTCGGGCCCGGGAGGAACTCCTCCTCAGCTGGCCCGCCAGCTTAGAGAGCATGAGAAGCTTCTCGCTCAGGACCGAAGAGCTGCCCGCGTTGCAGCGCAGAGCACACCAAATTCGCTCAACCGCGCTCATCGCTGGCGATCCAGCGCTGGCGGAGACCCTGCGCCGAATCGAAGAAGCGGCGGCCCTGGGCGAACTCGCCGCGGTGCGGGACCTGCTTTCTCACTCCCACCCCTCCGAACCAACGTATGCGTCCGTCAGGGTGCCTTCTTGACGCTGAGACAGCCTCGCGCTTCAACTCCGCATTGGTGGGGCGGGCCGGGTCCTGCGGCAGGCTTAATCGCCTCTTTCCTCGAAGTCGGCCAAGGCATCTCCACCGCATTCGTCTCAGCTAGATAGGATAGGGGTGAGTAACCCGCTGTCGGGCTGAGAAGCAGTTCCTGACAGTGTGAGTCCCGGTTTCTTGCAGGAACCCCGTAAAAATGCATGTTAATGGCAGTCTTTGCTTGACCATTATGGGTTAAAATGGGTTGAAATGGGGCATTGTGGGGCGGGTCCTCAGCTCGCTAACCCCATGGCACATCCCGGCAAAGCATTCTTCACGGGCCTTTTCAGGCACACCCTCGACGACAAGGGTCGCGTCACAATCCCGTCGGCGTGGCGCGCGGCGCACGAGGACGGGGACGTTTTCCTAGCGACGCCCCATCCCGACGGGTACTTGGCGGTGCTGCCTCCTTCGGAGGTCGAGAAGCTTCACGCCAAGATCGCGCAGATGGCGCTCAGCGACGGCGCCGGCCAGGATTTCGCGTCACGATTCTTCGCGCAGACCCAGTCATTCTCGTTCGACAAGCAGGGACGCGTCGGCCTCACGGCCGATTTGCTGGAGCACGCCGGGATCGCAAAGGACGCGGTCCTCGTGGGCTCCCTAACCAAGTTCAACCTATATTCGCCGTCCCGTTGGCAGAAGGTCGAGGCGCGCACTTCGGGAGAAAACTTTGGCGACATCATGCGACGCCTCGGAATCTGAACATGCGAAACATCGGAAGAATCTCCGCAACGAAGACGCTGCTCCAAAAGGCCGCCTCGATCGCAGCATCACGTACCTTCCCCGCCTGGATCGACGCCTCCGAATACGGCGTCGCCTCGTCCATCGTCATGCCGCGCGTCCGCGACAACCTCGGGCTTCGGCTCGTCGCCGGGAGGCGGCGGGAGCGCGACAGGAATCTCATCCATGCGACTGGTGCTCCCTGAGTTCGCTGGCGCGAGCATGATCCCGGGACACCAGCCTGTCCTCCTTCGCGAGGTGCTGGGCTTCCTTGCGCCCGCGGATGGCGGTCGATACCTCGATTGCACATTCGGAGGAGGGGGACATTCCCGCGCCATCCTCGAGTCGGCGCGCGACGTCCACCTCGTGGCGATCGACCGGGATCCGGAGGCGGCTCCCCGCGCCGAGGCCCTGGCGGCCGAATTCCCCGGCCGCTTCAAGCTGATCGACCGGGATTTTGGAAGACTCGGCGGCGTCGCTGACTCCGATTTCGACGGCATCCTCTTCGATTTCGGGTTATCGTCATTCCAGCTCGACGACCCCGGCCGCGGCTTCTCCTTCCGAGCCGACGGGCACGCGGACATGAGGCTGGATCCCCGGGCCGGCGTTCCGGCGGCGCGCTGGCTCGAGACCGCGACCGAGGAGATGCTGGCGAGGGCCGTTCGCGATTTTGGCGAGGAAACGCACTGGCGACGCGTCGTTCGCTCCCTTCTTGCCGCAAGGGGAACCGGAAAGCTCGAGCGAACCTCGTCGCTCGCCGACGTCATCTCGGGCGCGATACCGGCACGCGACCGGCGAACCTCCCGGATCCACCCGGCAACCCGCTCATTTCAGGGAATCCGAATTGCGGTCAACGATGAGATTGGCGCGATCGAGCGCGCGCTGCCTGCCGCTTTCGACAAGCTCCGGCCGAAGGGCGTGCTGTGCGCGATCAGCTTTCACTCGCTGGAGGATCGCCCCGTGAAGCAGTTTTTCCGCAGGATGAGCGGCCAGCCCGAAAGCTCGGACGACGCGACGCCGCAGGATCTCCGGACGCGCCTCGCCGAACCCCTGACCCGCCGCCCGATCACCCCCTCGGACGCCGAGATCGAGTCCAATCCCCGCAGCAGGTCGGCCAAGCTGCGGGCGATCAAGAAACTGTGATGCGCACCGGGCAACCATCGGGCACCCAGGCCTTTGTGAACCAGTTCCTGGTCTATGCGCTTGTCGCGATCTGCGGAAGCACGTCGATCGGCCTGGGCACGGTCTGGATGCGGCACCAGATCTCCCTGTCCGCGAACGCCAACAAGGTCCTCGAGTCCCAGATAGCCGGGCTCGAGCGGCGCATCGAGGAAGCCGACTCGGCGATAGCCTCGGAGCAGGACCCCGCGGTGCTCAACCGGAGGAACGCCGAGTGGCAGCTCGGATTGGTGGCCCCCGCTGAAACGCAGGTGCGTCGTGTCCCGGACGACGTCGTCATGCGCCTTGCGGCGAAGCACAACCGCACGCTTTTCGGCGGGGAGGTTCCGGCGACCGTGAGTTTTCGCGTCGCTCTCGTGCACTGACGACGGCTGATACCCCATGTCGAAGGGCTTCACCACCAATTATCGAATCGCCCTTCTCGCGAGTCTTGTCCTGACGATGTTCGCCGGGCTCGAGGTCCGGCTGGTGTGGCTCCACGTTGTCGACAGGGACGAGCTTCTGCGCTCGGTCGGCGAGGCCCGCCGCCAGCTGATCGTCGACAACGCGCGACGCGGGGACATCCTCGACGTGAACGGGGCGCTTCTTGCGACAAGCCGGTCGATCATCGTTCTGGGGGTCGACCCCCAGTCGGTGCGGTCCGAGGACCACGCCAAGCTGCCGGAGCTGGCGACCCTGCTGGGAATGCCGCTTTCCGACCTGGAAAGGATTTGCGCGACAAAGACGCGTCCCGCCGGGCTTGCTGCCGGGCCGAAGGCGGCTTCCAGCTCGCCGGCGATGACGATCAGCTTCGGACCGGCAGCCGCCGCCGAGGCTGCCCCGGACGCCGAGCCCGCGAAAAAGGACGACACCGAGCTCGACGACCCGGACAAGGAGGGAAACCGGCCCATCCGCTGGGCCAAGCTGAGCGACCAGGTTCCCGAGTCCGTCTATGCCACGATCGGCAAGCTCGGGATACGGGGCGTGTACGGAAGCAGGGCCTACCGGCGCGACTACCCCCACAACGAGATGGCGGCCCACATCATCGGGTATGTGGACCGCGAGGAGCGGCCGGTCTCGGGCATAGAGCACTACGCCGATTTCTACCTCCGCGGCGAAAACGGCTGGCTCGAATCCGAGAGGGACGGCCGGAGCCATGAGCTCGCCCAGTTCCGCACCCGCGAGGCTCCGGCCAGCGACGGATTCAATGTCTACCTCTCGATCGACACGACCATCCAGCACATGGCGGAGGAGGAGCTCGTGGGGATCGCCGCGCAGTACGACCCGGAAAAGGCGACCATCATCGTCAGCGACCCTCAGACGGGCCTGATCCTTGCGCTCGCGAACTATCCATCCTTCGACCTGAACAGCTTCAACAAGCTCGCCCGTGCGGACCAGCGCAGGATGCGCAACATTGCCGTCGCCGACGAGTATGAGCCAGGCTCGGTATTCAAGATCGTCGCGGTGTCCGGCGCGCTCAACGAGGGCCTCGTGACGACCGGGACGGAATTCGACTGCACGCTGGAGAAGATCGACTACAATGGAACCACGCGAAGCCTGCCCCGGGAGGACTCCGGGGATCATTTCGACCACCCGCTCACCGTTGCGGAGATCATAGAAAAGTCATCCAACAAGGGGGCCGCGCAGCTTGCGATGGCCCTGGGGGACCGCCGGTTCTACAACTACGCGTGCGCGTTCGGATTCGGCCAGCGGACGGGATTCCCTGTCGGCGGCGAGGTTCCCGGCAAGCTGAAGCCGCCGGAGAAATGGGACAGCCTGAGCATCACCCGCATGCCGATGGGCCAGTCGGTGACGGCGACCGCGCTCCAGATGCAGATGGCCATGGGGGTCATAGCGAACGGCGGGATGCTGCTGAAGCCCCAGATCATTCATGAGGTCAAGGACTCCCACGGCGAATGGGTCTACAAGTTCGACCCGGTGGAAGTGCGCCGTGTGATCTCCGAGCAGACCGCCCGCACAATGGCCCGCCTTCTGACGGCGGTCGTGTCTTCGGATGGCAACGCCACCGAGGCGGCCATCCCGGGTTTCGAGGTGGCGGGCAAGACGGGCACGGCAAACAAGCTTGTTCCTTTCGAGCTCCCTTCCGGCGCCACGGTTCTGCGCTACTCGGAGCACCACCACGTGGCCTCGTTCATCGGCTTTTTCCCGGCAACGCTTAGGCACAAGGGCGACCGGCAAGTGGCGATCGCGGTGATCGTCGACGACGCGGATGCCCGTTGCCCGAACGGTGTCGCGTACGGCCACATGGTTGCTGCCCCGGTGTTTAAGCGCCTTGGGGAACGGCTCATACCGTATCTGGACATCCGTCCGCAGATAGACAACGAGGCTCCCCGGGCGCTCGCGATGGGAGGGGCGCCGTGATAGGATACCTTGTCCAGGACCACGCGCTGGTGCGCGCATTCCGCAACCGGCCCTTGCGCCCCCGTACCGGCGAGTACCTTGAATTCAACCGAGCGTTCAAAATGGCACCCCTGCTCTCCAATTACTTCAGCGAAGGCGAGATCCTCGCCTCAAAGGGAAGCCTGGACCGGCCGATCTCGGGGCTCGTGATGGACAGCCGGAGGGTCGTTCCCGGAAACCTCTTCTTCGCGCTGCCCGGGATGCGCGCGGACGGGGCTTCGTTCCTCGACGAGGCCGTGAGCCGGGGGGCCGCGGCCATCGTCGCGCAGAGGATACCGGCCCACCCGCCGGGCAAGGTCGCGTTCGTCCAGGTGGCCGACGCCCGGGCCATGCTCGCCCGCGTGGCGCAGAGGTACTACAAGTTTCCCGACCGCAGCCTCTCGGTTGTCGGCGTCACCGGCACGAACGGCAAGAC
>PLKS01000103.1 GCA_003140665.1 Opitutaceae bacterium
TGTTGGAGGACGGCCCGGCTCGTGCACTGTCTGTCAGGGCCTAAAGCCGACGGGCCGAAAGGAGATGGCTGCAGCCCGAGCAGCTGGAGGTAGGTCATCACCGGCGTGATGCAGTTGTTCAGGTCGTGCGCCAGCCCGCGGGACATGACTGCCATGAGTTCCATCTTCTCGGCGAACTGGGATCGCTCCACGAGGGCGAGCCTGTCCAGCGCCTGGCTCAGCTGCCTCACGAGGGCAACCATCAGCTCGATGTCGAGGAGGGTGAACGGCGTGCCCTCCCCCTTGGACCCGACCGCGAGGTAGCCGATCACGTCGTTGCGGCTCCCGAGGGCGAACGCGTACTCCGTGCCGACGGACCGGAGCAGGCTCCGCGCCTCGCCGCTTGTCCCGTTCGCGAACTCGTAGATCGGGAGGTTCCTCAGATCGAGCGAGTGGCGCCTGGACTGCCTGAAGTAGTCGCAGACCACGCTGTCCGCCCTCTCCGTTATCTGCGGGGAAAGCTGCTCGGGGCGCGTGGCGCTGAACTGGCGGGTTCCCGTCCTGGAGTCGAAGACGGCGACGTGCGCCGTCGTGATACGCATGGATGTCGTCAGCATCGCCATCAGGTCGTCCACGAGCGCCGTCTGGTCGTTGTACACCGCCATGTTGTCGCCGAACGCGCGCAGCTGCTCCTGGTATTCGAAATGGTCGCCGAGGAGCCGCTGCTCGAGCCGCTCGGAGCCGCGCCCGAGCAGCTTCGGGAAGTAGTAGTTCGTGACCACCGCGGACGTCGCGACGGCGAAGATCGCGACCGTGAACGAGGCCATGGTGAAGTCCCCCGTGAGCGTGGCCGCGAGGAAGAGGATGAGGAACGCCACCCCGACGAGGAACAGGAGGCGGACGAGGGTGGCGGCAAAGCGGCCCAGCGTGACCCGGACGTCGAGCAACTGGTCCTGGAGGACGCTGTAGGCCATCGCGAGCCCGTACACCCCCGCCGCGAGCGTGCCCCAGGGGAGGATCCTTATGCTCGTGCCCGGATAGCGGGTGATGCCCAGGACGGGGAGCGCGTCATGGGTCCCCATGACCAGCAGCATGATCTTGGCGGCGATCAGGACCGTGAACTTGCGGCGCTGCCCGGGCGGCAGGTCGTGCCTGTGGGCCATCAGGACCAGTATCGCGGGTATCGTGACGACCGGGAGCGCGGCGACGAACACCCAGAATCCCGGCCCCGCCTCCTCGTACCAGGCATAGCCGATCTGCCGGACGCCGGAGATGAAGTGCCCCGTCACGTTGCTGACCTCCAGCAGGAACGTCAGGCAATACGCCGAGAGGAGCAGCCGCCGGGCTTTCACCTTCGCGAGCAGCAGCGAAAGGTGCAGCACCGAGACCGGTATGAGCACGACGCCAAAGGAGAGGATATGCGCCCAGTACCAGGCGGCCCGCTCGGTCTGCACCCAGAACATGGCGAACGCCCCGAAATTCCACAGGGCGAGGGAGAATCCCCACAGGAAGAACACCTGGTTGACCCTGAGGCGCGGGTCCCGCGTGAAGACGAAGATCGCCAGCGCCAGGTTGGCGAAGGCAGCGAACAGGGGGGCCAGGAGGAAGAAATTCATCGGCCCCTAGCCGGCGAACCTGCCCAATATTATCGCGGACGCCTTGCCGCCGAAGCCGGCGTTCAGGTTCATCACCCTGCGGAGCGGGTACTCCCTTGCGCTGCCGCGCACCAGGTCGAGCGCGCACGCGGGATCCGGGTTCTCAAGGTTGGCCGTCGGGGGAATGCACCCATTGTGGATCGCGAGGGTGCAGATCAGGGCCTCTATCGCTGCCGTGGCGCCCACCATGTGCCCGGTGACGGGCTTTGTCGCGCTGACGGCGATCCTGTCCACGGAGTGGCCGAACGCCGACCGGATCGCCGCCGCCTCTATGACGTCGTTCGCCAGCGTCGCCGAGCCATGCGCGTTGATCCAGTCGATCGTGCCCGCCTCGGTGCGGCCCGCAAGGAGAGCCCTCTCGATCGCCTGGATCGTCCCGCGGCCCCCGGGGTGCAGGGCGACCATGTGGTACGCGTCGCAGGCCTGGCCGTGGGCAAGCAGCTCGCAGTAGATCCTCGCCCCGCGCGCCAGCGCGTGGCTCAGCTCCTCGAGCACCAGGAACGCCGATCCCTCGCCGAGGATGAACCCGTCGCGCTCCACGTCGAAGGGCTTCATCGCCTTCGCCGGGCTGCCGGTCCACCGGGACATCACCTTGAGCTTGGCAAAGATCGAATAGAAGCCGTCGACGATCGGGGCCTCGGAGCCGCCGGCAAGGACGACGTCCGCCATGTCGTCCCGTATGGCGCGCATGCCGTAGCCGATGGCATCGTTTCCCGCGGAGCAGCCGGTGCAGATCGTCGTGGCCTGCCCGTTGATGCCGAGATCCAGGGCCAGCTCGCTCGAGCCGGCCCCGCAGAACGCCGCCACCAGCGTGGTCGGCTGCACGGACTTGAAGCCGTCCACGACAAAATCCGAATGCTGGCTGAGGGTATTCTCCAGGCCCGTGACCGTCGTTCCCTCGAAGATCGCCATCCTGTCGCCGTCCACCTTGTCGGCCTCGAGGCCGGAATCGTTGAAGGCCTGCTTACCCGCCGCAATGCAGTAGCGGACCGCCCGGTCCAGCCGGTGCGCGCGCTTCTTCTCCATCCAGAGGTCCGGCTGGAAGTCTCTGATCTCCGCGGCAAGGTTGCACGTCATGTCACGGGTGTTGAAGCGGGTGACGGGGCCGCAGGACGGCCGCCCGTTGACCACGGAGTCCCACACCTCCTGCGGGTTGAGCCCGCAGGGCGACACGACCCCGAGACCGGTGATGACTATGCGCTTTGCACTCACGGCCGGGGCCAAAGCAGGCCGGCGCGCAGCCGATAATTCCGCCATGCCTCGCCGAACTTGTCCTCCATGGCCCGCTCCTCTATCCGGATCCGCTGGCGAAGGACAAACGCCGTGGCGACAAGGCCGACGACGCCGGCCGACCACGCGTTGAGCAGGAGGGTCGCGGCCGCCACCTCGAGCAGGGTGCCAAGATAGATCGGGTGGCGGATCCTCATGTACGGCCCCGTCTGGACCAAGGTGTGGTTCTCGCGGATCTCGACATGGACGCTCCACATCCTGTTCAGGGCCTTTCTGGACAGCCCGCGCAGGACAAAGGTGAACACGCCGAGGAGCGCCCCGGCGGCGCTGACCCAGGGAAGCGGCGGCGGCGAGTCCCGCAGCAGGTATTGCGCGACGCAGAGGAGCACCGAGCCGGTTCCCACCGCGACCAGGCGCTTGAAGCTCGCCGTCTCGATGATCTTTCCCGGTTCCGCATCAAATCTATGGCGCAGTTCCCAGATTCTGGCTCCCAGCATCGTTGCGGTGGTTAGGATCGGCCAAAGAAATCGAATATCCTTCATTTACCAGCTGTATTGTTCGGTAAAGTCCAGGGCGGTGAAGCTGGTGTGGTAGGTTCCGTTCGCTGTCTGCCCGGTGGGCGACGGAAGGGCTCCCGTGACGGTCCGGCTGGCCGGCAGGCCGCGCT
>PLKS01000133.1 GCA_003140665.1 Opitutaceae bacterium
CGTGATCTTGCCCTGGCTTCGCTCGATCAGCCTCCTCCTGCCTCCAAAAACCACCTTCCCATCCGGCCGCAGTTTATGGAGGGCCCTTGCCTTCGAAATACCCGAAAGCAGCAGCCATGTATCCATCCCCTGGCCGACCGGATGGGCCCGGAGGGTTCCATATACCTGTCCTAGCGCCGTGCCGTCCGCGAGCCGGCAGTAGGCCATTCGGGTTGCCCGGGACTGGCGTCGGCGCAGGTCCCCCAGGACGGCCCTGAAGCGGTCATCAGGGGCAACATATGACAGTTTGATCGTCCGGTACATCGGAACCAGTATACCGTTAAATTAGACATGTCGTTATAATGGGCAAGCGAAATTGAACATTTGTCAGGCAAGTCTCACCCCCTATCCTTAGCCAGCCCGGAAATACCTTCAGTCATGCGCAATAACTTATGTCGTTTGCTTAGAAGCGGGATGTTCGTGTCGGCTTGGCGACCGTGGCCACTCCTCGGGAGCGGCACCCGCGGCGCGCGCACGACTGCGGCCTCCAAAATACATGCCTTCCGGCATATGAGCAAAATATGAGAGCTTTTTCTCAGAAGGCGAGATGACCGTGGACCGCAATTCCGGTACACTATGACCGCGCTTCGCATTGCCGCATGACCCCGCGCCCCTTTGGCTCGCTCGCTTCCGGTGAACCCGTTGAGGCCTATACCCTGACCAACGATGCGGGAGCGTCCCTCACGGTCCTGACCTATGGGGGAATCGTCTCGTCCATTCGGATGCCTGATCGCCAGGGACGCATGGACGACGTCGTGCTCGGATTCAACGACCTTGGTGACTACCTGGGGGCGCATCCCTATTTTGGAGCGATCATCGGCCGCATTGCGGGGCGAGTCAGCGGAGGCTACCTCCCGTTGGACGGCCGCGCCTATGTCCTCGCTCGAAACGACGGCCCCAATCATTTGCACGGGGGGCGCGTCGGGCTCGACAAGCGCATTTGGGCTGCGCAGCCGTTGGACCGCCCCGATGGCGCCCCATCGCTGCGGCTTTTCTACGTGAGCCCCGATGGCGAGGAGGGTTATCCGGGAAACGTCGCGATCTCCGTTACCTATACGCTGACTGCAGGAAACGCGTTCATCATAGAGACGGAGGCCACGGCCGACCGCGAAACCCCGCTCAGCCTCGCGAATCATTCCTACTTCAATCTCGCCGGCGAGGGATCGGGCGGCATTTCCAGCCATGAGCTTCGGATTCATGCCGACGAATACGTTCCCGCGGACGACGCCATGACCCTCTCCGATCGCCGCGAGCGGGTCGCGGGTCGCAACGCCGACTTCAGGCGCTCGCGAGGCCTCGGCGAGGCCGTGCCGAAGCTCTTCAAGGCCCACGGCGATGTCTATCTCCTCCGCGCCCCCGACGCAGCGGCGCCCCTGGGTCCTCGGCTCGCGGCCCGAGTCGCGGAGGAGCGCTCCGGCCGCGTGCTCGAGGTCTTCACCGACGAGTCCTGCCTGCAGTTCTATACCGGGTCCGCGCTCAACGGCACGTTGGTCGGAAAGTCGGGTACCCGCTACGGCCCGCACGCGGGCTTCTGCCTGGAGTGCCACGGGTATCCCAACGCATCGCGCGTGGGCGCATTCGGCGACATCCTTGTGCGGCCCGGCCGGCCGCAGAGCCGCCGAACGGTCTATGCATTTTCCACCTGCTGAGCTCATCGACACGACCCTGACGTGAGCAACGACCACGCATCCGCCGTCTTGCCCAAGCCGGTGGCAACACTTGACTACAGCCTGACCGGCGTAAATGCCGCCCTCGCCGTGGAGAAGGGGCTCGCCGAGGCGGAATGGTACCAATGCCCGGTCCCGCGCGAGACCATGCGCAGGCTGCTTGAGCGCCGCGACGGGCCGGCAATCCGCGACACCGTCCTTTGGTTCGCCCTCATTCTCGGCTTCGGCTGCGCGACCTACGCCCTCTGGGGCTCCCGGTGGGCACTCCTGACGTATGCCATCTACGCCGTGCTCTATGCCTCGACCTCCGACTCCCGCTGGCACGAATCCGGCCATGGCACCGCATTCAGGACCGACTGGATGAACAACGCCCTCTACGAGATCGCCTCGTTCATGGTCATGCGCGAATCCACCGTTTGGCGCTGGAGCCACACGCGCCACCATAGCGACACGATCATCGTCGGGCGCGATCCCGAGATCGCTGTCCCACGGCCGCCGAACCTGAGGGCCATCGCCCTGAGCTTTTTCAACCTCGGGTCGTATCCGACCTACTTCAAGAGGATTCTGATCCATTCCGCCGGCCGCATGACGCCCGATGAGAAAACGTTCATTCCCGAGGTCGAGTTCCGGAAGGCCTACCTCAGGGCGCGCATCTACGTGGCCATCTACGCCTCGGTTATCGGGCTCTCGATCTACAGCCGCAGCGTCCTGCCGCTGCTCTTGGTCGGCCTGACGAATGTCTTCGGCACCTGGCTCATGGTCATCTACGGGCTGACCCAGCATGCCGGCCTGGCCGAGAACGTCCTCGATCACCGCCTCAATTGCCGGACGGTGTACATGAACCCGATCCACCGGTTTCTCTACTGGAACATGAACTACCACGTGGACCACCACATGTTCCCGCTGGTGCCGTACCATGCGCTCCCGAAGCTCCACGCCGTGGTGAAGGACGACTGTCCCAAGCCGTATCCCAGCCTTCTGAGCGCCTGGCGGGAGATTGTCCCTGCAGTCCTGAGGCAGGCCAAGGATCCCGCATACCACATAAGGAGGAAGCTGCCGGAGCCGCGGGCCCGAACGAGCGAGGGGACCTGCGTTTCCGCGGCATTGCCCGATGCCAGGGGCTGGATCGAGGTCTGCGCCGCGGTCGACCTTGGGCCCGCGGACGTGATCCGCTTTGACCACGGCAAGAAAACCTACGCCCTTTACCGTGACGCCGAGGGCGAGCTCTACGCCACGGACGGCGTCTGCACCCACGGGAACACCCACCTCGGCGGCGGCCTTGTGATCGGCAAGATGATCGAGTGCCCCAAGCACAACGGTCGCTTCAACCTTCGCGACGGGTCGCCCGCCCGGGCGCCCGTCTGCCGCGGCCTCGCAACGTATCCCATCGAGGAGCGCCGCGGCCGCCTCCATCTCAACGTCGCCCGGCCCGGCGGCGCGGGCGCCCGCGAGCAGAAGACCTATCGCTTTCGCGTCGTCAGCAATCGCAATGTCGCCACGTTCATCAAGGAACTAGTCCTCGAGCACGAGGACCCCGCCGAAAAGGTCGTTTTCACCCCTGGCGATTACCTCCAGTTCGACATCCCCGCCTACGAGACGATCCGCTTCCGCGAATTCGACATCCCCGCGCCCTACGCGTCCGTCTGGGAAAACCAGCACGTTTTTGACCTGGTCGCCCGGAATCCGGAATCCGGCCACCGCAACAATTACTCCATCGCAAGCAACCAGCAGCTCGAGCGCCACCTGCGATTCAACATTCGCATCGCCACCCCGCCCCCGGGCCAGGATTGCCCGCCCGGCGTTGGCTCGTCCTACGCGTTCAACCTCAAGGCGGGGGATGCGGTGACGGCCATCGGGCCCTTCGGCGACTTCCACATCAAGCCGACCCAGCGCGAGATGGTCTTCATAGGCGGCGGCGCAGGCATGGCCCCGCTTCGCTCGCAGCTCTCCCATCTTTTCGAAACCCAGCACACCGCGCGAAAGGTGAGCTTCTGGTATGGCGCGCGCTCGAGGCAGGAGATATTCTACGAGGACTATTTCCGCGGCCTCGCCCATCAGCACCCGAACTTCGCCTTCCACGTAGCCCTCTCTTCGCCGCTGCCGGAGGACAATTGGAGCAGCCACCTGGGCTTCATCCACGAGGTCGTGACCGGAGAATACCTGAGCGGGCACGCGAACCCCAGGGCGGCGGAATATTACCTCTGCGGGCCACCCATGATGATCAAGGCCTGCACGAAGGTCCTCGCGGACCTGGGAGTCCCGGCCGGGCAGATCGCGTACGACGAATTCTAGATGGATGCGCATCCGCACCCTTGTCGCGGCGGCCGCCCGGCTGCATCAGCGACGCCGTGCATTCCACCGTGCTGAGCGTTTTTGAGAACCACCTGCCGCGACGATTGCGCTTTGGCCGAGGCGCCAGCGGGGAGCTCGCAGTGGAAATATGCAGATTGGGCCGCTCGAGGCCCCTCATCGTCACCGACGCGGGCGTGAAGGCCGCGGGGCTGCTGGAGCAGGTGTCCGGCAGCCTGACCCGGGCGGGAATGCAATTCTCGGTTTTCGACAGGACGGAACCCGAGCCTCCGTTTGCCTGCGTCACCGCAGCCGTCGAGTCGGCCCGCAACACCGGACGCGAGTTGGATGTCGTCGTGGCGCTGGGAGGGGGCAGCGTGATAGATACCGCGAAGCTGGTGGCCGCGACCCTCCTGGATGGGCGGGAGGCCCACCTGCTCGCCGGCATTGGCAAGGTCGAACGACGCGCGCTGCCGCTCGTGTGCATACCGACGACCTCCGGCACCGGCTCCGAGGCCACGCCGGTGGCGATCTTCACAGATCCACTCACCGGGCTCAAGGTGGGCGTCGTAGACCCATGCCTGGTTCCCGACATGGTCATTCTGGACCCCGCGTTGACCGACAGATTGCCGCCGCTGCCAACCGCGGCGGCCGGCATGGACGCACTCGTTCATGCCATGGAGGCCTTCATCGCGCGTTCGGCGACACCCCTGGCGCGCGGATTGGCGCTGGAGGCTGCTCGGTGGATCGGTCCGGCGCTCCCCGTGGTGTGCCGTGACGGCGGAGATAAGTCCGCGCGGGATGCGATGATGCTCGGCGCAAACCTTGCCGGGATGGCCTTTGCGAATTCCTCGTGCTGCGCCGTGCATGCGCTGGCGCTCCCCCTCGGAGGGCGCTTCCACATCGTGCATGGCGTCGCGACGGGTTGCCTTGCCGCGGAAACCATGCGGCACAACCTGCCCGTCTGCTTGGAGGACGTGGGCAATTTCGCGGATGCGCTCGGTTGGCGGGACATCGATCCCCACGGCTTCCCTGACAAACTGGCGTCCCTAGCCGGCGCCATCGGCCTGCGGGCGAGCCTCAGGGCCACGCGCGTGCCCGATTCCGCGCTCGCGGAACTGGCGCGGGAAGCCGTCGCCAATCGCCGGCTGATGGACCCCAATCCCCGGCCCATCAACGAGGCCGAAGCGACGGAAATCTACCGGCGGACACTCCAAGCCGATGCCTGACACGATCCCAGCACTCCTGTCGAAGCTCCGTTTTCGCCCGGGACTCTGGTTGAACGGCCAATGGAAGGAGGACGGCGCCGAGAGCATCATGATCCGGAACCCCGCCACCGGCGCCGACATTGTCAGCGTGCCGCTGGCGGGCCCGGGCGAATTCCGCAGCGCCATCGACGGCGCGCAACGGGCGTTTGAGTCCTGGCGGCACGAGCCGAACGCCTCGCGCGGCAACATCCTGAAGAAGACGGCGGCGCTCATGGCGGCAAGGCGCCAGGAACTGGCGGAGCTTCTGACCCAGGAGCAGGGCAAGCCGCTCGCGCAGGCGCTGGCGGAAGTGGACTATGCGGCGAGTTTCTTCCAGTGGTTCGGCGAGGAGTCGCGGCGCCTCTGCGGGCGGGTGCAGCCGCATCCCCAGCGCGGGCGCGAATATCTCGTCCGGCCGGTGCCTGCCGGGGTCGCGGGCCTGGTGACGCCCTGGAATTTTCCGCTGGCGCAGGGTTCGAAGAAGATCGCCGCTGCACTGGCCGCAGGCTGCACCGCGGTATGGAAGCCGTCGGAGCTCACCCCCCTTGTCGCCCTGGCGCTCGGGCCCGTCCTCCAGGAAGCCGGCCTGCCCGACGGGGTCCTTCAGATTCTTGCCGCGCGGGGCGCCGTCGCGGGCGAGGCGCTTTCCGCCGACGCCCGCGTGCGGGTGCTCTCGCTCACCGGGTCCACCGGCACCGGCCGATCCCTGATGCAGGCGGCCGCCAGACACCTGCCGCGGCTGTCCTTCGAGCTCGGCGGGAATGCGCCCTTCCTGGTCCTCCCCGACGCAGACCTGGACCTCGCCGCCGCGGACCTCGCCAAGCTGAAGCTGCTCTGCTCCGGCCAGGTCTGCGTGACCGCCAATCGAATCTTTGTGCCGACGTCGCTTGAGGCGGCGTTCGCCGACAAGCTTGCCTCGCAATGGCGCAGCCTGCGGGTGGGAAATGGCCTCGCCGCAGGCGTGGATGTCGGGCCGCTCATCCACGGGCACGCATGCGAGCGGGTGCGCGGCCTTGTGGACGAAGCGCTGGCGGCGGGAGCCGAGGTCCTTTGCGAAAACCGGAGCCATGAGAGCGATCCCGCCCTCTCGGGGGGCAGCTTTTTCGCCCCGGTCATCCTCCGCGGAGTGCGCGACGAGATGCGCGTGGCCCGAGAAGAGATCTTCGGCCCGGTGGCTCCCCTCCTGTGCTACGACGACCTTGCGGACGCGGTCCGCCGCGCCAACGCCACCCCGTTCGGGCTCGCAGCCTACGTCTATGGCGGCGACATCGCCCGTGCCAACGCCGTGGCGGACGCCTTGGATGCGGGCATCGTCGGCGTCAACGAATGGCGCCCCCTGAGGGCCGAGATACCCTTCGGGGGAATGAAGTCCAGCGGCCTGGGCAGCGAGGGGGGCGAGGAGGGATTGCGCGAGTTTTGCGAGCTGAAGGTGGTTGCCACCGCGAGCTTCGGAACCGGCGCCCTGTGACCGCCGCCGGGCCGACGATCCGCTAAATTCAGGAAGTCGCGCGCGGGCTCGGCGCTGGCCGGTCAGGTGCGTTCCCCGGGCAAATCGAAGACGGAGCTCCGCACGAAACCTCCCTGAAAATCGCGCACCGCGACGCGCCGAAACCCGCTCTTGATCAGGATTTCCTCCGAGGGGGGCAGCGACCGGACCGTCACTGCGGCCTCCCTGTGGAAGAAGAAATAAAGGATCCTGAGCCACGCCTTGGCGCGCCATCGGCGAAAACCCCGCGCTGGCAGGATGAAGTCGGCAAACAGCCAGAGGGCGCCCCCGCGCAGGCTCGGCCGGACCTTCCTCTCAATCGCGGCGACCTGCGCGGGCGTAAAGCAGTCCAGGAAGAAGAGCGTCACCACGGCGTCGTAGGCCGCCGGATCAAGCGCCACGCCCATCACGTCGGCCCGCTCAAACGATACGCGCTCCGCCGCCCCGGCGCCCGAGATCCGGGCGGCAGCGAGGCCAAGCATCGCCGGGCTGCTGTCCACGCAATGCACCCTCGCGTCGGGAGCGCCCGCCACCAGGCGGGCGAGGAAGCGGCCGTCCCCCTCCCCGAGGACGAGGATGCGGCGGCAGGCGATCAACTCGGGCACGAAGCAAAATCGGGCGCGCTCCAGGTCGCGGCCGAAGGCGAGGAATTCCAGCGCCCGATAAACGGGTGCGAGGCGATCAAAGCCGGCCGGTTGCGATCTCATCGCAGAAGCGTCCCCATCAGGGTCACGACGGGGGTCATAAGCGCAACGTCCGCGAGCACGCGCGCGAGCTGCCTTCCGGAATGCGGCTCAAGGAGGTTGACNNGCGCTGCTGGCGGCGGCGCAGAGGACCGCCGGCCGTGCCTGGTCGGCCGTCCCGGCCGCCAGGAAAGCAACGGCGACCCCCGCCAGGACCCAGGGCGCCGCATTGCTGAAGGCGACCCCGCGCCGAAACTGCAGCGCGATCGACGTCTGTCCGTGCATTTCGTCGACCTCGCATTCCCAAGCCGAGATCAGCACGCAGTTCACGAAGCAGAGAAGAACGAAGAGCGTGAGCGGAGGGATCAGCGGCCACCACGGGAAGGGCGAGCGCAGGAACGGAAACAGCCCGGCTCCGCCGCCCAGCAGAATGGCGACGCAGGCCTCCTTGGGGAGCCGCCAGCCGTGGTTGCGGTGAACCAGCTGGTGCGAGAACAGGTAGACCACCACGAACGCGAGCAGCACCAGCCCGGCCTCAAGCTCACGGCTTGTAAGGTGCAGGAGCGCGATGCCCACGTCACAGCCCAGGACCGCCAGCCAGACGGCTGCCACCGGCCACCTCCACCTTTGGTAGAACCGGTGTCGCAGGGTGAAGACCTCGGCGAGGCGGCAGCCCTCAATCCATCTGTCGGCGACATAGGCGAGCCAGACCGATGCACCCAAGATGAACGCGTCGTGAGCGTGCAGCGTCGCGTTCGCCGAGCGCGCGAGCAGCCACTGCCAGAGCAACGCCACGGCGGGCGCGTCCAGCGAGAGGATCGTGGGCCACTGCCACCACCGGGGTTCACTCACCTGCTCCTCCATCGCCACCCATGCCGGTGAGTGGCCCATGAAATGCCCTGATTCTTGCACCAATCGTCAAACGGGGAGGAAAGGGCCGACTCGGCACTGTCTGCAGCACCCTAGATGCCCGCCGGCAAAAGAATCAGGTAGATATACAAGGCGAGACCCAGCGCGATCAGCCCGAGCAGGCGGAATAGCCAGAGGCGCTCCGCGTTGAATTTCGAAATAAGGCGGAGGCCGAAGCCCGGGAATATAAGAAACACGAGGCCCTCGATGGTCTGGAGCGCGCCAAACGCCGGGAGGATGATGAGGAGGCCATGCCACGTGGGGTGAAAGGAAACGATCAGCGAGCCCCATAGCACGCAGAAGAGCCCGTAGATGACGGCCCCGGCCTCGCCCTCGCGCCGCATCCACTCGAAGTAGCGCGCCCATGCGCCCGGCTGGACCACGAGCGCGAGGCCGACAATCGCGAAGTTCAGCAGGGCGAATATTTCAATCGCGTGTTGGGAAGGCATGGCCGGGGTTGGGAACCGGCGGAAATTGGCCCAATCCCCCGACAAAGGCAACTGTCGGCGGTCGCCGCATTGCCTCAAGTCCCTGGCTTTGATGTTGCCGACCCATTGGGTCTCGATTCTTGGCGGACCGTCTTTCCGGGTTCTCCCGCGATGCCCTCGCAAAACGCTACCGATCGGCAACCCAGCGGAGCATCTCGGGATATGGCCGTCGGCCATTGGCCGTCGCCGTCCGGAGGTCCTCGGCCAATCCAAGCCATTGCAGCATAGGCACTCCCAAATACCTCCCGGCGGCAAAATTCTCCAGCAGCGATTGGGATCCGCCCCGATATCCGGCCTCATGAAAAACCACCGCCGGATGCAGCCCGATGTGAAGCGCGGCCGCATACGACCAGCCGATCGCTGCCATTTCCTCCGCGGGCTCATTCCCGGCATCGCAATGAATTTGCCCCCGGCGGGCAGCGGGCATGACCGCCAGATGTCCCGCCTCGTGCAGCAGATCGCCGGGGTAGGCCAGCTGTGATTCGTCCACCACGATGACGCCTCTGTCTATGAGTATGCCCGGCACGACCGTGCGCTCGCCAATCCTGTCAAGACTCACCGGCAAACCGATGGTGCCGAGAAACGCGACCATGCGCTCGACCACTGGATCGATAGCCGTCACATGCCGATCGTTTTCCATGGGCGCTAACAAAGCATCCGGAGTTCCCCCGGGACAGCTTTTTGCGCTGGCTCGAATCAGGGTCTGCGCCTGTCGAAAAGGCGCGGAGCCGGGCACTCCCAGGACATGCGGAGAAACCCAGGCCTTCTCTAAAGCCACACAGACTGTTCCTCGACGTGAGCGGGATGCATATTGATGTAATGCACCAAGCGAGGGCGGGCTCCGAGGTTCGGGCGGCTGCCGTGCGGCAGAGCCTGATTCCAGATGATCAGGTCGCCGGCGCGGCCGCCGATGGGCTTTGAGCCGAGGGCGTGCAGGTCCTGCCGGCGCGGCTCCGCGCCGGTCGGCAGGCCCTTGAGCCAGGCCTCGATCCTGTTGTGAAATCCCGGGACACAGGTGAAGGCGCCCTGCTCAGGAGGGGTATCCGTCACATAAAGAATGCCCTGCGTGCCAAAAGGAATAGGCTGTTGCAGGCTGACGTCCCAGTGCAGATGGGGGCCCGGAAACTTGTGCCCCGGGCGTTCCGGCGGGTTGAACCCGACCCGATCGGTGGTGACCCAGAGGTCCGTCGTGTCCCAGAGTTGGGAGAAGGCCTTGTGGATGCGGGGGGAATGGCGGTTGGCGGTCAGCGCAGGGTGCTGAAAAAGCTGCACCATGATCCCATGGGCGTTCTCGAAATACCATCCCTCCGGATTGTCCGGGCTCGCCCCCACGTGATCCCAGATGGCACGCTCGGTCGCGGCGCACGCCTCGGGTAGAACCGCGTTCGGAAGGATGACGTACCCCTGCCTGTGCCAGAAGGCGAGGTCGTCCGGCGAAAGCACGGGCTCGGCCGCGGCAACCGCATCGAGCCGCTTTTGGACTTCCGGGGGGCATTTGGAGCCGGTGACCACCGCGTTTATCCTCGCAACCTGATCGGGATCAACCGGGCCGGCCGTCGCCAGGATCCAGCCTTCAAACTCCTCGAACGCCGGTCCGGTCCTGTAGAGATGCTGCATCGCCTGCTCGAGCCCAAGGCCCACCGCGTGAATGACTAGGCAGTCAAGCTGGGGCTCGGGAGCGCCNNCGCCATGGCCCGCGACCACAGGCGCTTCAGCTGGTAAATGCCGAGGGAGCCGACGTCCGTCGGGGCGGCAAGTGAGGGATCGGACGCGGGCATTGAAGTAGGTATAGTCTTTACGCGAATGCGATATTTCGTGTATTCACGAGGAATAAACATGGAGCGCCGCGATTTTGTCCGCAACCTCTTCATTTCCGCGACGGCGTTTTCCGTCGGCCCGTATCTTCGCCCGTTCGGCAATTCGCAATCGGCGGCGGTGGGCAAGGAAGGCTGGTCCGGGACTGCGTTTGAAGGCGTTTTTGGAACTTCATTTCGGGTGCGGAGCCCGCATGGCTTCCAGCGCATGGTGCTGGACCAAGTCGCGCACGGCAGGCGCAAGAATCTCGAGTCGGCATCGCTGCGTTTTCGCGGAAAGGCCCAGCTCCAGCTGTCTGAGGGCACCTATTCCTTTCTGCATCCCGATTTGGGCCGGATGGATCTTTTCATCGTTCCGGGAACAGCCGCCGGCGGCGANNGTCGAGGATCCCGCGCTTCTGCAGGGACTTTGCGGCCATCGCGACATCGACCGCCTTGCGGCCAGGGCGATTGAGCTCGGGCGCGAGCGGGGCTTGGTTTTCGGATTGCCGGAGGTTCGCAGGGCCTGGAACGCCGCATGCGCCTCCGCAAGGCCGGGGCCCTGACCATGGCCGAATCGCCCTGGAGAGATTGGATGCCGATCGCGGTTCGCCTCCGCCAGGCCGGCTGCGTGGTGGACTGGTGCTATTTTGCCGGGATTCGCCCGACGGATCCGTTTTTCCAGCAGACGGTGAACCATGCGCTCAGCGATCCGGCGCGGATGCTGTTTCGCCGGGAGACGCCGGTAGGGCACCTCGGGGACCTCGCCTGGGATTTTCCCGGAATAGCGCCCGCCGGGTTCATCTTCCACCTTTCGCGGTGCGGATCGACCCTGGTTTCGCGCCTGCTGGCGACCCTCCCCCGGACCCTCGTCATTTCCGAGCCGCCCGCCCTCGACCAGCTTCTGCACCTATCGGGGACCGGCGCGCCGGGTTCCTCCGAATCGGCACGGAGGGCCCTCCGGGGGCTCGTGAGCGCGATCGCCCAGCCGAGAAACGGCGAGGACCGCCTTTTCATCAAGTTTGACAGCTGGCACGTGTGCGAACTGCCGGCGATCCTCGAGGCTTTCCCCGGGGTCCCCTGGATCTTCCTCTACCGCGATCCGGTTGAGATCCTCGTCTCACAGGACCGGATGCCGGGCATCCAGATGGTTCCCGGCATCATCGACCCCCGTCGACTGGGGCTGGACCCGGCCACGGTCAATCCCGCCGCGCTCGATGGGTACTCGGCCCGCGTCCTGGCTCAATTCTGCGGCGCGGCCATCGAGAATCGCGGCAACGGGAGGGGCCTTTTTGTGAACTACCGTGAGCTTCCCGGCGCAATATTCGGAGCAATCTCCCGGCATTTCGGCCTGGAGATGACGCACGAGGAGCAGGCGACGATGGAAGAGGCGGCCAAATTCGACGCAAAAAGCCCCGGCTTCGTCTTTGAGGACGATTCGGCCGGGAAGCAGCGGGAGGCCAGCGACCGGATTAGGGAACTGGCCAAGGTTTGGCTCGCCGAGCCCTACGAAAAGCTGGAATCGATCCGACGCGCCCAGGCCTAGGCGGGGACGGCGCGGGCGGACTCTGCCAGGATCAGGTCCCGCAGCCAGTCATTGAGCACGCAATCGATCACCAGGTGGATTCGGTCGGTTGCCCCCCGGTTCTCCACGCTGTGCGGATGCGTGAAGTCGATGTACCAGCACTCCCCCTCGTTCATCACCACCCTTTGGTCATCGAGAAGGAAGATGACGCCGGGATTGGTGCGGACGGGGATGTGCAGGCGGATTTCACCGTCGGCGAAGCCCAACGCCAGGTCCGTGTGCTTGCGCACCACCGAACCGGGCTTCAGGCGCAGGAATCGCACGGCCTGCTGGGGGCATTGGAAATGGGCAAGGATCTCCCTGACGTACGTGCAGCGCTCGAGGAGCGGCGCGTCGGCAAAGGCCGTCTTTGCCGTGGGATCCGGGTAAATGTGGCGGGCCTTGCCCCCGACCGATCGCAGCGGGACAGCGCTCCAGTCACCCGTGTAGTACTGGGTGTTGAAATGGGGCACGAATTCCTCGGAGACGATCCCGTCAAGCTCCGCCTGGAGCCGGGCGGCGTCAAAGGAGCGGGAAAGTCGCAGGCTGGATTGCATGTCGTCCGGTAGAGATCACCGGTTGCCGCCCGACGCAATTGCAGGCTTAGGGGACGGCCACTCCATTTTTACATACATTCCGCCAGCCTCCTCCCCCACCTCTGAAAATCCGAGGCGCCTGTACAGGTTTATCGCCCGGTTCCCCTTCACGACCGAGAGGCGTACCCCCAGGCCAGCCTTGGCCCCCTGGTCGAGCAATTCCGCGATGAGTTTGCGACCGATGCCCTTCCCCCTGAATGGGTGAAGGAGCGCGATGTCGACCAGGCATATCCCATCCCCGTCGCGCGCGACGAGCATCCCTCCCACGGGACGCTTCCCCAGCTCGATTATCGAATAGGAGGCGTCGGGAAACTGATTGCGATAACTGTGTTGCCGTGCAGCGAATTGCATCCGGAAAAAGGCCTCCTCCTGCTCCCGGCTCCATCCCAGTGAAGCCACCTCGTCCCGCCGGATTCCGGAATATATTTCGTAGAGAAACGGCTTGTCGTCCGGGCACGAGGCACGCAGCGTCACGTGATGGGTCATCGCCAGGCATTTCCTCTGATTTCTTTCGCGCCAAGCAAGACTTTTACCCGGACCTAGATCATGAGCGAACCTTTCATCGCTGAAATAAGGATGGTCGGTTTCACTTTCGCGCCGGAAGGCTGGGCATTGTGCAACGGGCAAATCCTCAGCATTGCCTCGAACACCGCGCTTTTCTCCCTGCTAGGCACCAACTTTGGCGGCAATGGAACATCGACGTTCGGCCTGCCCAAACTCCAGGGTCAGGTCCCCATCGGACAGGGCTCGGGTCCCGGATTGAACCCTATTGAGGTTGGGGAGTCGATGGGCTTGAATGGGATCACGCTCAACGCCAATGAGCTGCCGAGTCACACCCATACCTTGGTGGCCGCCGGCAACCCGCCCACGACCCACAGCCCATCCGGCACCGCCCTTGCGACCCAACTGCGCAGCGCGGCTCCCATCTACACGGGCACCGCCCCGAACGTGACGATGGCGCCGCAGGCGATCGCGATAACCGGCGCCAACACGCCCTATTCAAACCTTCAGCCTTACCTTGTCGTCAATTTTGTGATCGCGCTCCAGGGAATATTCCCCGCCCGGAATTGATCCCGAGGACCAGGAACCAATCGCTCACGCCCTAAAGCGCCGCCACCATGTCACAACCTTACGTTGGTGAAATCAGGATATTCGCGGGCAACTTTGCGCCCCAGGGCTGGCAGTTCTGCGCGGGTCAGACCCTGTCGATTTCCCAGTACGAGGTCCTTTTTACCCTCATGGGCACCACCTATGGGGGAAACGGGACGACCACGTTTCAATTGCCCGACCTGCGCGGCCGCTTTCCGATACACCAGGGGACGGGCGCCGGCCTTTCGACCTATGTCATGGGCCAGCAAGGCGGCGCTGAATCGATAACATTGACCCAGGCCAACATGCCGACCCACAACCACCTCGTCGCGGCGGACAATGGTGCACCCAGTTCCCCGACGCGGACTCCGGCAAGCAATACCTATCTTGCCGCGACGCTTCGCAACGAGGCTCCGATTTACACCTCCGGGGCTCCCAACACATCGATGGGCCCCCTGGCGGTCGGCCATACCGGAATGGGGAACCCGATCCCGATTGGCCAGCCATGCCTTGGCATCTCTTTCATCATCTCGTTGTTTGGGGTCTACCCAAGCCGCAACTGATCCCGAAGCCAGAGGCTATCGCCATTTCCTAAGCGTTTTCATCCCATGTCCAACCCGTTTCTCGGTGAAATCAGGACGTTCAGCTTCAACTTTAATCCCAAAGGCTGGGCGATGTGCAATGGCCAGACGCTGCCGATCAACCAGAACCAGGCTCTGTTTGCCCTGCTGGGCACCACCTATGGGGGAAACGGGACGACCACGTTTCAGCTTCCCGACCTGCGGTCGCGCGTCCCGATGCACTTCGGCGCAGGTTTCGTCCAGGGCGAGATCGGGGGTTCGGAGACCACGACGCTCCTGCTCTCCAATCTGCCACCGCATACCCACACCTTGAACGCCTACAATGGCGCGGCCACTACCCAGTCCCCGGGCGGAGCCTACCTTGCGGCCCCCGACGCACGCCTGGGAACGCCCATCTACGATGTGGCGACCCCGACGGCCAACATGGCATCCACGACGCTGGGGCCGGCCGGCGGGAGCACGCCGATCAGCAACATCCAGCCGTATCTTTGCGTTAATTTGTGCATAGCGATGGCCGGCATATTCCCGTCCCGGAATTGAATCGCGCCTGCCAGGACACTTTCGTTTCGGCTCCCTAATTCCATGATTTTTTCCGCCGGCGCACATGCCCACCGTTTCCTTCGCAGGATATTCCTGGCGGGCATCAGCCTTGGGTTGGTTGCAGGGGCGCAGGCGGAAAGTTCCATAACGTTATATCCCGGCGATGCGATCGTGGCGGACGCCGGCTCAAACGACGGCACCTCGGGCGTCTTCTACGTGGCGGCCAGCACCGGAAATAGGATAGACTTCACCGGCTTTGGCGCGGAGGGAGAGGGCGCGGTGCTCGACACTCCCCAATTCGTTGTCGTCGCCCCGAACGGGCTGGTCTACTATATCGAGGCGCTCGCTTCGGGGACGCTGAACCAGGTCATTGCGGTCAGCCCCACCAACCACCATCGCACAGCGGTCACGAGCACGCCCTTCACCGCCCCGACCGGCATGGCCTGGGACTACACAACCGGAATGCTCATTGTTTCCGACGCCGGCTCTTCGCCCACGACGGCCGCCCTCTTCAGCGTCAATCCGAGCTCAGGCGCGGAGACCGTCATCACCAGCAGCACCGTGGGCAGCGGCCCGGCCATCAACACCCCGCGGTTCCCCGCCGTCGGGCCGACGGGCGCGATCTATTATATCGAGGCAACCCTGGGGAGCTCCGACCAGGTGATTTTCGTCAACGCGGCCAATGGCAACCGCACGACGCTCGCGAGCTCGCAGTTGAATGCCCCGACCGGCATGTCCTGGGACTTTGCAACCGGGCTGCTCGTCGTTTCCGTTGCCGGCACCTCGAACCTGAACTCGGGGATCATGAGCGTCAACCCCAGCAACGGGAACTCAATCTTCATCACGGGCGACAGCATTTCCGGCGAGGGCGCCAACATCGACACACCGGAGTCGGCCACGGCCACCTCCCCCGGGGTCATCTATTACTACGAGCTCGTGGCCTCGCCAACGGCCAACAACGTGATCCAGGTGTCCGGAATGATTCGGGGCGTTCTCTCCGGCAGCGATGGCCCCGTCGGGGCGGGAACGGCGTTCGTCGCGCTCACCAGCGTCGCCGCCATTCCGGATGTCGCCACCCACTTCTCAGTCAGCGCGCCGGGGTCGGCCGTGGCGGGCGGGGCCATCACGGTGACCGTCACGGCGCTGGACAATAACAACAACGTGGCGACCGGCTACGCGGGCTCGGTGCACTTCACCAGCTCCGACGGCGTGGCAAACCTCCCGGGCAATTCCACCCTGACGAGCGGGACCGGGACGTTCTCGGTCACCCTGAACACATCCGGGGCCCAGACGATCACGGTTTCGGACTCGGTGACATCCTCGGAGTCGGGAACCTCGGGATCGATAGCCACCACCACGACCAGCCCGAACCTGTACTGGACGGACACGTCGACCGGCAATCGCGTGATCTGGCTGATGAACGGGACCAGTTACGGATCGAGCGTGGCGCTCGGCAACGTCGCGACCAGCTGGGAGATCGACGGCACCGGAGATTTCGGCGGCGACGGCAACATCGACATCCTCTGGACAAACACGACGACCGGCGAGCGTGTGATCTGGCTCATGAGCGGCAATACCTTCTCCTCGAGCGTGTCGCTCGGCGTCGTCGCGACCAACTGGATCATCTCCGGGGTCGCCGACTTCAACGGAGACGGCAAACCTGACATCCTGTTCACGAACACGACGACCGGCGAGCGCGTGATCTGGCTGATGAACGGGACCAGCTACGGCTCCTCCGTGTCGCTCGGCGTGGTCCCGGCCTACTGGTCCATCTCCGGGGTCGCCGATTTCAACGAGGACGGCTCTCCCGACATCCTGTTCAGGAACACGACCACCGGTGAGGGCCTGATCTGGCTCATGGACGGCACCACGCACACCCTCGACGAGTCGATCGGGATCATTCCCGCGGAGCTGAGGATCTCGGCCATCGCCGACTACAACGGCGACGGCTCGCCGGACCTGCTCATGACCAACGCCGTGACCGACGAGCGCGTGATCTGGCTGATGAACGGCTACACTCACGCAAGCACGGTCTCGCTGGGCGTCGTCCCCTCGAACTGGGAGCTCTACCCGTCGGGCCTGGATCCGGTTGAGCTGGCGAAGCTCGACTTCAACGGCGACGGCCAGCCGGACATCCTCTTTGAGAACACCACCACCGGGGACCTCTATGTCTGGCTGATGAACGGCACCACCTTCTCCTCCAGCGTCTTCATCGGCAATGTCGCCCCGCCGTGGCAGATCGTGGGGACCGGGGACTTCGCGGGCACCGGCAACGCCGACCTCCTGTGGATGAACACCTCGACCGGCGAAATCGTGATCTGGCTGATGAACGGCACGAGCTTCGTCTCCGGCGTCTCGGTGGGCGCGGCGCCGGCCGGATGGACCATCAACGCCGTCGGCGACTTCAACGGCGACGGCTCGCCTGACATCCTGTTCACGAACACGACGACCGGCGAACGCGTGATCTGGCTGATGAGCGGCACGAGCTTCAGCTCGAGCGTCTCCCTCGGCATCCTGACCACGCAGTGGCGGATTGCGGACACCGGCGACTTCTACGGCGAAGGCCAGCCGGACATCGTCTTCCAGAACATGTCGACGGGAGACTGCGTCGTCTGGCTGATGAATGGCACCACCGTCGAGGCCGCCGTCGACCTCGGCAACCCCGGCACGCAGTGGCAGCTCCAGGCGGCCGAGGACTTCACCGGCGCCGGGCAGCCGGACCTCGTCTTTGAGAACACCTCCACCGGCGACCGCTACATCTGGCTGATGAACGGCACCACCTTCGAATCCTCCGTCTACCTCGGCAACGTGGGGACACAGTGGCAGATCAGGAACTGACTAGGCCTCCGGGTGCCCGGGGATGGTCCCGCGGGCATGCTCAGTTCGTAGGACCCGCTGCCTTGAAATACCTGTCGGCAAACGTGAGGAACGTGGGCCAGTCGGGGAGGTCGGTGTGGCCGCCGGCGTGCAGCCTGAACCCGATGTCGCCGTCGATCAGCGCGACGTCGGGGGCGGGAACCTCCGTCGTGCCGAGGTCCCGCCTGCCGAGCAGGCGGTAGACCGGCCCGGCATAGACGCAGGCCTTGAACTCCCCGACGGGGTCGGACCAAAGGTCCTGCGTGCCGCCCGTTATGAAGACCGGCCGCGGGGCGATGAGGGCGATCAATTCGTGCTGGTCCACGGGCAGCCGGTCCCAGTGGCCGGCGTACTTGAGGAAGTTCCCGGCCATCCAGTGGTACTCGCCGGGGCCGCAGACATTGTCGACGGATTCGCCCACGTCATGGCGGTGAAGCTTCGCGCCGCCCTCTCCCGAGCAGCTCGAATAGACGATCGCCCAGCGCGGGTCGAGCGCGGCCGCAAAAAGGGCCTCCTTGCCCCACCGCGAATGGCCCTCGATGCCGAGACGCCTCGCGTCCACGTCCCGGTCGGTCTCGAAATAGTCGATCGCGCGGCTCAGGCCCCATGACCAGGCGGCGAGCGCTCCCCAGTCGTCGGGCTTCCTCGACCTGCCCTGGTTGACGAGGCCGATGATTCCCAGGTTGAGGCCGCCCCCGCTGTCCGCCTGGATCAAGTAGGTGTTGACGAGCGCGAAGCCCCAGCCGTGGGCGATGACCTGCTCCATCGCGGTCGGGCCTCCGGGCGCGGGGCCGAAGCCCCTGCCGGTCGTGTTCCAGCTCGCGACGACCATCACGGGCACCGGCCCGGGGGCGCCCGCCGGGATGTAAAGCGCGATGGCGATGCTCGGGTTTGCCGAGGGGTAGCTGGAATTGTCGATGCGGCCCACGATGCGCTTCAGCGTGGCCGCGCCGTTGAGCGCGTCCCGGACGGTCTCGGCGACCTCCCATGTCACCGTGGGAGTATTCCTGGGGATCCTTCCATAGATCTCGGATTCGAAATCGCCGAGGATCTCCGGGCGCCGCCTGTTCCACCACGTGTCGGCATCCCTCACCGGCTCGCCGTTCTTCAATGTCAGGACGTCGGGGATCGCAAAGCGGTCGGCCCTGGCCAGGTCGTAGTTCGACCAGTTGCCCCAGCTCGAGCGCACGATCGTGTGGCCCGGCACGTCGTCGGTCCAGTTTGGCGACGCCCCGCCGACCGGGTGCGTGTTCGCGGGCCGACGCGGGTCATCGGCCGGGGGCGGCAGCGAGCCTGGCTCCGCGAGATGCAGGAGGTCCATCATCCTCCCATGGTCCGCGGCCGCCAGTTCCCCCAGCCTGCGGCGTTCTTCCGCCGTGGGCATTCCGCTTGGGGTGGCGGACGGAACGGCGTCTACCGCCCAGGTCGGGCCTGGGACGGCGGCAAGCGCAAGGGAGCCGATGAACCCCATCAACATCCGGGATCGAACGGGGACCGGAACCGCGGAAAGGGGCGTCTCTTTCATCAAGGGCCTCGGCAGGGGCTGCCCTGGCGTGGCTGGACCTTGGATGGGGCAATCCCTCCCGGACCTCGATGCTAATCCCCTGGCGCCCGTGACGCCAGCCGACGGTGCGCCGAGGCCAGAAACTGCTCGAAAGTCGGCTCATTCGCACCCAGACCTTACGGTCGAGCCGCCCCGAATCCCCCTTTTCGTCACCACGAGCACATGGCGAACGCATTCCCATTCCTGGATCCCGACCTGCCCCTGGATCAACGCGTCCGGGATCTCGTGGGACGGCTCACCCTGGAGGAAAAGATCGACCAGATGCTGCATGAGAACAACCCGGTCGGCCGCCTGGGCGTGCCCGCCTACAACTGGTGGAACGAAGCCTGCCACGGTGTCGGCCGCAACGGGCGGGCCACCGTCTTCCCGCAGGTGATCGGGCTGGGCGCCACATGGAATCGCGCCCTCGTGCGGCGCGTCGCGAGCGTGATTTCCGACGAGGCGCGGGCCAAGCACCACGCGGCGATCGCCGCGGGGCGGCGCGGACAATACCAGGGCCTCACCTTCTGGACGCCCAACATCAACATATTCCGCGACCCGAGATGGGGCCGCGGACAGGAGACGTTTGGCGAGGACCCGTACCTGACGGGCGAGCTCGGCGTGGCGATGGTGCGGGGGCTGCAGGGCGACCATGGGCGCTACCTTAAGGCTGCGGCCTGCGCCAAGCACTACGCCGTGCACAGCGGACCCGAGCGGGAGCGCCACGGCTTCGACGCGCGGCCCACCCAGAAGGACCTCTTCGAGACCTACCTCCCGGCATTTGAAAAACTCGTCCGGGCGGGCGTCGAGGCGGTTATGGGCGCCTACAACCGCACGCTCGGGGAGCCCTGCTGCGGCAGCAAGCTCCTCCTCGTGGACGTCCTTCGCGGCCGCTGGGGCTTCCGCGGCCACGTCGTCAGCGACTGCGGCGCCCTCGATGACATCCACATCCATCACAAGGTGACGCGCAACGCAGCCGAGTCCGCGGCCCTCGCGGTTCACAACGGCTGCGACCTCAACTGCGGCCGGACGTACCACGACCTCCTGGCCGCCGTGGGCGGGGGCCTCGTCGCCGAGGCGGAGATCGACACGTCGCTCGGCCGCCTTCTGGCCACCAAGATCAGGCTCGGCATCCTGGACCCCCAGGAGCGCGTGCCATGGTCCCGGACGCCGGTCTCGATCATCGATTGCGACGCCCACCGCGCCCTTTCCCGGCGGGCCGCCGTGGAATCGATCGTGCTGCTGAAGAACAACGGGGTCCTCCCGCTCCGGCGGGACCATGAGAGCATCCTGGTCACCGGCCCGACCGCCGCCAACACCAGCGCGCTTCTCGGCGACTATTTCGGGGTTTCGTCCCGGCTCATAACCCTTCTGGAGGGCATCACCGAATCCGCGGCGGAAGGCTGCCGCGTCGTCTATCGCACCGGCTGCCCCCTGCTGGGGCCCGCCGCCCCCGGCGTCAACTACACCTATCCCACCGCCGCGGAGTCCGAAATCACCATCGCCGTGCTCGGCCTCGATCCCTCGCTGGAGGGGGAGGAGGGCGACGCCGTCGCCTCGCCGACCGACGGGGACCGCGACTCCATCGAGTTGCCGCGGGTGCAGCTCGAATTCCTGATCGAGCTTCGAAGGCACGCAAGGAAGCTCGTGGTCGTCCTTACCGGCGGAAGCGCGATCGCGGTCCCGGAGGCCCAGGACCTCGCCGATGCCGTTCTTCAGGTCTGGTACCCGGGCTGCGAAGGCGGCCGCGCGCTCGCCGACGTGCTCTTTGGGGGCGCTTCGCCCTCGGGCAAGCTTCCCGTGACCGTGCCCTATCGCACCGCGGACCTGCCTGCGTTCGCCGACTATGGCATGCGCGGCCGCACCTATCGCTTTTCGACGATCGAGCCGCTCTACCCGTTTGGATTCGGGCTGGGCTACGCGAAGCTCGAGTACGGCCCGCTCGAACTGGGCGCCCCCACCCTTGCCTCCGGGCAGGAGGTGGCGCTGCGCACGACCGTCGCCAATGTCGGGTCCGTCGCGACCGAGGAGGCGGTGCAGTGCTATGTCCAGCCCCCGCGCGAATGGCCGGACGCCCCTCGCGCAACGCTGGTCGATTTTCAGAAGATACCGGTGCCGGCCGGCTCGACGGCCAGGGTCGAATTCCACCTTCCCGCGGGCGCCTTCGCGCAGGTCGACTCGGAAGGCCGCAGCGTCCACGTTCCCGGCCGCTACCGCCTGGTGGTGGGTTCCGCCTCGCCGGGCCTGCGCGCGCAGGCCCTGGGCGCGCCGGCGCCCGCCACAGCCGAAATCATCCTCGTCTAGCCGGCGAAGCCGCAGAAGTTGTCCCACCGACCCCCACCCCATGAGCGACACCACGCAGAAATTATCCGTCGGCGAGAAGCTCGGCTACAGCTGCGGCGACGCGGCGGCCAACTTCGTCTTCATGACGATGGTCCTCTTCCAGTCGAACTTCTACACCGACGTCTTCGGGCTGGCCGCCGGCACCGCGGGGACGATTATCCTCATCGCCCGGCTCTGGGACGCCTTCTTCGACCCGCTCGTGGGCGTGCTGGCCGATCGCACCCATTCGCGCTGGGGCCGGTTCCGGCCGTGGGTCCTCTTCACGGCGCTGCCGTGGGCGGCGATCATGTACCTCGCGTACCGGACGCCCTCGGGGCTGGGCGGGAGCGCCATGGTCGCCTACGCCCTCGTCACCAACATCCTTCTGATGACCCTCTACTCGATGAACAACATGCCGTATTCGGCACTCGGCGGCGTGATGACCGGCGACGTGCACGAGCGGGCAAAGCTCAATTCCTACCGCTTCATCGCCGCGAACATCGCGCAGTTCGTGGTGGGCGGCCTCACGCTGCCGCTGGTCGCCAAGTTCGCGGGCGCCGACCATGACAAGCAGCGGGGATGGGCCATGACGATGGGACTCTGGGCGGTGATCTGCATGGTCCTCTTCGTGATCACCTTCGCCACCACGAGGGAGCGGATCCACCCGGAGCCCAAGCAGAGGTCCACGCCGAGGCAGGATTTCGGGGACCTGCTGACGAACAGCCCGTGGGTCGTCATGTTCCTGATGACGCTCCTGCACTTCGGGCTCCTTTCGCTGCAGGGCGGCGCGCTGTACAATTACTTCCACTCCTACGCCGACAAGGGCGCCATGTTCGACGGGCTGCAGACGATTCACCTGACGGCGGCGCCTCTCGCCGCGGGCGGGCCCGCGCCCGGCGGCGTCCTCGAGTGGCTGGGCTACATCGTGCACGCCGACAGGGCGAACCTGGCCAACTCGAACGTCGCCGACGTCTTCAACAGCATCATCAACATGCTCGGCAAGATCGTGGTCATCACGGTCATCCTGCTCTCCCCCTTCCTCGCGAGAAGATGGGGCAAGAAGTCCGTCGCGATCGCGGGCTTCGCCATGTCCGCGGTCACCGCCGCCGCCTTCTACACCGTGGCGCCGACGAACGTTGCCGGGATGGTCCTCTTCACCATCCTCGGCGCGGCGGTCTATGCCCCGACGATCCCGCTCATCTGGGCGATGTTCGCCGACGTGGCCGATTACTCCGAATGGAAGAACGGGCGCCGGGCCACCGGGGTGATCTTCGCGACGATCTGCTTCGCCATCAAGGCCGGCCTGAGCCTCGGCTCCGCGTCGTTCCTCTGGCTCATGAGCATGTACGGGTACGCCGCCAACCAGCCCCAGACCGCCCGGACCCTCGAGGGCATCCACATGTGCTCGACCGTCTACCTGGCCGTCCTCTTCGCCGTCTGCACGGGACTGCTCCTGCTCTACAAGATCAACAAGGGCCTGACGCACCGGATCGCCGACGAGCTCGCCGCGCGGCGCAGGAACTTCGCCGCGGCCTGAGCCGGCGCGGCCGCGGGAACCCTTCCGGAATGCGCGCACTCCGAATCCTGCCGCTGCTGCTCGGCCTGGCCGGGGCCTGTCGCGCGGCCGCTCCCCTGCCGGGCGACGGCGGCGCGTACCACAACCTGTTCCACGAGCTCCTCGGCAAGGGCGACGCGGAGATCGACGCGAAGGTCTCCGCCGCCTGGAGCCAGCTGTTCCTCGGCGCCGGCGACACGCAGCGCCTCTTTTATCCCGTCGCGGGGGACATGGCGTACGTCCCCGACGTCGCCAACCACGATGTCCGCACGGAGGGGCTGTCCTACGGCATGATGATCTGCGTGCAGTTGGACCGGAAGGCGGAATTCGACCAGATCTGGAGATGGGCGAAGACGAACCTGTACCACCCGGCGGGCCCCTACAGCGGTTACTTCGCATGGCATGGGGATTTCCAGGGCAGGCAGATCGACGCGGGGCCTGCGCCGGACGGCGAGGAGTGGTTCACCACCGCGCTGTTCTTCGCCGCGCACCGGTGGGGCGACGGCTCCGGGATGCTCGACTATGATGCGCAGGCCCAGGCCATCCTGCGCGCGATGCTCCACAGGGGGGAGGATTCCGGCGGCGTCGGGGCGACCAGCATGTTCGACGCGGCGGCAAGGCAGGTCGTCTTCGTCCCCGGCGGGGCCGGCGCACATTTCACGGACCCTTCGTACCACCTGCCCTTCTTCTACGAGCTGTGGGCGCGATGGGCCGCCGCGCCGCGGGACCGCGCGTTCTGCGCCGACGCCGCCAAGGCCAGCCGCGCGCTCTTCAAGCTGGCCGCTGATCCCACGACGGGACTCATGCCCGACTACTGCGGTTTCGACGGCCGGCCCATCGTCCGCCGCGGCCACGAGGATTTCCGCTACGACGCCTGGCGAACGCTGTGCTACCCGGCAATGGATTATTCCTGGTTCAACCCCGATCCCTGGGAGGTGGAACGCAGCAACCGCGTCCTGCGTTTCCTCGCGGCGCAGGGCCCGTCGTGCCCCGACCGGTTCAAGCTCGACGGCGCGCCGGTCTCGACCGACACCAATTCTCCGGGCCTCTCGGCGATGGCCGCGACCGCCGGCCTGGCGGCGGATCCCGATGTCGCCCGGCCCTTTGTCGGCCGCCTTTGGGACATGGAGATCCCCTCCGGGCATTTCCGCTATTACAATGGTCTTCTCTACATGCTGGCGCTCCTTGAAACCAGCGGCCGGTTCAGGATCATCGGCCCAGCTCCAGGCCCCTGATCCCGATGCCTCCCAGACCGCCCGCATTGCGCCGCTTCGCCGCCAGGGCTTGCCGCATGCCGGCGATGGTCGCGTTGGCCGCGGCGCTTGCCTGCCGCGCGTCGGCCGAGGACGGCTACCGCCTCTGGCTGCGCTACGACCGCATCACCGACAGGGCGCTGAGGACGGGGTATGCCGAGGGCGTGCAGAAGGTCATCCTCGAGACGCCCACGGGGGCCGACTCGCCGGCCGTGTCGGCCGCCCGCGCCGAGCTCACCGCGGGGATGCGCGGCCTGCTGGGGAGCGAGGTGTCGGTCGTCCTTGAAAAATCCGCCGGGCAGGTTGCCGGCGCGGGAGCCGAGGGCTATTCGCTCGCGAGGCGGGGGGACAGCGCGGTGGCGATCGCCGCCAACAGCGATGCCGGGGCCCTCCATGGCGCATTCGCTCTCCTGCGCCACCTGCAGACCCACAGGCCGATCGGGGGCCTCGCCGTCACGAGCGCCCCCCGCATCCAGCGGCGAATACTGGATCACTGGGACAACCTCAATGGGACCGTCGAGCGCGGCTACGCGGGAAATTCGCTCTGGGAGTGGTTCGTCCTGCCGGATTACAAGACGCCGCGCTACCGGGACTATGCCAGGGCCTGCGCGTCCATAGGGCTGAACGGCTCCGTGCTGACGAACGTGAACGCCGACACGCTGGCGCTGACCCCGGCCTACCTTGAGAAGGCCGCGGCCATCGCCGGCGAGCTGCGCCCCTACGGAATACGCACGTACCTGTCGGCCCGTTTCAGCGCGCCCATCGAGCTCGGCGGCCTCAGGACGGACGACCCCCTGGACCCCGCCGTCATGGCCTGGTGGCGCGCAAAGGCCGACGAAATATACCGGTACATCCCCGATTTCGGCGGCTTCCTCGTGAAGGCCAATTCCGAGGGCCAGCCCGGGCCGCAGGATTTCGGCCGCACGCACGCCGACGGTGCGAACATGCTCGCGGACGCCCTCGCGCCGCACGGCGGCATCGTCATGTGGCGGGCGTTCGTCTATGAGGTGCAGCCGGGCGTGGACCGGGTGAAGCAGGCCTACAGGGAGTTCACGCCGCTCGACGGCAGGTTCCGGCCGAACGTCGTCGTCCAGATCAAGAACGGGCCGCTCGACTTCCAGCCGCGCGAGCCCTTTCACCCGCTCTTTGGCGCGATGCCCCGCACCCCCCTCGCGCTCGAGCTTCAGATCACCCAGGAATATCTCGGGGCTTCCATCCAGCTCGCCTACCTCGGGCCGCTTTTTCAGGAGGCGCTGCGCTCGGACACCCGCACCCGGGGCCCCGGGTCCACGGTGGCGCGCATTGTCGACGGCAGCCTGGACGGCCACTCGCTCTCGGTCATAGCGGGCGTCGCCAACACGGGCAAGGACCGAAATTGGACCGGCCACCCGCTTGCCGCCGCCAACTGGTATGCCTTCGGCCGCCTGGCATGGGATCACACGCTCGATTCAGGCGACATTGCCGAGGAATGGACGCGCATGACGTTCTCCAGCGACCCCGACGTGGTCGCGGCGCTCGGCGCAATGCTGCGCACCTCCCGCGAGACCGTCGTGAACTACTCGATGCCGCTCGGCCTCCATCACATCATGGCCACGGACCACCACTATGGTCCCGGACCTTGGGCCGCCGCGGGCAGGCCGGACTGGACCCCCGCGTACTATCATCGCGCCGACGAGAAGGGCCTCGGCGCCGACCGCACGGCCACCGGCACCAATGCGCTTGAGGAATATTCGCCGGAGGTCGCGCGCGCCTGGGGCGATACATCCTCCTGCCCCGAGGAGCTCCTGCTCTGGTTCCACCATGTTCCCTGGGACTACAGGATGAGGTCGGGCAGGATCCTCTGGGACGAGCTCTGCCTGCGCTACCAGCGCGGCGTCGACGGCGTGCGCCAGCTCCAGCGCGACTGGGATTCGCTTGCCGGCCTGGTCGACGGCGAGCGCTTCGCCCATGTGCAGGCGCTCCTCCGGCGCCAGGAAAGGGACGCCCGCGAGTGGCGCGACGCCTGCCTGCTCTATTTCCAGCAGTTCTCGAAGCGGCCGCTGCCCGGCGGGGTTGAGCCGCCGGAACATACGCTGGACTATTACGAGGCCGTCCAGCTGCACTACGTGCCCGGCACGCCCAGCGGAAAATAGGCCGGATCAGCGACCTTGAAGACCACCGCCCTGCTGCCCCTCATGGCTCTATCCGCCGCAAAGCTCATGCCGGGATCGGCGCCACCCGTCGCCTTCGAGTGGTTTGAATACACGGGCCGCGACGCCGTGTTTTGCGCACCGCTGGCCCCGGGGCATTTTCGCAACCCCATTTTTGCGGGTTTTTATCCCGACCCGGATATCTGCCGGGTCGGGGACGACTACTACATCGTGAATTCCTCGTTCGCCTACTTCCCGGGGATCCCGATATTCCACAGCCGCGACCTGGTGAACTGGACGCTGGTCGGCCACGTCGTCGACCGGCCGGGCCAGCTCGACTACGACGGCCTGGGTGTCTCGCGCGGAATCTTTGCGCCGGCGCTGAGCCACCATGCGGGCCTTTTTTACCTCGTCTGCACCTTTGTCGATGCAGGAGGCAATTTCCTCATGACGGCCGCGAAGCCGGAGGGGCCGTGGTCCGACCCGGTGTGGCTGGGCTTCGATGGCATAGATCCCTCCATTTTCTTCGATGACGACGGCCGGGCATGGCTCGTCAACAACGGTCAGCCTCCCGACGACATGCCGTCCTACGACGGACAGCGGGCCATCTGGCTCCAGGAATTCGACATCGCAGGGAAAAGGCCCGTCGGGCCGCGCGAGATCATCGTCAACGGCGGCGCCAACCCCGCCGATCACCCGGTATGGATCGAGGGGCCGCACCTGTTCAAGAAGGACGGATGGCACTACCTCATCTGCGCGGAAGGGGGCACATCCGAGGGGCACTCGGAGGTCGTGTTCCGAAGCCGCTCCGTGCGCGGGCCGTATTCCCCCGGACCCGCGAACCCGATCCTCACCCAGCGGACGCTTGCGGCCAATCGGCCAGACCCCGTTACCTGCACGGGCCATGCGGACTTCGTCGAGACGGCGGCCGGGGAATGGTGGGCGGTGTTTCTCGGCTGCCGTCCCTACGAGGGGAACATGTACAATACCGGCCGGGAGACGTTTATGCTGCCCGTATCATGGGTCGACGGCTGGCCGTCGGTCGTCGCCCCGGGGCAGGCCGTGCCGCCAAGCCCGGCGTCGCCCGGCTCCAAAGTCGTGGAGGCCGCGGCCGGCGCTCCCATGACCGGCAATTTCACCTGGCGAGACGACTTCCGGGGGCATGCGCTGTCGTCATTCTGGATCGGGCTCCGGCAAGGACCCGAGAGACCGTGGGCCCTGGGCGATCCAGGCCGGGGCCTCTTGCTCTCCCCGCGCAGGGACAAGCTGTCCGGAAATGGAAATCCCGCCTTCATCGGACGGCGCCTTCAGCATGCGCGCTTCGTCGCCAGCACGGCCCTCAGGGTGCCGGCGACGGACGGAATCTCCGCGGGTCTCGTGGCATTCCAGAACGAGACGCACCATTATTTCCTTGGCGTGCATCGGGGCAAAGGCGGCCTCGAGGTGTTTGTCGAGCGCCTGAAGGGGGGTCCGGCCGAGACGGTTGCGCGGGCCGCGATCCCCGAGACCGCGCGGGTGGAATTTCGGCTGGTCGGCGACGGCGCCGCGTGCGACTTCGAGTATGCCCTTTCGCCCGGCGCCTGGCAGACGATGCTGTCGGGAGCGGACGCCACCCTGCTCAGCACGCAGGTCGCGGGCGGGTTTGTCGGGACCCTGGTCGGCCTCCACGCGCGCGTGGAGCCGTGAGGCGCTCAGAATCCTATGCTGACGCCGCCGTCGACCGGCAGAACCACCCCGGTTACAAACCCGGCGGCCGGCGACGTCAGATAGACCGCCGCCCAGCCGATGTCCGCGGGCTGCCCGAGCCGTCCCATCGGCGTGCGCCCGAGGACCTTGTCGCGCCGGGCCGGATCCCCCGCGAGCGCCTTGCGCGACATCTCCGTCTCAATCCAGCCGGGCGCAATCGCGTTCACCCGGACGCCATGGGGTGAAAACTCGGTCGCGTATCCCCTCACCATGCCGACGTAGGCGGATTTTGCCGCCGTGTAGGCGATGACCAGCGGAATGCCGAACAACGATGCCATCGACGCGGTGAAGAGGATGCTTCCGCTCTTGCGGGCGATCATGGAGGGAACCACGGCGCGCACCAGGGCGTGGGCGCCGAGGACGTGCGTCTGGAGCACTCTCCCGAACTCGTCGGGCGTCGTGTCAACGGCGGCCTTCTTGAGGTGGACACCCGCATTGTTCACCAGGCAGGTGATCGGGCCGGCCGCGGCGCTTGCACGTTCGACGAGGGCAGCAGCCTCGTCGAGCCGAGTCACATCGTGCACGATGTAGCTCGAACCGTCGCCGAGTTCGCCGACAGCCGCCGCCAGCTCGGCCTCGCGGCGGCCCACCAGGACCACGCGCGCGCCGGCGGACCGCATGGCGCCCGCGATGGCCAGCCCGATGCCGGTGCCCCCGCCGGTGATGACCGCGACCTCGCCATCCAGGGAAAATGCGGCGGGAAATGCTGGATTCTTCATGCGAGCCCGAGAGATTTCATCTCAGCCTTCATGTATCCCATCGCGTAGGCCATCCCGGAATGCCAGGGCGCCGCGCACGCCATCTGTGGCGTGTGATCCGGAACGAGCACCCCGTCGAACTTGTTCCTCTTAAGGATCTCGAGCACCCGGTGCATATCCACATCCCCGTCGTCGATGAAGGTCTCCCTGTAGGTCGGCACCTTTCCCGTGACGTTGCGAAAATGCACGTACCCAAGCCGCTGTTGGCGGCTGAAATCGTCGACGACGTCGTAGATGTCCCCCTCGGTCATCTCAGCAAGGGACCCGATGCAGAACTCAAGCGTGTTGGCCGGGCTGGGATTCAGGTCGATGAGCTTCTGGTAGAACCGCGGCTGGTAGACGAGCCGCGGCTGGCCGCGGACGAAGGGCATGGGCGGATCGTCGGGGTGGGCTGCAAGCTTCACGCCGGCCTCTTCCGCCACAGGCAGCACCTCGCCGAGAAATCGGTCGAGCCGGCGCCACAACTCCTCATGGGTGATGGCGGGCACCTCGCCCGGCGGCGCATGGGTGTCATAGACCATGTTCCACACCATACCGTTGAACATCGGCGGGTCATAGGGGCCCTCCATGCCGACGGACCGGGCCTCCCCCCTCGCATAGTTGCCGGTGGTGCGGCCGGCCACGCCGGCAATGCTGAAATTGTAGCCCATCATCGGGATCCCCGCGCGTCCCATTCGCCGGAGGATGGTCTTGACGTTCTCGATGTGCTGCGCGCGCCTTGGCCCGTCGAGAAGCACGTCGTGCCAGTGGGCAGGGTCAAAATTCTCTATGGCCTCAAGCTTGAGGCCGGCCGCCTCGACGTCGCTCCGGAGCGCCATCATCTCCTCAAGGGTCCAGAGCTTGTCGGGATCCCCAGCCAGTCCCCAGCCCCGGTCGGTGCCCGTGGGCTGGCTGTCACGGGCCGCCTGCGAGCTTCCCCGGAAATAGTCGACGAGGTGCGCCACGATGTGCGTGGCGCCCGCCTGCCGCGCAAACTGGAAGTTCTCGCGCGTGAGCATGTGGCGGTAGAGGCCAAGTCCGAGCTTCATGGAAACGTGGGGCCTATTGCGCCGCGGCCGCGGTGGCCGCCATGTTCTTCGCCAGGAACGCCTCGATCCTGGTATACTGCTCCACCCTGTTGGTGAAGTGCAGCATGCCGTGACCCTCGGTGCTCACGATGAAGGAATCGTAGGGCACGCCGTGTTTCTTCAGTTCCGAGATCAGCCGGGTGGACTGTCCAATGTCCGCGATCGGATCATATCCGCCGTGGGTGACAAATATCGGCACACGCACCCGGTCTATGTGCCTCACGGGCGCAATGGCGTCGAACTTCGCGGGTTCGTTCCTGGGATCCCCGAGCTGGCGGAGAAGCAGCGCGTACCATGGATCGAACTGGGAGTAGTCGTACTTTCGGTCACGGATCACCTGCTCCCAGTCGTACACCCCGGATATCGCGACCGCGCAGCGGTAGAGCGAGGGCTCGTCGACCACGCCCTTCAACGCAAGGTATCCGCCAAACGAGCCGCCCATGATGG
Source organism: Opitutaceae bacterium (assembly GCA_003140665.1). Taxonomy (GTDB): domain Bacteria; phylum Verrucomicrobiota; class Verrucomicrobiia; order Opitutales; family Opitutaceae; genus Palsa-1447. Next base: position 30,648 of record PLKS01000133.1, read on the forward strand.
CTATCCGGCCGGCGTCGACGAGCCCGGTTGCGATGAGCGCCTTCGTCGCATCGGTGACGTCGTAGCTCATCTTCACAAAATCCCACTGATCCTTCTCGGGGAACATCCATGTGCAGCCCGGAGAGGCCCGGTAGTTGGGCTTCAGGACGGCATAGCCGCGGCTCGCGAGGAATTGGGCCTCCGGGTCGAACCCCCAGTTGTCCCTTGCCCAGGGTCCCCCGTGCGGCAGGACCACCATGGGTGCCGGATGCTCCTTGGACGCGCCGGCGGGCAGCGTCAGGTAGGCGTCAAGCTGGCGGCCGTCCCGCGTCCTGAACCGGACGATGGCTTCCGGAAGCATCCGTTTGGGGTCGATCCAGGGCGCCGACTGCTTGAAAAGGCCCGACCTGTGTGCCTTGAGGTCGACCCAGTCGTAGATCGGGGGCTGCCGGTCGGAATAGGTCATCACGAGGAAAAAGTCCTGTGCGTCGTCGCTTCCCAGTATGCGCACCACCAAGCCCGGGAATGACCGGTTCAAGGTGCCCTGGAGCCTCTGGTAGGTCTCGTTGAACCATGTTGTATGGGGACCCTCGCGCTCTGCGGTCGCCCCGATGACCTCTCCGGAAACGGGATCGCGGTATACGCTGCCTATGAAGTCGTAGCCCTTGTCTTCGACGAGGATCTCCCCCGGGGTCGCCGTCGCCGCGTCCAGGAATTCAAGCGGGCTGGGCGTCCCCTCCCTGTGCGGCGGCCGCGCGACCAACTCTCCCGGCCTGTCGCCGCATCCAAGTACGGTCCATCTGTCCAGGTTCACCGGGCACCGGACCCAGGTCCCCTGCATAAACCGCTTCAGCGCAATGTTTCCATTCGAGGCTTCCAAGGCAAATGCCAATTTCCCGTCCTTGTCGGCAATATAGCTGAGTGTACTCCCTCCCCCGGGCACAGGGTAGCGGTCCAGGATATGGAGGTCGTTGTTCTCTATCACGGGTTGGATTTCCGACTCCGATATCATGCCCGTGAGCAGGTTCACACCCTTGGCCTTTGAAGCCATCGCGGAGCTGACGGTGGCCGCACCCAGGTCCTGCCAGGGCGGCCGGAGCTGGTCGATGCTGTTCCAGACAAGGGGACTTAGCCGATCGGACCTCGGGATCGCGATCAGGCTCGTGCCCCAATACTGCAGGATGGGGTAGGTGTTGGCGAGATCGCCGACATCCGCCGCGAACAGACCGATTCCATACAGCTTCTGCGTGGATACCTGGTATACGAGCCGCTTGTCGTTCAGCCAGAAGACGTCGTTCACATCCAGGTCGCCCTGCTGGCCAAGCAAATCGTATTTCTGGGATGCAAGATCATACACAAGCAGCAGATGGTTGTCCTCGCCGGCAGTGACGATGGCCGCGACATGGGTGCCCGACGGACTCAGTTTCGGCTCCCGCAGCAGCGCCGGCCGCAGGAAATCGGCCGCGGGGATCTGCTGGTCGGCCGGTACGGGCGTGAGCCGCTTGAGCGCGGGCAAATCCTCGGACTGCAGGGGCGCGACGCAGCACAACCCGGCGATGATGATGGCGACGGTTAGCTTCCTGGAGGGCAACGGGAAGGACATGTCTTGGGCCGTGGGGCCTAGGTTTGCGTATCCCGACCGCTATGCCGCCTGGGAACAATAAGATTCTCGGGGCATGGCAGAGACCGACTGCCAAGAGGCAAGTCCGCCGCCGGCGCGCACAAGGCACCGGGATGTTGCCGCTGACCAGCGAGGATTTCTGCGCCCACGGCGCGCGCGGCTCCTCTGGATCCGGGTTGGGATGAGTTGCCTCAAGTCCGAGTCGAATTATGCGTAGGGTGCCATGAATCGCCGCCCCTCCCTCCGCACCCTCCTCCTGACCTCCGTTTCGCTGGCCTGTCTGGGGGGAACCGCCGGCGCGCAGGCCGAAGCCGGCTCCTTGCCGCACTTTATCCAAAAGGACGGCAGGCACGCTTTCATCGTGGACGGCGCGCCCTTCCTGATGCTGGCCGGCCAGTGCAACAATTCGAGCGCATGGCCGGACACGCTTCCCGGCGTGTGGGATGCCATCGAGCGCCTGCATGCCAACACGCTCGAGGCCCCCGTTTATTGGGAGCAATTCGAACCTGAAAAGGGAAGCTATGACCCTTCGATCGTCGACACGATGATCCGGCAGGCGCGGGAGCATCATGTCCGCCTCGTTCTGCTTTGGTTCGGAACTTGGAAGAACGGAAGCTCACACTACATGCCGCTCTGGATGAAGGCGCAGCCATCGCTCTTCCCCCGGATCATTGGAAAGACCGGCCTGAGCGTGGATTCGCCATCGCCTCACGCCCCCGCGACACTGGAAGCCGATATCCGGGCGTTTACGGCCCTGATGCACCACCTCAAGGTGACTGATTCCCTTCATACGGTCGTCATGGTCCAGGTGGAGAACGAGTCCGGGGCGTGGAACAGCATCCGCGACTACTCGCCCGCGGCGCAGGCGATCTTTGGGCAGCCAGTGCCGCACGAGCTCCTTGATGCGCTTGGGATGGCGCCGGGGCGACCTGGACCGCGGCGTTCGGAGTGGATGCCGACGAATTCTTCCATGCGTGGTCGGTCGCGCGCTTCGTCGGCCAGGTGGCGGCCGCGGGGAAGGCGGAATATGCGCTCCCGATGTACGCCAATGCCGCGCTGCGCGATCCGATATCGCCGGGACCCGCGGGCACCTACGAGAGCGGCGGCCCGACCGACAACGTGCTCTCGATATGGAAAGCCGCCGCCCCGGCGCTGGACGTGCTGGCGCCCGACATATACGTGAAGGATTCCGGGCGCTACAGGAGGGTCCTGGAACTCTATTCCCGGCCTGACAATCCCCTCTTCGTGCCGGAAAGCGGGGGCGCTCCCTGGACCGCGCGGATGTTCTTCGCCGCGCTCGGCAAGGGAGCCGTCGGATGGGCGCCCTTCGGGATCGACCGCGGGCGGGACGGCTACGTTCCCATCCCGGGGCTGAACCCGGGCGACGATCCCCTGGCGCCGTTTGCCATGAACTACCGGATCGTCGAGCCCATCATGCGCGAGGTCGCACGCCTGAACTTCGAGGGAAAGCTGCAGGCCGTCGCCGAGGAGAAGGATGAACACGTCCAAACAATGGACTTCGCCGGCTGGAAGGCCGTTGTCTCATATGGCGTGAGGCCCTTCGGCCCGGGGTGGGATCCCCAGGGAAACCCGGAGGCCGCCGGGCGGGCGCTTGTCGCACAGGTCGGGGCGGACGACTTCCTCGTCGCGGGATATTCGTGCAGGGTCGACTTCCACCCTTCCGACCCGTCCTCAAAGGCCCAGCGCGAATTCATCCGGGTCGAGGAGGGCACCTATGACGGCGGCGTGTTCAGGCCGGCGCGCATCTGGAACGGCGACCAGACGGACTGGGGACTGAACTTTGGCTCGGTGCCGGTCGTCCTGCGGGCCCGCATCGGGACATTCTAGGGCACCGCGGACAACACCTGGATTCGGCAGCGTCACTTCGGACGCGCGATATCCTGCGACGCGGGAATGGCCCCCTGCTCCTCCTGGCGGCGTGCAATGCCGAGGTTCTTGCGAGCCTCCGCGTATTCCGGATCAATCTTGAGCGCCATCTCGAACTGGGCCGCGGCCTCGTCCGCCCTCCCGCCCTCGATGAGGGCTATGCCAAGATTGTTGTGGGTCCGGGCGTCGCCGGGCTCGATGCCCAATGCCCTCCTGTAGTCGGCAACGGCCTCCGCCGGTCGCCCCCGCTTCAACGAGAAGTTGCCGAGGTTTATGAGGGCGCCGGCGAATTCCGGATCGATCGCCAATGCCCTTTGGTAATGGACGACCGCCTCGTCCGACCGTCCCTCCTGCATGAGGACGGCTCCAAGGTCGCTCTCCACGCGCGCATTCCTGGGCTCGAGTTCCAGGACCCTTTGAAACTGGATCGCGGCCTCTCCCAGCCGCCCCTTCTGCGCAAGGGCGCCGGCAAGGTTGTCGTGGGCCTCGGCGAAGTCCGCGCTGATTTCCACCGTCCTCTGGAACTGGGCGATGGCGTCGTCCACCCGCCCGAGCTGCAGGAGCGCGTTCCCCAGGTTGAAATGCGCCTCGGCGTAGTCGCCGTTTATCTCCAGCGCCTTTTGGAAATGGGCGACCGCCTCGTCCATCGTTCCCCTCTTCAGCAGCGCGTTGCCCAGGTTGTTGTGGGCCTCGGCAAAGCCCGGCCGAATTTCCAGCGCCCTCTTGAAATGGGCGATGGACCCGTCGACCTTCCCCTCGCCCATGAGCGCATTGGCCAGGTTGAAATGCGCATCCGCATAGGCCCCGTCGATCTCCAGGGCCCTCTCAAACTGGACGACCGCCCCTTCCAGCAGGTGCTCGTGCATCAGCGCCAGCCCGAGGCTGTTGTGGGTCTCGGCGTCGCCGGGCGTCAGGTCCGCGGCGATCCGGAGCTGGGAAATCGCATCGTCGCCCCGCCCCTCCTGGCGGAAGGCCGCCGCGAGGTTCTCGTGGGCGAGCGCGTTGTTCGGCTCGATCTTCAGCGCCTCTCGAAACTGCCCGGCCGCATCATCCGCCTGCTGCTTTCGCAGGAGCGCGGCGCCGAGGTTGATGTGGGTCTCGGCCTTCATGGGCGCGATCCCCAACGCCCTTTGGAACTGAAGGATGGCCCGGTCGACCCTCCCCTGGCGCAGCATTGCGACACCGAGCTCGTTGAGCGCTCCGACATCGTCGGGTTCGATTTCCAGGGCCTTTCTGAATTGCTCCGCGGCCTGGTCGACACGGCCCTCGTTCAGGAGGACTCCGCCCAGATTCTCGAAGGCCATCCAGCATTCCGGATTCCTTGCAATCGTCGTCCGCCAGAGCGTCTCCGCATCGGCATACATCGCGCTTTGCCGCGACGTCAGCCACGAGAGGCCGGCCACCACGCAGGCGGCCGCAACCATTCCGGCGATGCGCCCGGTCCGCGAAAGGCGGCCCGCGGCGATTGCGAGCGCCGCTGCCGTGCCGGAAACGACGACGGCAGCCGCGAGGTATTGGAAATGGTCGGCGACGTACGAGTAGACGAAGGGATAGACGTTGACGAAGCCAAGGGCTGGAAAAAGCGTGCCCGCAAACAGCAACGCGCACGCCAGGGGGCCCCGGGCGCGCCTGCGGAGGGCATACAGGGCCGCCAGCGCGGCGGCGGCCGACGCCGGAAAGAGGTATTGCCAGACCGCCCGGGAATCCACGCCCCAGCGCGGGTAGATGAAAGCCAGGTCGACCGGCCAGAAGATCTTTCCCAGGTAGAACCAGAGGGCCCGCCCGGCGATGAGGAAGCGGTCTGCAAGGCCCAGGTCGAAGGCCTTGCCGCTCGCGCCGATGTACGTCCTTTCCACCCAGGCCGTAACGGCGCCGGCTGCGGCGCCCAGGCAAAGCCATGGAGCAAGGGGCCGGACGTCGCCTTTCCAGGACAGCCGTCCGCGCTTCCACCAGAGAATGACAAGGAGCGCGGCGGGAAGCGTGGCTGCGACGCTCTTCGTCGCGAGCGCCATGCCGAAAAGGCCCAGGCCGAGCACGTACCACAAGGCATGGCGCTCCCGGTCGAATCGGAGATAGGCCAGCGCAGCCGTCAGATAGAAGACTCCCGAAAGGGTGTTTTTCTGCTCGGAGATCCAGGCGACGGACTCGACGCAGACGGGGTGAACCGCGAATGCCGATGCGGCAAGGAGCGCCCCGGGCGTGGTCAGGCGCCGCAGAAGGCGGTAGAGGAGCCACGCTACGGCCGCGTGCAAGAGGACGTTGGCCAGGTGATATCCAAGCGCCGAATCGGCCCACAACCTGTACTCCAGCCAAAAGGCGGTGTGCAGGAGCGGATAATACTGCTGTGTCGCGCCGGGCTCGAACCAGATCCTCCAGAGGCCGCCGATCGGGCGCAGGTCCGCGCGGGTCACGTGACCGTTGTCGTCCCATATGAAACCGGCGTGCCACACCGGCCAGTACGCGGTGAGTGTCAGCGCCAGCAACAACAGGCCGACGAGCCACTCCCTGCGCGCAGGATGCCAGCCGGATTCCGGCGCGCCGCCGCGCGATGCGGGCGGCCCGTCGGCTAGCGGCCGCCCAATCGTCGAGGCCCCCGGCTCCTCCGTCCCCGGCGCCCCCGAGGCGGCCGAAGGCCGGCACGGGCCTGTGGGCTTGGGACCGGCCGCCTTTTTTTCCGGCTTCCGCGTCATACGACTGCCATCATAATAGCCCACTTTCATGGTCGCAGGTAACGTCAAAAAAAGGCCGTCTTGCCTGGGCTGCCCCTCGTGGGATCCAAGGATTTCCCGGCCGCATCTCGATTTCCTAAGTTGTTGTTAATAAATATACAAGCCATCCACATGTTTTTGCCGAAATTAAGACTGCCTCAAAAGGGCACAATCGCATCCACCGAATGTCTAGCCGCTTTCGTCCGTTCTTTTTCCCGACTTCGTCCGTCCAGTCCAGAAGGGTCGCCTTCGAAGCCAGGTCCCCCGGTCCAGGTTCGGACGGCAGCCTTCAGGTTGACGTCGAATCAAATGCCAGCGTCTTGATAGCGCAGATGCGAAGAACAAAAACACACATGCCTCTCCATTCTCCCTCAGCGCGCCCGGCTGGAATTGTCTCGCTGTGTCTCGCGCTGTCGCTGGGCCTGGCTCCGCCGCTTCTCGCGCAAAGCAACTATGCCACGCCCTATGCATTCACCGTCCTGGCGGGAACGCCGGGCAGCCCCGGCAGCTCGGACGGGACAGGCGCGGCAGCGGGGTTCGACCAGCCCTACGGCCTGGCGCTGGACTCGAGCGGAAACGTATTTGTCGCGGACAAGTCGAATGAGTTGATCCGGATGATCACCCCGGCGGGCGTCGTGACGACCGTGGCCGGCTTGGCAGGCAACCAGGGCACCACGGACGGGACGGGTTCCGACGCGCGTTTTGACGAGCCCGCCGGCCTGACCGTCGGCAGCGGGGGCGACATCTATGTCGCCGATACCGGCAACAACACGATTCGGAAGATCGCATCCGGAGGGGTCGTGTCGACGCTCGCGGGATCGGCGGGAAGGAGCGGCACCGTAAACGGGACGGGCACCGCCGCGCTCTTCAACGAGCCCTACGGCGTGGCCATCGACAGCAGCGGAAACCTGTATGTCTCGGAGTTGGGCAATGACTCGATCCGGGAAGTCACCCAGGGAGGGGTGGTGACAACCTTCGCGGGAACCGTGGGCAGCCCCGGCAGCGTGAACGGAACCGGGGGCGGCGCCACGTTCGACCAGCCCACGGGCATCGCGATAGACGGGAGCGGCAACCTGTACGTGGCGGATGCCGGCAACGACATGATCCGGAAGATCACCTCGGCCGGGGTGGTGACCACCCTCGCAGGCTCGCCACACAGTGCCGGCAGTGCGGACGGGACGGGCGCCGCGGCTCAATTCAACGGCCCCCGCGGCGTGGCGGTGGACTCGTCCGGCAACGTGTATGTCGCGGACACCCAAAACTGCACGGTCCGGAAGATCACGCCGGCGGGCGTGGTGACGACCATTGCGGGCACGCCGGGCGACTTCGCAAATGAGCCGGGCACGGGCCCCGCAGCCATGTTCGACGTTCCCGCCGGCCTGGCTGTGAATTCAGCCGGCATCGTGTACGTCTCGAGCGCGCTTGCCTACGCGATAGACCAGGGCTCGGCGGCAACGATTCCCACGACGGCCGCGCCGGCGATCACCCAGCAGCCAAGCGCCCAGACGATATCGAGCGGAAGCACCGTTGTGTTCCAGGTGCTGGCGACCGGCCTTCCAGCGCCGACCTACCAGTGGTTTTTCAACGGCAACGCGCTCGCTGCCGGCGCCGGAATCTCCGGCGTCACCGGCCCCGTGCTTGTCATCAACGGCGCAACGCAGGAAAACGCAGGCAGCTATTACTGCGTTGCAAGCAACTCCACCGGGTCCGCCCAGAGCGGCCCGGCGACGCTTTCGGTGAGCGCTACGACCGACATCGGCCGGCTCGTGAACATATCGTGCCGCGCGCAGGTCGGCACGGGAAACAGCATCCTGATCGCCGGATTTGCCGTCGGCGGGGCGGGAACCTCGGGCTCTGAACCGCTCCTGGTCCGCGCGTCGGGACCGGCGCTGCAAGCCTTCAATGTCACCGGCACGCTTCCCGATCCGCAGCTCCAGATCTTCTCGGGCTCCGTCTTGCTTGGGATGAACGCCGGCTGGGGCGGCAGCGCCGCGATCGCCACGGCGGCGGCCGACGTGGGCGCATTCGAATGGACGAACCCGTCCAGCCACGACTCTGCGCTCCTCCAGAGCTTGGCCGCCGGCCCCTATACGGCCCAGGTCTCGGGGCAAAGCGGCGACACGGGAGTCGCGCTGGCCGAGGTCTACGATGCCACGCTCTCGTATGTGCCCGCCAGCCCGCGGCTCGTGAATATCTCGGCGCGCGTGCAGGTCGGCACGGGAGGCAACATCCTCATCGCCGGCTTCGTTGTCGGCGGCTCGACTTCGAGGTCGGTCCTTATCCGCGCATCCGGGCCGGCCCTCGCGCCCTTTGGCGTCACCGGTACCCTTTCCGATCCGGAGCTCCAGCTGTATTCCGGGAGCACGCTGCTCGGGATGAATGCGGGCTGGGGTGGAAGCACCGAGATCGCGAACGCGGCCGCATCCGTGGGAGCTTTTGCATGGACGAGCGCCACGAGCGCCGACTCGGCCCTTCTCGTGACCCTCCCGCCCGGTGCCTATACGGCCCAGGTTTCAGGGTCCAGCGGCGACAGCGGCGTCGCGCTCGTCGAGGTCTACGAGGTACCGTAGCACGCGCGCTTGCCCTGCCCGCAGGGCGCGGGCATGCGACGGTGCCGGAGCGCCTGTTGACAGGGAGCTCGGAACCTCCAAGTAAGGGACATATGATGTCCTTTGCCCTGCGCATCTCGGTCTTGGCGCTGACGATCGGAAGCTGCCTGGCGGAGGACCTGGCCCTTCCGAGGAACACGGTGATGCGGTCCGACCGAAGCCTCGTCTCACTAAAGGCGGGAACCGTGGTCGAGATCCTGGATAGGGGCTACACGACGAGCTCGATCCGCTACAAGGGCCAGACCGGGACCATTCCGACCAGCAGCCTGGCAGCCGTGGCGAGTCCCCCCGTCGCGGCCTCCCTCGCGGCAAAACCCGGTTTCACGGCTGCAAAGGCCACGCCCTCCACCCCAAATTCGCTCGTTGTCGACCATCCCCAGAGCCTTTACGGCAACCTCGTGAAGAAGGCGCAGGCGAGCGTGGCAAAGCACGATGACAATCTCGTCAAGCCGGCAAACGATGCAATGGATGATCCTCCATCGAAGTAACGACGCGTGCCGCGCCCTCGGCGCCCCTTCGCGCGGGGAAGCCGTACGCCTGCCCTTTGAATCCTAGCACGCGCATTGTACTACCCCTCTGGGCGGCCATCGTCGCCGCTTCCCCTCTCGCAAGATGCTCATTCGCCGAGGAAGCCTCGGCAACGCAGACGGCCGCAAACCCGCTGAGCCGGCAGCAGCTTGACTTCATGAAGTGGCGCTTCGGCATGTTCATCCACTTCAACCTCGGCACGTTTGCGGACCTTGACTGGGCCGGCGGCTATGAGGACCCGGCTCTCTTCAACCCGGCGAATCTGGACTGCGGGCAATGGGCCGACGCGGCCAAGGAGGCTGGAATGACCTACCTGGTCCTGACCGTGAAGCATACCGAGGGCATCGCCCTCTATCCCAGCGCGTGGACGACGCATGACATCACGCTGTTCAAGAACTTCCGGAACGGAAAGGGGGACATCGTGCGCGAGTTCGTCGACGCGTGCCGGTCGCGCGGGCTCAAGGTCGGGCTCTACTACTGCTTTCCGGGCGACTATTCGGATGAGGCGCACAGGAACGCGCCGCCCCCGGGGATGCCGAACCTCCATGGACTGCCGCCGGAGGCGGCGGCCGACTACGCGGGTTTCGTCAGGAGGCAGTTGGCCGAGCTGCTGACAAACTATGGGCCAATCGACCTCCTGTGGATCGACGCGTTCGACAACAAGTACACCGGAAAACAGTGGCCGGATATCCTCGCCTACATCAGGTCCCTTCAGCCGCATTGCATCGTGCTGGGCAACAATGCGCAGAACCTGCGCGATTCCGACGTGCTGAGCAACGAGTTCCCCTGGAAGGGCGGACTCCCGCCCGAGGGAAATAGGATGCCCGCGGAGGTCTGTGACACGATTCAGACGGGAGCCCGGTGGTTTTGGCGCGAGGTGAGGCAGCCGTCCGACCTGCAGTCTGCGCAGGCAGTCGTGGCGAGGCTCCGGACCTGCAACGAGCGGAATGCGAACTACCTCCTCGATGTCCCCCCCGATCGCGATGGCCTGATCTCGGGGCCCCAGCTGCAACGGTTGCGCGAAATCGGCGCACTGCTGAAGTCCACCGGCGGCATCCGGGGACCCGCATCCTAGTGGAGTTCGGGTTCCACGGCTGCGGCATCCCCCAACGGGAGACACGATTCCGGGATGGCCATCACCGGCAATCCGGCGCATCAGTTGCCGCGGTTCCCACTAGGCCCGAGTGACTTATGGCATCAACGCCCACGGCCCTGCTCGGGCGCCATCCCGACGCAGCCTTTCCACCCCATCCGCTCGGTCTCCCAAAAACGGAACCTTTGCCGCGCCCCCATCGTCATACCAATCGCATTCCAGGAAGTTGTTTTTCCCAGCGGATGAATTAGAGTAAGGAACGTCTCCAATCCCTGTCCTCCCCATGAAAACACCCACCTACCCCGCGCTCGGCCTAGCCGTCCTTTGCGCCGCCGGTCTTTGCACTCAAGCGAGAGCCGGCATTTTCTCCAATAACTTCAATATGCTGGTGGTTGCCGAGCAGCTGGCCGCACCGGCGCAGCAAGACAATCCCAGCTCCTACGTCGCCATTGACGGCGGATACATCGAGGCGGGTGACTCCCTCGCCGGCGACACGCCGCCCACCGCCGACCAGATCCGGCAGGATTTGCAGGCAGCCCTTTCAGAGCACAGCTTTCAGGCGGCCCAGGGTACGCCCTCCGTCGTGCTGGCCTACTATTGGGGCATCCTCAGGGTCGACCATCGCCAGATCAAGGTGCCCTATGGGATTAAATCCAACCTGATGGCGCGAATCGAGCTCGTCAGCACCGTGAAGCTTGGCGAGGAAGTGGAGAACCACATCCTCCTCCGCGAGAAGGGAAGCGGGACGAATGAGGATGTCTCATCGCCCGTGATCCTCGCCGGCTCGCTGGAAACCGTCCAGCAGGATGCGCGGATGCCGCGGATGTTCATCGTCGTCTCGGCGTATGACTATCAGGCACTCGTGCACCGCGAAGCGAAGGTTCTGTGGAGGGTGAAGCTGAGTGCCCTGGACACGAGCGGGGAGATGCGGGAGGTTCTTCCCGCCCTCATCGCCGGCGGGGCCCCGTATTTCGGAAAAAACCTCACCGACCTGAGGGACGTCGAGGTCTCGCTTTCAACGGGTTCGCAGGCCACCTTGGTTGGCGCCAGTGCGCGGCCCACGCTTGAATCCCTCCAGCTCGACAAGCAATTCGTCGGCAGCCTCCTGAGACAGGAGCGCGGAAAGATCTCCGGGCTTGGCGCGTACGACGAGTGAGGTCGTCGCGCCGTCCCCGAGGACGCTGCGCGGGCGCCGCGGGTGCGCCCGCCGAAGGCCCGTTGCATCCATGAAGAGACTCCTTTTCGCCGCCCTTCTGCTCTCCGGCGCGAGCCTGCCGGCGCAGCAAATCGTGGTGTTTGGCGAAAAGGACATCCTCGACGTTGGCTCCAGTGCGGCCAACCAGGGGCCCAGGGAGCCCGACCGGATGGCATTCCTCGAGGACTACAGGAGCGATCTCGCCCGCAAGGCGCCGTTTGAGGAGGCCATGGACCTGGTGAGCCCACCGGCCTGGGGGAAGACGGTCCATGCCGCCACCGGCGGCCGGATTCAGTTCCGGCCATCGTTCGCCCGCGGTTTCGCCTGCCACCTCACCCTCGAGAATCTCGTGCCCGATCACGATTACATCCTGACGCTCAATGGTAATCCGGCGAGGGCGGGCAACAGCCTGCTCCTCACGCCTGTGCCGTCCAACGAGCAGGAAAGGTACTACGACTTCCTCATCGTCAGGACCGACGCCAAGGGCCGGTACGACTCGGGCCTGGGGATCTACCTCAAGCCGGGCGAATACGACGTCCGCTGCTACGTCAAGGACACCGCCGATTTCAAGATCGTGCTCTACCGGGACTTCTTCAAGTTCACCGTTCGGTAGGTATCGGCTGCTGGAATCGCCCGAACGCCCATCGACCCCAGAGGCCGGGGATGCCCGCGGACGCGCGGTGGCAACGCGGGCGAGGCATGCCTCGCCCGCGCCATGAGGAGCCCGGCTGTGCCGTGGTGGCGCAATCCCATTCCGCGGGCCCACCCTCGCCCGGGCGATGGCGCCCACCCGATGGTCAGGCGGCCCCGACCTCGATCTTTGCGGCCTCCGGCAGACCGAGCGCAGCCTCGGCGTCCCCCAGCTCGCAGCGCACGACCCCGCTGGCCCGGTCGCGCTCCCGCACCCGGACACGGGCCCCGGGCTTCAGGCCCGTCCGCTGGATGAACTCCAGGAACGGCCCGCTTTGATCGAGGATGCGCTGGACTCGAAACGGCCTCTGCGGCTCGCAGGTCGCCAGGGTGACCCCCTTGCCGCGGTCGAACAGCGGCCGCTTCGGGCTGGGTATGGGGTCGCCATGCGGGTCCGAGACGGGGTGGCCGAGGATGGCGTCGATCCGCAGGAGCACGCGGTCCGAAATGGCGTGCTCAAGCGCCTCCGCCTCCTCGTGGACCTCCTTCCAGTCCATTTTCAGGACCTGGACCAGAAAGGTCTCGATCAGGCGATGCTTTCGAAGGACCCCCAGCGCGTGGGCGCGGCCCGCCGGCGTCAGGCGCACCCCCTCCCGGGGCTGATGCTCGACCAGGCCCTGCGCGGCCAGGGATTTCACCATGGTCGTGATCGTTCCAGGCGTCACCCCCAGCGCCTCCGCTATCGACCCGGTCGAAACGACAGCGCCGGCGTCCGCGGAGCGGACAAGGATGGCCTTCAGGTAATTCTCGACCGTGCTGGTCGGCATGGGGGGAGGGAAGCGAAGAAGTATTTTGAAAACAAATGTATTTTGTCTTTGACGAGTCAAAGACGGTATTTCTATAACTCACAATCATAAACTCTGGCAATCAACCTCCGGCGCCGGCCAAGGTGCCCGCCGCCCGCGACGGGGGCCTTTCACTCGAGGGGTTCCACGGAAGCGTCGTCGTGCCGCCTGCCGCCGCCCGGCCGTGGCGCCAGTATCTCGCGTTCGCGGGGCCAGCCCTCCTCGTGAGCGTGGGCTACATGGATCCCGGGAACTGGGCGACCGACCTGCAGGCGGGCGCCCAGTTCGGATACACGCTGCTGTGGGTGGTCGGGCTTTCGAGCCTGATGGCGATCTTCCTCCAGATCGTCGCCGCGCGCCTCGGCATCGTCACGGGGAAGGACCTGGCCCAGTGCTGCCGCGACTTCCTTCCCGCCTGGACGCGCTGGCCGAACTACCTGAGCTGCGAGATCGCGATCGCCGCGTGCGACCTTGCCGAGGTTCTCGGCAGCGCGGTCGCGCTGCACCTGCTGTTTCCGCGGCTCTCGCTGCTGGCCGCCGTCCTCATCACGTCGTTTGACGTGCTGCTGCTCCTGTCCCTGCAGAGGCTTGGCATGCGCGTGATCGAGTCGGTGATCCTGGTGCTGATCGCCACGATAGGGGTGTGCTATTACATCGAGATCTTCGTCCTGCCGCAGACGCATCCCGATTTCCCGCAGATGGCGCGCTGGATGTTCGCCCCGAACCTGAGCGCCTTCATCCGCAGCCGGGACCTCGTGTATGTCGCGATCGGCATCATCGGGGCGACGGTGATGCCCCATAATCTCTATCTCCATTCGGCGCTCGTCCAGTCGCGCCAGCTGAAAAAGGACCCCGAATCGGTCCGCCGGGCGGTGCGCTACAACACGATCGACACCACGGTCGCCCTGTCGGTCGCGTTCTTCGTCAATGCGGCGATCCTGATCCTGGCCGCCGTCGTGTTCTTCGGCCATGACAAGGTCAAGCTGCCGTCGGGACAGGTGGTCGCGTTCACGCCCGACTCGGATTGGATCCAGATCGCCTATGTGACGCTGGCCCCCCTCGTCGGGAAGGTCGCCGCCAGCCTGCTCTTTGCGATCGCGCTGCTCGCAAGCGGGCAAAGCAGCACGATCACCGGCACGCTTGCGGGCCAGGTGGTGATGGAGGGGTTCATGCACTGGCGGATCGCGCCATGGATGCGGCGGCTGATCACGAGGCTGTGCGCAATCATCCCCGCGATCATCCTGATCGGCCTGCGGGGCGACAACAGCGTGACCGACCTGCTCACGCTGAGCCAGGTGGTCCTGGCGATCCAGCTGCCGTTGGCCATGTTTCCCCTTCTGGCCTTCGCCGGCTCGAAGCGCCGGATGGGCGACGGGCGCATCGGCAGCTTCCTGCTCGTCGCGGGCTGGGCATCCTGCCTCGCGATCACGGCATTGGACATCTACGGCCTGCCGGGCGCCATGCGCGATGCGGTTGCGGTGTTCGCAGGCCACTAGAGAACCCATGGCAATTTATCGTTGAACCAATTCACCGACGCTCGGGTCTCCCGCCTGAGGGCTTTTGGTAGGTCGTCCCGGGCCGCGCACGTATTCGCCGCAGCAGCAGGCGCCCTTTTCTTGCGCGGCATCACCCCGGCAATGAAGGCGCAGGCCCCCCGCGAGCCGCCCCAAACGGAGGCGGCGCCCCCGCAGCCAGGAACGGATGAGACCGCCCAAATTGAGGCCGGAGGCCTTCAGGGCGACATGGGTTGGGGCCCGGGATGGAGCGTCCTGACGCAAGCAACGTTCATCGAGCAGTTCCATTACGCCTTCCCATCGGCCTATGAGGGCCAAAACAGCTTTGGAAGCGAGGCCGAGGCGGAGCATACATTCTCATTCAGTCTTTTCCTCGGCAGGCGGCTTTGGGAGGGTGGCGAGCTCTTCTTTGATCCGGAGTTCTTCCAAGGTTACGGGCTCAGCCGCACCTTGGGCATCGCGGGATTTCCGAACGGCGAGGCCGTGAAGGCGGGATTCGCCAATCTTCACTACAACACGTCGCGACTCTTCATCAGGGAGGCGTTTGGTTTCGGCGGAGGCAAGGAGACGCTTGAGGCCGACCCAAGGCAGTTCGCCGGTGAAGAGGATGTAGACCGGCTGGTCCTTTCAGTAGGAAAGTTCTCCGCGAACGACTTTTTTGACGACAACGACTACAGCCATGATCCGCGCACACAATTCATGAACTGGGCGCTGTGGGAAAGCGCCGCGTGGGACTATCCGGCGGACATCGTGGGATTCAGCGACGGGGCGGTCGCCGAATGGAACACACGGAGCTCGACGTGGCACTACGGGATCTTCATGGAGCCCACAGAGTCAAATGGCGCCCGCGAGGACTATCACCTCGGAAAGGCCCACGGCCAAATCCTCCAGTTCGACCGCCGATACATCGTGGGCGGGCGCAGCGGAACGACTCGGTGGTTCGCATACTGGAACCAGGCTCACATGGGCTCGTATGCGGTCGCCGCTCAGCAGCAGGATCCCGAGGACATCATTCTGACCCGTTCCTATCGTTCGAAGGTGGGCCTTGGATCCAGCTGGAATCAGGAGCTGACCGAGAGCATCGGAGCCTTCTTGCGCGCAAGCTGGGACGACGGGCGCACCGAGAGTTTCACCTTCACCGAAGTCGACCGATCGGTCGCTGGAGGACTCAGCATTGCCGGCAAGTCGTGGCGCCGGCCCGCCGACACGGCGGGGATCGCAGCGGTGGTGAACGGTCTTTCCGCCAACCAGCGCCATTACCTTGAGGAGGGCGGAACCGGACTAATCCTTGGCGATGGCGCGCTTTCATATTCGCCCGAGGAGATACTGGAGGCCTATTACGAGTTTCGTCCCTGGCACGGGCTCGAGTTCGGGCCCGATTTCCAATATGTCCGCAATCCGGGCTATAACTCGGTGCGGGGGCCGGTCTCCGTTTACGCGGTCCGCGCACATGTCGAATTTTGACAGTTCCCGAGGGGAGCCGGCCGGTTCTTGACATTAACTTAATGGTTTGGCGGGGCCTTTTAATTAACGGGCGCATTGAAAGGGTGGTAGCATTGGAGCATGGAAGCGCTCCTCGATGAATCCTTTGCCCGTGGCCAGGCATCCGCGGGAAGCCTTCTCGTGGAGGCTCGCCCCGCTGAATCCTACGAATTGGCGCCCGGCCGCGTCCTAGACGGACGCTTCGAGATCGTCGAGCTTGTCAGCCGCACCTGCATGGCGTCCATCTTCAAGGCGCGCGACCTGAAGTCCGGGAAGACGGTCGCGATCAAGCTTCCCCTGATGGAGTGCGAAAGCGATCCCCTCGCCTACGACCGGTTCCTGCGCGAGGAGGAGATAGCGCTCAGGCTCGACCATCCGGACATCGTGAAGGTGATTCCTACGGACGGCTCGAGGAGCCGGCCCTACCTGGCGATGGAATACCTCGAGGGGGAGCGGCTCGACCAGCTCCTGGCGCGAACCAAGCCCATGCCCGAGGGGAAGGCCGTCGCCGTCGCCAGCCGGCTGTGCGCGGCCATGGGCCATATCCACAGCCGGGGGATCGTGCACCGGGACATCAAGCCCGAGAACATCATGTTGTGCGGCGACGGGAGCCTGCGGCTGTTCGACTTCGGCATCGCAAAGGCATCGCACCTGAGGCGGATGACCTTCGCCGGCCTCACGGTGGCCATGGGCACCCCCGACTACATGGCGCCGGAACGGGTGGAAGGCTACCGGGGGGACGAGCGCACGGACATCTACAGCCTTGGCGTCATCCTNNGACATCTACAGCCTGGGCGCCATCCTCTATGAAATGGCCACGGGCACGACCCCATTCCACGGCGACTCGGTCTATGCCGTCATAAATGCCCGCACCGTGGGAGATCCCGTCGCGCCGCGCCAGGTCAACCCGAGCATCTCGCCCGTCTTGGAGGAGATCATCCTTCACGCGATGGCGCGCGAGCCGGGGGAGCGCTATCCCACGGTGGCGGCGATGAAGGCCGAACTCGACAACTTCGACCTTGTCGTGACGACCGAGCGCTGCCGGCACCTGAATCCCGCTGCGCCGCGAAACCCCAAGCTCAGGTTGCTCGGGTACATCGGGATGTTCCTGGTTCTGCAGGCCATCGTGTTCGGTCTGTTGTACCTGCGCGCGCCGCTCGGCGGAAAATAGAGGCGGAGGCCGCCGCCGATACCGGCTTGGGATCGGACGATCCCGTCCGCTACCTTGAACACCCCATGGCGCCCCGGCGGACCGGCGAGTATGCTGCGGCACATGAAAGCTCCAATGATTCGTTTGTTCGCGCCCGTCTCCGTGTTTTGCGGCGCCCTCGGTCTTCTGTCGGGTTGCGCTTCCGAGCCGGATTCACATCTGGTTTCCGCGCCTCCCCCAGGCATGCCGGCCAACACCAACGCCACCGTGGTCACGACCACGACTTCGGCCGCGCCGGTGGTCGTCGCGAACCCCGCATATGTGACGACCACGGTGCCCACCGTGAACACGGTCGTCGTCACCCAGGCGCCGCCGGCTCCCCAGCAGGAGGTTGTCCTCGCCCAGCCGGCATCCGACGACGTGTGGATCGCGGGCTTTTGGACGTGGCGCAACAGCCAGTATCAGTGGATGGCCGGCCATTGGGAGCTGCCCCCGAGCTCCGGGTCCGTTTGGGTCGCTCCCCGCTGGGAACAGCAGGGCAACGCCTACCGGTTCTACGAAGGCCACTGGAGCTGACGGGTACGGCCCGCCTCCTGGGATCCAGGGCCGCGGGCCTCCAAGTTCGGTGTTTACCGAAGGCGGATTTGGAGCCGTGATGGGTTATCAGCCCGTCGGCCCGATCCGCCTTTTTCATTCTAGCCTGCCTCGCGAGCGTGGCTCCCACCCTGCGCGCGCAGGGCGGGCCACCGATGATCACGGACGACCCGGGTACGCCCGGCGACGGGCACTGGGAGATCAATCTCGCATGGACGGACCAACGGACGCCCGGGTCCACCCTGATCGGGCTTCCCCTCCTGGACGCAAACTACGGCGTCGGCGACCGGCTCCAGCTCAACTATCAGGCCTCCTGGAACATCCTGCGGGATGAGGGCGAGGGGACACAGAGCGGCATGAGCGACTCGCAGCTGGCGGTGAAATGGCGCTTCTATGACGCGGGCGAAACCGGCCTGCAGCTTTCCGCCTACCCGCGGGTATTCTTCCTTGACCCGGGCTCCGATTCCGACCGGCGGGGCACGGCGGACCCCGACACCTCGTTCCTGCTTCCCTTCGAGATCCGGAAGGATCTCGGCGTCGTTTCGGTCAATGCGGATTTCGGCCACATGTTCAGCGGGGCCGCCCGGGACCGGGGCTGGATGGGGGGCCTGTGCGTCGGACGCGAGGTCTCCAAGGGATGGGAGCTCGATGCGGAGGTGCACGTCGACGCCTCCGAACGCCTCGGGCGCTATGAGGCCATCATAAACCTGGGGACACGCTATGATTTTTCGGCGCATGAAACGCTGCTGCTGGCCATCGGCCGCGACGCGGCCAGCTCGCTTGGCCCGAGGGTGTCGCTTCTCGCCTACGTGGGCCTGCAGGTAAGGATCTAGCCCTCGCCGGCTTCGCCGGCCGCTCTTCATCCCCGCAGGGATGTCCCGACCCGGAGGCAGCGGCCGCCGTGGGAGCCAGGCGCCCGGCCTATTGCCTCCCCGCCGCGGCGGTCGCCTTTTCCAGCCTGCGCGAGAGAGCCAGGGGGTCGGAGATCGGGGACGAGCAGGCCCCGTTGGCGCAGAGGTAGGCCGCGGATCGGTCGAGGTCCGGGAAGATCGATTCCCCCCGCGGCGGCGGCCCCTCGCGGCGGTCCCACCACTCCACGAGCTTGTAGGAGGTCGGCGCGCGCTGGGCGGCCGCAAAGAGCGCCCGCGCAACCGGATCGTCCCGGTGGCCCACGACGGTCACGTGCAGCGGCTCGGTGCGGGCCTCGTCGGCCGCCAGGAGGAGCCCGCCGACATACGGGCCGCGCCGGTTCATCGCCCCCGGTGAAAGCGCCCACCGCAGCGACGACTCCGCCAATGCGTGGTCCTGCGGCCGCGCGGAGGCGCGCCCAAGCAGGTTTGCGAACCTGGCCAGGGCAACGGACTCGTCAAATTCCGGAAGCGGCCTCGGGAACGAGGCGGACGTCGTGTCGGATGTCGCGCATCCCGGTTCGTCCCCACGGGCGAAGTGGCCCCGGACGAAGTCGGCGGCCCCCTCGGCCCGCGCGAGCCACGCCGCGTTCCCCGTGGCCTGGTACAATGCGAGGAACGCCGAGCCCATCCCAAGGCTGTCGCCAAGGAACGGGCCGGCCGCGTCGGCCTCGTCATGCCGGAAACCCCCGCCCGGAAGCGCGCGGTGCGCGACCACCCAATCGGCGGCCCGGACCGCCTCGGCGAGCGGCGCGGCATCCCCGGTCGCGCCCGAAAAGGCGCAGAGGGCGGCGATCGCCCATCCGTTCTCCCGGGCGTACCGGTGCATGTCGACACGCGGGATGCCGCGCGCCCGCCGGCCATGGTCGTCGAGGAGGAAAAAGTCGGCTGCGTGCTCGCCGGGCACAAGGTCGGCATCCTGGCTCGTGTAGAACACCCCGTCGGCCCCCTGGAGGAAGCCCCGCAGGTACCGCCGCACCTCTGCCGCCGCCGACTGGTATGCCCAGTCGGGCCATTCCTCGGAGGCCATCGAATAGACGCGGAGGTTGTCGGTCTGGATCGCCATGATCTTCTCGAAGTGCGGATGGGCCCAGTCTCCCTCCGCCGAGTACTGGTAGACGCCGCCCCAAGCCGGGTCGAAGAGCTGGCGCTGCAGCCGGAGCATGTCGCGCGCGACGGCGCCCGCCTCCGCGTCGCCCCGGCCGGCGGCGCGCAGGCAATACTCGACGTTGTCCGCGTCCAGGAACTTGTGCTCGCCGCTCCATCCGCCCACATCCCGGTCGTATCCGGCGAGCAGCCTCTTCTTCAGGTCGGCCGTCACCGCGTCATCCGTCCGCGTCTCCGACGGGTACTTGGGGCTGGCGTCGGCCGTGACCGAGGGACCCGGGGAAGGATCGTCGATGATGGCCTGGAGCATCGAGGCCATTTCCGCAGGCGTCAGATAGCCGCGGCGCCGGACGATCTCGCTCCCGTCGGCGGCAAACACGATGGTCGCGGGCCATCCGTAGTCCTCATATCGGTTGGCGAGGTCGGGGCGGGAGTCCTGGTCCACCCGGACGGCAACGTAGCGCGCGCCCATCAGGGAGATCACCTTCGGGTCGCGATAGGTGGTCTCGTCCATGACGTGACACCAGTGGCACCACACCGCCTCGAGGTCCATGATGACGAACTTGTGCTCACGCTTCGCGGTGGCGAAGGCCGCATCCGACCAGGGCTGCCAGGCGATCGCGTCGGCGGCGCACGCGCGACCGGCGGCGGCGGCGAACAACACGGCGACGATCAGCGGGGGGCGGCTCATCCATCCCCATTACGAACCGGATTGCCGCATGGATGCAACGCCATGCGCCGGATCATTTCCTTCCTGAAAGGGCGGAATTCAGGCCGGCCGTGATCGCCGCCCGCTGTCCGTGACCCCGATTCCGCCCAGGAACAGGTAGGCCGCGAACCCGGCGATGAAGGCGGCGAAGGCGAGCCGGAATTCCATTCTGCGGTCCAGCTGTTGCGGCAGGTCGGCCCGAGTGCAATCCCGGTCCCGCGCAATCTGCTCAGTGGAAGTCGTGCGACGCCTGCGCGGGGAGCCCAAGGTCGGGCATGGCGGCGATCTCCTCCGCCATGACGTGGATCACGCCCTTCTCGTTCTGCAGCCGCCCCGTGATCACAAGCGCAGGCTCGAGATTGATGACGAGCCGCGCCTCCTCGAAGAGCCGCGGGCGCACGATCGCGTTCGCCAGGCCGGTCTCGTCCTCCAGCGTGATGAAGCAGAACCCCTTCGCCGTGCCCGGCCGCTGGCGCGTGATGACCGAGCCGCAGATCCTCACGCGCTCCCCCGCCCGCAGCCCCCCGAGCTCCCCCGCGGTGCGGACATCCGCCAGCATGGGGCGCGCGAGCCTCATCGGATGGGCCCCGGCCGTGAGCGACAGGTGCCTGTAGTCGGCCTGCAGCCGCTCGAGGAGCGTCATCCGTTCCAGGGGCGAGAGCGCCTCCTCGCCGGCCTCCGGCGCCTGCCGGAAGAGGTCGTCGCCCCCCTGGAACGCCTCGACGCGCCACAGCGCGGACCTCCGGTGGTCCGCAAGCCCGTTGAGCGCCCCGGCGCCGGCCAGCACCCGGCGCTCGGCCGCGCTGAACCGCGTCCGCCGCAGGAAATCGGCGAGCGACGCGAACGGCCGCTCCGCGCGCGCGGCGAGCATCGACTGCAGCGCCGGGGCGCGCATGCCGCGCACCGTCGCGAGCCCCAGGCGGACCGTGGTGTCCGAGTCCACGCGGCACTTCCCATCGGAGGACTGGACGCAGACCGGAAGGAATGTGATGCCGTGGCGGCGCCCGTCCTGGACGAGGCTCGCCGGCGAGTAGAACCCCATCGGCTGGCAGTTAAGGAGCGACGCATAGAATGCGGCGGCCCTGTTCACCTTGAGCCACGCGCTCGAATAGGCGATCAGCGCAAAACTGATCGCATGCGACTCGGGGAACCCGTAGAGGGCGAACGACGCGAGGGACTTGATCAGGTATTCCACCGCCGGCTCGCTCACGCCGTTCTCCCGGAACGCCACGGTGAGCCGGGCCTTCATCCGGTCGAGCCGCTCCTGGGAGCGCGTGAACCCTATCGCGCGCCGGAGCTCGTCCGCCTCGGAGGCGCTGAACCCGCCGAGCTCCATCGCGAGCCTGAGGATCTGCTCCTGGAAAAGGACCACCCCCAGCGTCCGCTCCAGGATGGGCCGTGCCCGCTCGTCGGGGTACGTCACGGGCTCCTCCCCGGCCCGCCGCTTGAGATAGGGATTCACGGCGTCCCCCTGGATCGGGCCGGGCCGGATGATGGCGACCTCGACCGCCAGGTCGTAGAAATTCTGGGGCTTCATCCGCGGGAGCGTCGACATCTGCGCCCGGCTCTCGACCTGGAAGACCCCCACGGTATCGGCCTCCTGCATCATCCTGAACACGGCGGGGTCGTCCTTGGGAAGCCGCGCCAGGTCGACCGGCTGTCCGCGCTGGGCGCAGATCTCGACCGCGTCCTGCAGGGCGGCCATCATCCCGAGCCCGAGCAGGTCCACCTTGAGCAGCCCCATGTCCTCGATGTCGCTCTTGTCCCACTGGAGGACGGAGCGCCCAGGCATCCGGGCGTTCTCCAGCGGCACGAGCTGGTCGAGGTCGCCCGAGCTCAGGACCATCCCCCCGGAATGCTGGCCAAGGTGCCGGGGCAGGCCGCGCACCCTGCGGCAGGTGTCGACGAGCGCGCGCAGCCTCGGGTGGGCATCGGACACGCCCGCCATCCGCAGCTGCTCCTCCAGCTCAAGGGTCTGGGGCAGGTCGCCCCCGTGGAAGAGGTTTGAGAACCGGTCCAGGGTGTCGTCCGGGAAGCCGAGCACCTTGCCCACCTCGCGGAGGGTGCTTCGCCCCCGGTACGTGATCACGTTCGCCGTCATCGCCGCGCCCCTGCGGCCATACCGCCGGTACACCTCCTGGATCAATTCCTCCCGCCGCTCGCCGCTGGGAAGGTCGAGGTCGATGTCGGGCCAGTCCGTGCGGCCCTCCGAGAGGAAACGCTCGAAGAGCAGCTTGCTCTCGATCGGGTCGACGGCCGTGATCCCGAGCGCATAGCACACCGCGCTGTTGGCGGCGCTCCCGCGCCCCTGCACGAGCGACCCGCGCTCGCGCGCGAAGGCGCACAGGTCCCACACGATCAGGAAATACCCGCTGAAGCCCAGCCTGGCGATGAGCGCCAGCTCGCGCTCGAGCTGGCGCCGCACCTCGCCCACCACGCTCCCGTAGCGCTGCTGGGCCCCGAAGTACGTCATCTTCCTAAGGAACGAGTCCTGCGATTCGCCGGCGGGCACCGGGTGGTCGGGGAACCGGTACCCCAGGTTCGCGAGCGTGAACTCGAGCCGCTCCGCGAGCTTCCCCGTGTTCGCGATCGCCTCGGGCAGGTCCCTGAACAGCTCCTCCATCGCCCGCTGGTCCTTCAGGTGGCGCTCGCGGTTGGGGGCCAGGCGCCGGCCCGCCGCGTCGAGCGTCGTGCGGTGGCGCAGGCACGTGAACACGTCGAGGACTCCGCAGCACTCCGGCGTCGCGTGGAGCACGCCGTTGGTGGCCAGGAGCGGCAGCCGCCCGGCGCGCGCCCAGTCGACGAGGAACCGGTTCCAGCGCTCCTCGCCGGCAACCCGGTGCCGCTGGATCTCGACGTGGAGGTTGTCCCGCCCGAAGATCCCCGCGAGCCTGGCGCCCGCCTCGGCCGCGGCCGCCGGCCCGCGCTCGAGCCACGCCCGCCGGAGCGGCCCCTCCTCGTCCCCGGTGAGCGCGACGAGCCCCCCGCACGCCTCCGCGAGCTCGCGCCAGGCCACGCGCCCCTCCCCCTTTTCCGCCCGCAGGTGGGCCGTCGTCAGCAGGCTGCAGAGCCCCCTGTAGCCCGCCCGCGTCGCGACGAGGACGGGCACGACGCTGCCGTCCTCCATCGTGATCTCGCATCCGACAAGGGCCCGCACGCCGGCCTCGCGGCCCGACACATGGAGCCGCACGGCGCCGTAGACGCCGTCGCGGTCGCACAGCGCCAGGGCCGGCATGCCCAGCCGGGCGGCCTCGGCGACAAGGGCCTCCGGAAGCGAGCCCGCGCGCAGGAAGGAGAACGCGCTGCGCGCATGGAGCTCGACGAACGGCATTGACGGAGTCCCCTTTGGAGGCCGGGGCCTAGTCCAGGATGCCCTCGACGCACCAGCCGGCGTCCATGCAGGCGATCTGGTAGACGCCGCCCCCGGCCAGCTCGACCTGCCAGGTCTCGACGGCCCATGCCTGCGGCTTCCACCAGTCGCCCGCGGAGCGCCACGGGCCGAGCGCGGCGCGCACGTCGCCCTCCAGCCGCCCTCCCTCCAGCCGGCAGGGCGAGCCCGCGTCGCAGACGACGCGCACCGGCCATGGCGGGCGGAACCGGCGCAGGGTCGGCCCGCAGGGGGGATGCACCGGCGCCTCCACGGATGGGGTGACGGCCTCGGAGGGCCTTTCAAGGACGAAGGCGTCCGGCCGGTGGGTGTCGGCCAGCGCAGGCGTGCCGACCCGGTCGTCGCCGACGATCGCCGCGATGCGCGCGATGTTCTCCCAGAATGAGGCCGGGTCGCGCAGGCCCGCGTCGAACAGGCCGTCCTGCTTTTCCGGCGGCCGCGCCGGGGCCGCGACGAGCCGCACGCCCGCAACCCGGGCTTCGGTCCGTACGGTCCCCAGGTGGGCGTTGAGGACGCGCATCCAGCCCTCCACGTCCGCGCCCGGCTCCGGCAGGCGGAACTCGCGGCGGTGGTCGGTCTCGTCCTCAAGGAGGAGGGTGAGCGAGAGCTTCTCGGCGACGAACCCCGCGCCCCGGAGCTCGAGCGCGACCCGCTCGGCGAAGCGCCGCAGCTTGAAGAACAGCGGCTCGATCGACTCGACCGGGGGCTCGTAGGCCCATTCGGCCGCGAAGCTCCTTGCGGGCTCGACGAGGCGCAGGACGCGGAGGGTCTCGCCCGCAGCCCGCTCCCACAGGAGCACCCCCTCCGAGCCCAGCCGCCGGCCGACCTCGGCCTTGGGGAGCGCCGTCAATCCCCCGAGGGTGGCGATCCCCCACCCGCGGAGGATTTCCGCCTGCGCGGGCGCCGGGTCCGCGAACGCAAGGGGCAGCGGCGCCAGGAAATCCCGGGGATCCCGGACAACGAGGACGGGCTCCGCGCACCGCGCGGCGTACGAGGCGAGGAGCGGCGTCGCGCCGGCCCCGATCCGGGCCGGCAGCCCCGTCCCCGCCAGCTCGACGGCGACAAGCCGCATGAGCGCCTCCGTGCGCGCCGGATCCGCGCCCCGGAGATCGACGGTGCAGCATCCGCCGCAGGTCGACTCGACGCGCGGCGAGAGCGTGAATGCCGCGCCAAGGAGGAGCCTGTGGGCCTCGACCTCCGCCGCGGGATCGCGCCGCCTGAAGACGATCCCGGGGCAGCGGGACATCGCGAGCGCCGCCGCAAGCCCCGGCACAATGCCGCGGGCCTCCGGGGAAGCCGCGGCCACGCGGGCCTTGCGCCCCTCGCCCGCCACCAGCGCCACCGCCTGCCCGCAAAGCTCCGGATCGCTCCTGCGCAGGGCGTGCAGGGCGAAGTCGGGCACCGATAGGACCGCGTAGCTCATCCGGCCAATTCGATCGCCTGCGGGTGGCTGCGCTCCGTCCGGACGGCGAGCCGGTCGGCCACGGCGTCCCTCGGCGCGTCGACATCGGCCAGGGACAGCGGCGTGTCGAGGACGAGCCGCCACGGGACAGCGGGCACGAGCGGGGACGTCGTCTGCACGAGAACGGCGACGGAGCCGCCCTCCGCGGCCCGCTGCAGGCGGTACCACGCGGAGGCCGGGGTCCTCCGCAGGGCCCGCTCCGCGCAGCCGCGCAGGTCGAGGACGACCGCGGCGTAGTTGCCGTCGCGCACCAGGATGTCCGCGGCCGCGAAGGCCTGCTCGGGCGCGCGGCAGCGCACCCACACGAGGTGGCGAAGCATGCCGGCCGGCACGGCCTCGGGCGCAAAGCCGTCCGCCCCGTCGATGAGCGCCATCCGCTGCCGCGCGGCCAGGGTGGCCGCGAGCAATGCCGCTACCACCGTCTGGCCCCCGCCGCTCGGGACGGCCGAGACGAGCTCCGTCAGCCGCCCGGCGGGCAGGCCGCCCCCGAGCGCGTCATCGATCGGGCGGACCGCCGCGGGCACCCCGCCGCACGGCTTCCGGGCTCTTTCTGGAAAGCGGACGGCGAGAAGTGACCGCAGCTCGGAGACGGTTTGGGAGGGAGGGGCCACCTGCGCTCATGGTTTTTACCAGGCGGCGGCCGCGCCCCGGCGGATCAGTCCCACCACGACCCCCTGCGATTCCAACCGCCGCTCGGGCACGATGTCACGGTAGCGCTTGTTCGCCGCGCGCAGCACGGGCCGCCCGCGCAGGTGCACAAGCCTCTTCAATGTCGTCGTGGTCTCGTCCACGAGGGCCGCGATGATGTCGCCCTCCCGGGGGTCGCGCCGCTCAAGCACCACCAGGTCGCCGTCCATGATGTGGGCGTCGACCATCGAGTCGCCCTGGACGCGCAGCGCCCAAACCTGGTGCGGCCCCGGCCGGCGGACGCCGAAGACGGAGGGATT
>PLKS01000192.1 GCA_003140665.1 Opitutaceae bacterium
GTCAGTTCGGCGCCGTCTCCAGTGACCTGCGTGCGCTGGAGAAGGCGCTCAAAAAGATTGGCGGTGAGGGTATTACGCTACACGTGGTCTACGAGGCCGGACCCACCGGGTACGTTGTCTACCGCCGCCTTAAGCGGCTCAAGATCGACTGTATCGTGGTGGCGCCGTCACGGATCCCCCAGGCCAACGGAGCCCGTCAGAAGAACGACCGCCGTGACGCGCTGATGCTGGCCCGCCTGCACCGGGCTGGCGAGCTGACGGCGATCCACATTCCCGACGATGTCGACGAGGCCATCCGCGACATGACGAGGGCGCGGGCCGATGCCGTGCATGACCTCACACGCGCCAAGCAGCGGCTCAAGTCGTTCCTCCTGCGCCAGGGCATGCACTATCCAGGCAAGGCCAGCTGGAGCGCCGAGCACCAGCGCTACCTGCGAGCGTTGCAGTTTCCCATTCCCTCGCTGCGAGCCGTGCTCGAGGAGTATCTCTTCGCCTACGATCAGATCGTGCAGCGGGTCCAGCGTCTTGAGGAGCTTCTGGAGGTCCACGTGCCGCAGTGGCGCATGTATCCCGCCGTCCAGGCGCTCATGTGCATGCGCGGCTTTCGGCTCACCGCCGCAGCGATGCTTGTCGCCGAGCTCGGCGACATCCGCCGCTTCTCCCACCCGAGGCATGTGATGGCGTTCCTGGGCCTTGTGCCCAAACAAAACTCAACAGGCCAGACGATGCGCATGGGAGCCATCACCAAGGCAGGCAACCCCCATGCCCGATGGATCCTGGTCGAGGTCGTGCAGCACGCGCTCATGACCCCAAAGGTGTCCCGACAGCTTGGCATCCGTCAGGAGGGACAGCCCGCCCTCTACAGGGACCTCTCCTGGAAGGCCCAGGTGCGTCTCCACAAGCGTGGGTGGCACTTGCTCCGACGAGGCGTCATGAAGGCCAAGGTGAACATAGCCTTGGCCCGCGAGCTGGCCGGCTTCGTCTGGGATCTGCTGCGGCAGGCCCCTACGCCAACGGCATAGATCCAGGGCCCAAACAGCCGCCTCGCGCTCCGCGACTCGGCGGCACGCACCCAGATCGAGTTCTTTGCCAGAGCCGTCTAAAGAGGCGGCAGACTTCAGGGACCGAGCAGCCGGCCCATACCTGATTGCCTTGGGGACAGTCGCAGCCCTCCAGCTCCGACTATGTCCGATATCAGACTAGGTGGGCATGACGCACCAATGAACGGTCGTACCCAATCGACGAAGACTAGCACGCTCAACGGATCACACCTTGAGACGCAACCAACGCACGCGTTACTCAATCCAGCTCGGTCCCTGTCCTCTGCCGCATCCCTGGCGGAAGCCAACCCGCAGCAAACTTCGCCGCGGGTTGGCTTTTATTTATTTGGCTTGATACCGCGCAACTAGATTAAGGAACCTCATAGACCTCGACAAGTGAGACACCGGTGTCGTTGCTCGCCCCTGAAACCTGCGCCGTGTAGGCGCCGGGCGGCAAAGTCACGAGGATGGCCGAGTCCGCGCTTGACGGATCGCTCCAGGCAAATGCGCCCACGGCGGATGCGGCGTTCGAAATCTCGAACTTTCCGCCCCACGCGATATTCGTTCCAAGGAGCGTCGCGCCCGAGAAGAGCTGCAGCTCGGGATCGGGAAGCGTCCCCGAGACCCCAAAGGGCGCGAGGGCGGGCCCCGATGCGCGTACGAGGACCGTCCTCGAGGTCGAGCCTCCGATCACGAACCCCGCAATCAGGACATTGCCTCCGGTCCCCACCTGCACCCGCGCCGAAATGTTGACAAGCCGCGGGGTCGCCGCGGTGTACGATCCCGGCAGCGTGGCGTCGTAGACCTCCGCCAGCGCGACTCCGGTGTCGCCGCTTTGGCCGGAAATCTGGGCGGTATATGGCCCTGCGGCCAGCGTCTCGAGCAGCGCCGCGTCGTGGCTTGAGGGGGAGCCCCAGGGAAACGCGCCGACCGAGGCCGCGGTGCTCGAGATCTGGGCGCTGCCAGCCCAGGCGTCGTTGGTCCCGAGCACGGTCGAGCCGGAGTAAAGCTGCAGCTGCGGGTCCGGGAGCGTGCCGGTCACCCCAAAGGGAAGGAGCGCCGGACCCGACCCGCGGATCAGGAGGGACTCCGATCCCGACGTGCCCGCCCCGCCTACTGCAAACCCGGCGATCAGGATGTTGCCCCCTGTTCCCACCTGCGCCCGGCACGAGATGTTGACGAGCCGCCCGATGTCGCTCGTGGTGCTCACATAAAGGGCTACCGAGTTGCTCTGGACCGAGCCGGAGGCGTTGGTCACCACGCAGTAGTAGCTTCCCGCGCTGGCCGCGGTCGCGCCGTTGATGACGAGCGCCTCGCCTGTGGAATCCGACACCCCGTTGCCATCGGAAAGGACATTGCCGTTGAAATACCACTGGTAGGTCGGCGCAGGCGTTCCGCTTGCGATCACGTGGAAGACGACGGTGCTCCCGCTCGAGATCGTCTGTGGGTACGGCTGCGTCGTGATCACCGGCGGGGTTGCGGTCGCGGTCCCGATGGTGAGGGTGACCGTGCTGCTCTGGACGTAGGGCCCGCTTCCATCTGTGATGATGGCAAAATAGCTGGCGGCGTCCGAATTCTGTATGTTGGAGAGGGTGAGCCCGGGCCCGTTCTGGTTTCCTTGGTTGACGGGTATGCCGTTCTTGAACCACTCGACCTCGGTGTTGTTGCCCCCGTTGAAGCTGATGCCAAACGTCACGGTTGAGCCTACCGGGGCCTGCTGATCGGTGGGTTGCTGGGTGATCGTCGACGCGTTCGAGGGAGCGCCCGAAGTCACGAGCGTGAAGCTCGTCGACGCCGAGCAGGGGGTGACCGCCGTGTCGCCTGATATGGCCGTCGTGTTGTCGGCTGCCGCCGTGTCGTATTCGAGCTGGCACTGGTAGATCGAGCCGGGGGACAAGGTCCCGGCGGGAATCGAATAGGAGGTGAAGCCCGACGAATTAGTCGGGGTGATGTTCGTCTGCGACAGGCTGACCGTGCTGTTGTCGAAGGACGAGATCGAGATCATCATGTGGCTGAGGACCCCGGTCGTCCCATAAGCCGTGAAAGCTGCGAAATTGAGCGTGTTGTTCTGGGTCGGATCGAGGACCAGCTGCCCGGAGGAGTTCCAGGTGCCGTTGGTGACCTGCGGCGTGTTGGGGTAGAGATTGCCGGCCAGGCTGAGCGTGAAATTCGAGGCGCCGCTCACCGAAAGCGTGTAGGTCCCGTTTGGAAAGGCCGCGTCCATCGCCGTCTGGGTGCCGAATGTCTGCGAGAAGCCGAAACCGTTGCGCCCCGCGCCCGTGGTCAAAGTGGTGCTCATTCCGCCGGGCGGCGCAAAGCTCATCGCGACCGGGCAGCCCGAAGTGAATTCGAAGGGGGCGACGGGATCGGCGACCGCCCCACTTGCCGAAGTCTGGTCAAATTGCTCGATTTTCTGGATCGTGATGTAGTTGCTGCCGCCCCCTGCTGCACGAAGCCGGGGGCCCGCAGCCGGGAAGAGAACTACGGCAAGGACTAGGGCGCAGATGGCTTTCGGGGTCTTCATATGGATCCTGGCTTCGAATTCGTGGACCGGGCTGTTCTTGCGATGTGTTAATGCAAGTAAATGGCTATTAGCAAGCCCATATTCGTCCGCTCGGAGAGGCCTCCCGCGGCTTGCCCGGTGAGCCGCCTGAGTTGACGGAGGCGCAAAAGCACCCATGGATCGGGGCCGCATGAACCTCTACGCCAAGCCGATCGAAGGCGGAGACCATCAGAAACTTTCGCAAAGATGCCCCTGACCGAGTCCCCCGTCATGACGGTCTCGGTCGTCATTCCCGTCTACAACGAAATCGCGACCGTTCGTACCGCCCTGGACGCCCTCGTGGCCAAGCGGATGCCCGGATACGACCTGCAGCTCATCATCGTCGAGAGCAATTCGACCGATGGGTCGCGCGACATCGTCCTGGGGTACAAGGGACAGCCGTCGGTGGCCGTGATCCTGGAGGATGCCCCCAGGGGCAAGGGGCACGCCGTCAGGACCGGACTGGCGGCCGCCTCGGGCGACATCATCATCATTCAGGATGCCGACCTTGAATACGACCTCAATGACTATGAGAAGCTGCTCGAGCCCATTGCGAGGGGCGAATACGCCTTCGTGCTTGGCTCGCGCCACACCAAGGGGGCATGGGCGATACGCAAGTTCACCGACCAGAAGCTCCATGCCCTGGCCCTCAACCTCGCGCACTGGACCTTCACCTTCATGATCAACGCGTCGCTGGGCGTGTGGCTCAACGACCCGTTCACGATGTACAAAGTCTTCCGCAGGGACTGCATAAAGGGAATGACGTTTGAATGCGACCGGTTCGATTTTGACTGGGAGCTGCTGATCAAGCTGGTGAGGAAGGGCTACCGCCCGATCGAGATACCGGTGTCCTACCGGTCGCGATCGTTCAACGAGGGCAAGAAGGTGTCCATGTTCCGCGATCCGCTGACCTGGATGCGGGCGCTCGTGAAGTACCGCTTTCAACGGATGTGAAACCGCTGCATCCTTTCCCGCGATGAATAAGACGCTGCTTGTCACCGGTTCGTCCGGCCTCATCGGTTCCGAGGTGTGCATGTACTTCGGGCGCGAGCTGGGATACGCCGTCCATGGCGTCGACAACAACCAGCGCGCGGTGTTCTTCGGGCCGCAGGGCGATACGCGCTGGAACCAGGAAAGGCTGAAGCGGGAGCTGCCGGGGTTTCAGCACGTCGAGCTCGATATCCGCGACCGCGCCGGGATCCTCTCGCTGGTACGGTCGCTCAAGCCGGATGCGATCGTTCACGCGGCGGCCCAGCCGAGCCACGACCGCGCCGCCGCCATCCCGTTCGACGACTTCGACACGAATGCGGTCGGTACGTTGAACCTGCTCGAGGCGGCGCGCCAGGCCTGCCCCGAGTCGCCATTCCTGTACCTGAGCACGAACAAGGTCTACGGCGATGCGCCGAACCGGATCGCTCTCAGGGAGCTCGAGACGCGCTGGGACTTCGACGATTCGAACTACGCCCACGGGATCTCGGAGTCCCTCACGATCGACCAGTCGTTGCATTCGCTCTTCGGGGCGTCCAAGGCCGCGGCCGACGTGATGGTCCAGGAGTACGGGCGCTACTTTGGCATTCCCACCTGCAGCCTGCGCGGAGGCTGCCTGACCGGGCCAAATCACTCGGGGGTCGAGCTCCATGGATTCCTGAGCTACCTGGTCAAGTGCAACCTCGAGGGGAGAGAGTACAAGATCTTGGGATACAAGGGGAAGCAGGTTCGCGACAACATTCATTCGCTCGATGTCGCGCGGTTCATGGCGGCCTACGTAGAAGCGCCCAGGGCCGGGGAGGTCTACAACCTCGGGGGCGGCAAGGCCAACAGCGTCTCCATACTTGAGGCGTTCAAGCTCGCAGAGTCCATGACCGGCAGGGCGCAGGTGTACACGTACGTGGACCAGAACCGGATAGGCGACCACATCTGCTATTATTCCGACCTTCGCAAGATTCGCGGACACTTTCCGAAATGGGACATTTCCCAGTCGCTGGAGGAAACCGTCCGCCAGATTGTCGAGTCGTGGCGCAGGCGACCGCGTGTTTGACGTATCCCCGCGGATACCCTAGCGTCTTAAAGCGTTGATGAGTAAATCCCGATCCCGAATTACGGGCGCCCTCTGGCGCCTGAATGTCCCCGCGCTCGCCTTCCTGGGGTGCGTCGCGACCGCTTTTGGGCAGGGAACGCTGGTCGGCAAATCGCCCTTCATGCCATCGGGCGGCGCGGGCGGCGCGGGCGCCGCGCCTTCCGAGGATTACGAGCTGGCGGGGTCGAGCGTGCAGGGCTCCGACGTGTCGGTGTGCATTTTTGAGCGCCAGGCGAAGCGCAGCGAATGGATTCCGGTGGGCGGAATTTCCGACGGGATCCACGTGATCAGCTTCGACGTGACGCATGACAAGGCAGTCGTCTCCATTTCGGGGGCGATAAAGGAGCTGGGCATGCGCAAGGCCACCGTCGCATCTGCGGCGGCGGCCATGGCTCCCCGCGCGATGGCGGTCTCAAGCGGGCCCGTGGCCGCCCCTACCCCGATCGCGTCCGCGCCCATGCCCGCCGCGAGCGCGGTCACGGAGCAGCGCGAGGCCAGGATGCTTGTGAGCGATCTTCTCGAAATAGGCGTCCAGCAGCGCAAGGCTTACCAGGACGCGAAGCAGAAAGCCGCTTCGGAACCACCCGCACAGCCCACCAACTAGGGAAGACGGGCGTGCGAATACTGATTTCCGGCATCTGCGGTTTTGCGGGAAGCGCGATCGCCCGCGCGCTCGCAGCACAGGGACGGGGCTACGAGATATCGGGGTTCGACAATTTCATCCGGCCCGGCAGCGAGGGCAATCGCGCGGAGCTGAAGCGCCTGGGGATCAGGCTGGCCCACGGCGACCTTCGCGCGGCGAGCGATGTCGACGCCCTGCCGGCGGCGGACTGGGTCGTCGACGCCGCGGCCAATCCGAGCATTCTCGCGGGGGTCGACGGGCTCACGAGCTCGCGCCAGCTGGTCGAGCACAACCTGGGCGGCACGGTCAACCTCCTCGAGTACTGCAAGCGCAACCGCGCCGGATTCATCCTCCTCAGCACGAGCCGCGTCTACAGCATCGGCCCCCTGGCCGCGCTGCCCATGCGGGTCGTGGGAGGCGCCTTTCAGCCGGGCGGGGGCGCGCTGCCCGCCGGCGTCGGACCCGCGGGCGTCTTGGAGTCATTCCCGACCTCGGCGCCGGTCTCGCTCTACGGAGCGACCAAGCTGGCGAGCGAGACGCTTGCCTTGGAATACGGCGAGACCTTCCACCTGCCCGTATACATCAACCGGTGCGGCATCCTCGCGGGCGCAGGGCAGTTCGGACGTCCGGACCAGGGAATCTTCACCTATTGGATAAACAGCCACCTCCGCAAGCGGCCGCTCAAGTACATCGGGTTTGAGGGAAAGGGGCACCAGGTGCGCGACTGCCTTCATCCCAGCGACCTTGCCCCCCTCCTCTCCGCCCAGTTTGCGACTCCGGGGACCGCGGCGGCCGACCGGATCGTCAACGTGGGAGGCGGCGCGGCCTCGGCCATGTCCCTGCGCCAGTTGACCGACTGGTGCGACGACCGCTTCGGCCCCCACCCCGTCGCCTCCGATCCGGCGCCGCGCCCCTTCGACATCCCATGGATCGTGCTCGACCCTTCGAAGGCCGGCCTGGTCTGGGGATGGAGGCCGAGGATACCCGTCCAGTCGATTCTCGAGGAGATCGCGGCTCACGCCGGCGCCCATCCCGAGTGGCTCGAGTTCTCGGCGCCGCTCGGATGAGCCTCACTCTGTTCTCGGTCGTCATTCCCGCCCGCGACGAGGCGGAGTCGCTCCCGTCCACCCTTCGCGACCTCTACGCCGAGTTCGCCCGCGAGGGGGTGCCCCATGAGATCGTCGTCGTCGACGACGGAAGCCAGGACTCGACCTGGGAGGTCCTGCAGGCGCTCAGGCCCGAGATACCCACGCTTTTCCCGGTCCGCAACGCGGGCGCCAACGGCTTCGGCCGGGCCATCCTGCACGGATTCGGCCAGATACAGGGCGACGCCGTGGTCATCATGATGGCCGATGCCTCGGACCTGCCGTCGGACGCGGTCAAGTACTGGAAACTTCTCTGCGACGGCCACGAATGCGCGTTCGGCAGCCGCTTCCTTCGAAGAGGCGACGTCGTGGATTACCCGAGGCTGAAGCTCTTCGTGAACCGCCTGGCGAACCTGTTCATCAGGGTCATGTTCACTATCCCGCTCAACGACACGACAAACGCCTTCAAGGCGTACCGCCGAAACGTGATCGAGGGCTGCCGTCCCTTCATGTCGCCGCACTTCAACCTGACCGTCGAGCTGCCGCTCAAGGCGATCGTCCGCGGCTACACCTGGACGGTGATCCCGATATCCTGGCGCAACCGGAGGCACGGGGTTGCCAAGCTGAAGATAAAGGAGATGGGCAGCCGCTATTTCTTCATTTGCATGTACGTCTGGCTGGAAAAGTATTTCAGTCGGGGCGACTACCGCCGCAAATAACCCATGATCTACCTACTTGGAGGCTCGGGATACGTGGGACACGCCTACCAGGCGCTGTTCAGGCTAAAGGGCGTGGCCTACCGCAACCTCAGCCGGTCGGAGGTCGATTACACGGATGGCGAAACGCTCCGGTCAGCCCTCCTGAGGGACAGGCCCGAGTTCCTCGTCAACGCCGCGGGGTACACGGGCAAGCCCAACGTGGACGCGTGCGAGCTGCACAAGCCGGAGTGCCTTCTCGGCAACGCGGTTCTGCCCGGCATCGTCGCGCAGGCGTGCGAGGAGGCGGGTGTCCCCTGGGGGCACGTGTCGTCCGGCTGCATCTACAGCGGGGACGGGCCGGGTGGAAAGGGATTCACGGAGCTCGATGCCCCGAACTTCACGTTTCGAAGCGGTCACTGCTCCTTCTACAGCGGAACGAAGGGCCTGGGCGAGGAGGTGCTGGCGGGGCATCCCAATCTCTTTGTGTGGCGCCTGCGGATCCCGTTCGACAGCGTGGACAACCCACGGAACTACCTTTCGAAGCTCATGCGCTACCCACGGCTGCTCGAGGCCACCAATTCGATCTCGCAGCTCGACGAGTTTGCGGCGGCGACGCTCGCTTGCTGGACCAAGCGTGTGCCGTTCGGGACCTACAATGTGACCAATCCCGGAAAGGTGACGACGCGCGAGGTCGTCGATCTCATCCGGCATTCGGGGGTCTGCACGAAGGAATTCGCGTTCTTTTCCAGCGAGGGTGAATTCATGAGCGCGGCGGCCAAGACCCCCAGGTCCAACTGCGTCCTGGATCCGTCCAAGCTGGCGGCGGCGGGGATACGGCTGACGGACGTCCACGAGGCCGTGGAGCGCGACCTCGGGGCGTGGAGGAAGGCCGCCTGACCGGGCCCGCCATGAACATCCTCGTCACCGGCGGCTGCGGGTTCATCGGGAGCAACTTCATCCGGCGGCTGCTCCTGGGCCGGGCCGCGCCCGCGTCCCGGGTCGTGAACCTCGACAAGCTCACCTATGCCGGAAACCCCGCCAACCTCGCGGACGTCGCGTCGGACAGCCGGTATGCCTTCGTCCATGGCGACATCGGCGACGAGGCCCTGGTCGGCCGGATCCTGTCCGAGCACGGGATAGGAGCCGTCGTCAACTTTGCCGCCGAGAGCCATGTCGACCGGTCGATCGACTCGCCGGAGCCCTTCGTGCAGACCAATGTCCTGGGGACGCTGCGGCTTCTCAACGCTGTCCGGCGACATTGGACGGGGATGAAAGGCGGCGCGAGGGATGCGTTCCGTTTCCTGCATATCTCGACGGACGAGGTATACGGAACGCTGGAGCCGCTGGATCCGCCGTTCACGGAGGAGAACGCGTTTGCCCCCAATTCCCCCTACGCCGCCTCCAAGGCGGCGAGCGATCACCTCGTGCGCTCGTACCGGCACACCTACGGGCTGCCCGTCCTGACCACCAACTGCTCGAACAACTACGGCCCATTCCAGTTTCCCGAGAAGCTGCTTCCGCTGGTCATCCTCAACGCGCTCGATGGTCGGCCGCTTCCGATCTACGGCGATGGCCGGCAGGTGCGCGACTGGCTCCACGTGGAGGACCATTGCAGCGCGATCGCGCTCGTCCTGGATCGCGGCCGCCTGGGTGAAACCTACAATGTCGGCGGCCTGAACGAAATGACCAACCTGGAGGCCGTTACGCTCATCTGCGCCCTGCTCGACGCCAGGGTGCCCTCAAGGAAGGGGGGCAGCCATGCGGAGCTGCTCGAGTTCGTCGAGGACCGGCCCGGCCACGACCGCCGCTACGCCATCGACTGCTCGAAGCTCCAGCGCGAGCTCGGATGGCGCCCCCTCGAGTCCTTCAAGACGGGCCTTGAGAAGACCGTCGACTGGTACATCGCGAACCGGGCGTGGTGCGGCGAGGTCACGGCAAAGCGCTATGCGCGCGAGCGCCTCGGCAGGACCGCCTGAGCCGTCACGATAAAGGCATCCATGAACCGAAAAGGCATCATCCTCGCTGGCGGCTCGGGCACCCGGCTCTACCCCCTGACAATCGCCGTCAGCAAGCAGCTCATGCCGGTGTTCGACAAGCCGATGGTGTATTACCCGATATCGGCGCTCATGCACGCCGGCATCCGCGAGATGCTCGTGATATCGACGCCCCAGGACCTGCCGCTCTTCAGGCGGCTGCTGGGCGACGGCTCCGACTTCGGATTGAAGCTCGAGTATGCCGAGCAGCCGAATCCCGAGGGCCTCGCCCAGGCGTTCGTCATCGGAGCGGATTTCATCGCAGGCTCGCCGAGCGCCCTGATTCTGGGAGACAACCTCTTCTACGGCAATGATCTCGCAAGGGCCTTCTCCGCCGCGAACGCGCGCGCGAAGGGCGCCACGATCTTCGGCTACCACGTGGCCAACCCCTCCGCCTACGGTGTGGTGGAATTCGGGCCGGACGGCCGCGTGCTTTCGCTCGAGGAGAAGCCCCTGAAGCCCAGGTCAAACTACGCGGTGCCGGGCGTCTATTTCTACGACAGCGATGTCGTGGAATTTGCCCGGCGATTGAAGCCCTCGAAGCGCGGCGAATTGGAGATCACCGACCTCAACCGTCTCTACCTGGAGGCGGGGACCCTCCATGCGCAGCTTCTTGGGCGCGGCACCGCATGGCTCGACACGGGGACGCATGACTCCCTTCTCGAGGCGGCCCAGTTTGTCCATGTCATCGAAAAGCGCCAGGGCCTGAAAATCGCGTGCCTCGAGGAGATCGCCTGGCGGAAGGGATGGATCGATGTCTCCCGCCTCGAGGCAAACATCGAGAAGCTCGGGAAGTCGGGCTACGCCCAATACCTGCGCAGGCTCCTCTCCGGGCAATAGGAGGCCGGCACCCGTGTCAACGAGGAGCCCCGGCACGCCGCGAATCAGCGTCATCACGCCGCTTTTCAACTGCCTGGACCTCACCCGGGCGATGGTGGAAGGCCTCCGCCGTTCGATCCCCAGGCGCATCGCCTACGAGATCATCCTGGTCGACGACGGCAGCACGGATGGGACGCGCAACTGGCTCGCCACGCTCGGGGAACCGTTCCGGATTGTCCTTAACGAGCGCAACCTCGGCTTCGGCGCCGCCACAAACCGGGGCGCAGCCGTCGCCCGCGGCAGAATCCTCGCCCTCCTCAACAACGATCTCGTCCTGGGGCGGGGATGGCTCGACCCGATGCTCAGCGCGCTTGAATCGCTCGGGCCCCGGGTTGGGTTCGTGGGAAACATCCAGGTCAACGCGGCCACCCGCGAGGTCGACCACGCCGGCATCTACTTCAACCGCAAGTGCAAGCCCGAGCACGACCGCCGGGAACCGAGCCTCGTTTCGCGCGTGTTCGGCCCGATCCGCGAGGCCCCAGCGGTGACCGGCGCCTGCGTCCTGGTCCGCGCGGACGCATGGCGGCGTTTCGGGGGCTTTGACGAGGCCTTTGTCAACGGCTGCGAAGACGTCGACCTTTGCCTGCGCATGCGCGATGCGGGTTTCATCAATGCCGTCGCCCTGCGAAGCCGGGTCCTTCACCACGTGAGCGCGTCCCCCGGGCGCAAGCTCCACGACGAGGAGAACACGCGGCGCCTTTTCCTGCGCTGGCGCGAGCAGATCGCACATATCGGGAGCCGGCGGTGGACCTGGCGCCAGTATCGGGGAATCTTGGACGATCCGCGCCGGATCGAAGATCCTTCCGAGGCCATGCGCGTGGCATTGTATATGATACATGTCCGGTATCTTCCCCCCGTGGATGCGATGGCTGCGATGAACGAGGTCATCGACGGGGAGCTCGCGCACTGGCGGAATTTGATCTCCGATTGAGCATGGCCACGTTTCAACACACCCCGCCGTTCGGAGGGGCTTTCGCCAGGCGCTTCACGCGCTTCTCGGGGCTCTATTTCGACGAGTTCGCGACGAACTCGGCGTGGCTCCGCGAGACGGCGGTCATACAGCTGCCGGCGATCGTCGACGTCGATTCGATCGTCCTTAAGGGGGAGTTCCGCGCGCATCCGGCCGCCCGCGGAATCGAGAGGGGCTTTCCAGGGCTCGACGTGTTCCTCAACGGCCGGAAGGTTTGCTCGATCCAGCCCGGGGCGGCAGGATCCTGGGAGGCAAGGATGGCGCTGGATCCCGCCTCCGCGCGTATCCCGCCGGTGCTGTCGCTCCAGATGCGCGGCACCGGTCTGACGAACGCCCTCGCGTGGCTGGGCCGCGTGACGCGCCTCGGGCCGATCCAGCGGTATCGCGCCCAGAACAAGAACCGCCAGCTGCGCATACGGTCGATCGAGTCGGGCGCCGGGGAGCCGATCTACGACTTTTCAAAGCGGGAAAGCCCCTACTCTGCCGTGTTCGCGCGCGATCATTCGAGGACGGGGATGAACATCGTCGGGTTCTTCACCGCCGACCTCGGGATCGGCGAGTCGGCCCGTTGCATGGCGCGAGCCGCGGATGCTGCCTCGATCGCGACCTGCCTTGTCCCGCTCAGGCTCAACTGCCGCAACCGCCTCGGGGACACGACGTTTTCGGCTCGCCTTCAGGATTCCAACCCGCACGGCGTCAATGTGTTCCATGTCGACCCTCCCGTCGCGCGCGACATCGACCACCATCACGGCGAGGCCTTTCGCAGGGACAAATACAATATCGGCTTCTTCGCATGGGAGCTGCCCGAGTTTCCAGAGGCATGGATGTCGTCGCTCGATTACTTCGACGAGATCTGGTGTCCCAGCGACTTCGTGCGGGAGTCGATCGCGCTCAGGGCCCACTTTCCGGTCCTCACGATGCCGCACGCGATCGGTTTCGAGCGGCCCAAGGGGGACACGGGGTCGATCCGAAGGCGTTTCGGGCTCCCTCAGGATGCGTTCCTTTTCCTTTTCCTGTTCGACCTGAATTCCTACACCGCCCGCAAGAACCCCGGCGCGGTCATCGAGGCGTTCCGCCGGTCGGGCCTCGCCGGTGGCGGAGCCGCGCTCGTCATCAAGGTGCAGAATGCGGACGCGAACGCGGGCGATTTCGCCGCCCTTTCCGCGGCCGTGACGGACCTTCCGGGGACGGTGATCATCAGCGAGACGCTGTCCCGCGCCGACGTCTACGCCCTTGAGGCCGCCTGCGACTGCTTTGTGTCGCTCCACCGGTCCGAGGGATTCGGCCTGGCCGTCGCCGAGTCCATGTACCTTGGCAAGCCCGTCATCGCAACGGGATGGTCCGCCACGTCGGAATACCTCAACCATGAGAACGGCCTCCCGGTCCGCTTCTCGCTCGTCAAGCTCGGGGAAGACCACGGACCCTATGCCAAGGGTTCGACCTGGGCCGAGCCGGACGTCGGGCACGCCGCTGAGTTGATGCGCCGGATCGCCTCCGACTCCGCCGATGCATCGCGGATCGGCGCGGCCGCCCGGCGAACCATGGAGGAGCGCTTTTCGCCCTCGGTGATCGGCGCCCGCTACCGCCGCCGCCTCGAGACCATCGCCAGCCAGTAGTCCGCTCCCGGGATCCGCTCAGGCAGGACCGCGGCTCGGGCCCGATGCCGGCTTGAGGACAAATATCGCCGCAAGCAGCGCCAGCGCCGTCAGCCCGACCCCGGCCGCGAAGAGGGCGAGCGTCGTGGATAGCCCGCGGGGCCAATAGGCGAACTCGACCCGGTAGGTCCCCGCGGCGTCGACGTACACGCCCTTGAATGCGTGGTTGACCCGCAGGTAGGGCGACTCCTTCCCGTTCACGGTCACACGAAAATTTCCCGGCTCGTAGGCCTCGCTCAGCACGATGAAGCCGGGGCCGGTCGCCGAAACGGTGAAGGAGGTCGTGTTGGTCGTCAGCCGGTAGTCCTCGGCGGCGTTGATCTTTCGGGCGTTCAGGTCGCCCGAGACCCTCGGCAGGGGGGTCAGGCGGATCCAGTCGCTGTGCTGAATGCCGACAAAGGGGCGCCCGTCGCCGGCCTTGATCCAGGAGCAGTACTGGGCGGCGTCGTTGTACACCGCCGCGCTGTCGCTGAAGAAGGCTCGCGGCCACGCCGTCGCGCTTTCGTAGGCATCCATGTCGGACGAGAGGAGGAACTTCAGCTTCTTGTCAGGCCAAGTCTTGTCCAAGCGATAGCCGATGTAGAATCGGACGTTCAGGAAATCAAACACCGGCTTGAGCCGCGGGAGATCCTCGCCCTCGACGATATAGCGCCAGTCCCAGAGGCGCCTCACCCCGGCCGTGTCCATCAGCTCCCGGTAATATCGGTTCACCAGGGCGTCAGGCCCCGAGATGCCCTCGAGGTCGTAGGCGATGGACCATCCTGGCAGGAGGGAGTTGTGAAACCCGATCACCCTGGAGGGCGAATCCCCCGCCGCCAGGACGGCGTCGATGGTCGGGGACCTCGCCTGCAGGTCGACCCGCCCGGTGGGCGTCACGACATAGTCGGAATATGCCGAGCCGAGCAGGAGCCCCTCGCGCCAATGAAAGGCGGCGAACGCGAGCGCCAGGTAGATGAGGATCGCCGCGCTCGGTGAACCCCGCTGACGTGCGCGATGGAGCGCCCACAGGAACACGGCGGCCGCGGCAACGAGGCTCCAACCATAGGCATGGATGAAGGGCGGGACCGCTATGATCCGGCCCCACGTGCTGTCCGAATAGGCACCCCTGAGGATCGCCTGAGCCGTGCCGAGATAGGCGGCGAACAGGGCGAGCACCAGCAGGCAGACGGCCACGGCCTCACGCTTGCCGTCGCGCGATCCCAACCGCTCGAGCGCCTCGCGCCAGCCCATCGCCGCCAGGACGGAGAAGATGATGATCAGCGCACAGGAGAACGTGTTGTCGATATGGAGGATGTTTCCCAGGAACGGAATCCGCTCGATAAGCCCGGGGGGCACCAGCCCGAACGCGAGCGCGAGCAAGGGCACGCTCGAAAGGGCGAGGGCGACGGCAACCCGCTCGGCCGCGAGCGAGCGCCAGCGCACGACGGCCCAAAGAAGCCCTATCAGCACGAAGAAATTGGCCGACGGGTTGACGACGCCCAGTTCAACCTGGAAGGGCCGGTAGAAGGCCTCGTCGAAAAGCCCGATGAGCATTCCGGGCTGGATCTGGAACGCGAACGGACTGTTGTAGCTCGTGTACGATCCCCTGAGGGCCCGGTAGAACGTGTACCACACCGGGGAACCGACCATCGCGAAGATCGCGCCGGAGGCCAGAGCACCGGCGACGAGGCCCGACTTCTCGGGAAGCGGCCGCTTGCTTGCCAGCAGGAGGCACAGGCCCGAGAAATTCATGGATAGGATCAGGACGTAGGCCTCCTTCACCGTGCCGCTGTTCAGCTCGGCCCAGTTTGCGCCGACGAGCGCGGCGAGCCAGATCGTGGCGCTCCGGGCCGACCGGCCGTCGAGGCACCGAAGCCAGCAATACAATATCCAGGGCGCGTAGCAGAAGCTGAAGGTCGCGGGATGGTTGATCCTGTAGAGGAAGAAGCCAAAGAAAGGCGCCGACGCCGCCATCAGCAGCG